>NZ_AYWU01000016.1:0-143167 GCF_000502375.1 Mesorhizobium sp. L48C026A00 | reverse complement strand
CCGGGTTTAGCTTTTCCAACCGATCCTTGGTCCGGGAGACCTGTTCCGGGAATGCGCGCAGATTGAAGCGAACAAGTGACGAGGTCTCTTATCCCCGACACGAATAGCTCGCGATCTCATCGGGATTTCCCTTACCGTCATAGGCAGCTTGAGTGGGATAAGCGCAGATCGGCTGGTGCTTGCCAGGGAATGCCTTGCTGCCAGCCGCGAGAGAGTCCGGAGCCTTGTCTTGGTTTATCCAGCCCTCGATGGCGGCCAAAGGATCAAAGTCGTCGAAGGCTTGGCCATCGCCGCAGTGGGTCATCCCCGGGATTATGAACATGCGCACGAAACGGCGAGTCGCTTCCAAATCGCCGCCGCCTGTGACCTCGACGACTTGCTTGTACCAGCGCACCAGATCGTTGGCCGAGAAGACCGGATCGGAAAGTCCCTGAAACAAGAGCAGCTTTCCACCGTGGGCAGCGAAGCTGGCGAGATACGTGCCGGTCGCATCATTGAGCTTGGCCGTATCCGCAACGCGTGCCGGATCCTTGTCGAAGTCGAATTTCAGGGGGGCAAAATTCGGCGCCGGGGGCGTCATGAAGTAGTATTGAAGCGAGCGGGCTCCCAGAACGATGTTGTTTGCATCCGACTGGGAAGTGGGGGAATTGCCCAGCTTCCACATTCTCCAGTCCGCGCCCGCAACGCCCGTATCATATGGCCAATCGCTGTAAAGCTTTTCGCCATCGGAGCTTTCCGGACCCGCGAACGCGCGGCTGATGGCCTGCACTTGACCAGCCGTGAGGCAGCTGTCCGTCTTATCGCCTTGGCAGGACAGGACCTTTGGGTCGAACCGGCACTGCTGCCAGGCGTTGATGACGCCATCCTCAATGCCATCGCGGGCATCACAGGCAGCGAGAACCGCGTTGGCGACGAGGTTCAGATCCTGCTGGGAGAAGGCGCGGGATAGAATGGGATGGCCGGCCTCATCCTTGGGAGCGATGCTCATGTACTCGCGAGTATCCCAGGCTTGGGCAATGTTGGCNATGGGATGGCCGGCCTCATCCTTGGGAGCGATGCTCATGTACTCGCGAGTATCCCAGGCTTGGGCAATGTTGGCCGCACTGAGACGAAAACCCGGGCTACCTGCAACAATCCCGTCGAACTCGAGCGGATATCGCTGAGCCGCTATCAACGCCTCACGACCGCCATTCGAGCATCCCATGAACACCGACTTTTTCGGAGCCGCCCCATAGAACTTGGCCACCACCTGCTTCGAGACCGAAGTGACTTTGCCAATGGAGGCGTACGCAAAATCGATGCGTGCGGCTTGATCGACCCCGAAAGCCGGATCGGGGCTTGGGTGCCCGCCATCCATGCTTACAACAGCGTAGCCGCGCAAGAGCCCGGGAGCCGCGGTCGAGTTCCGGCAAGGAATGGTCCCGACGGCCGGCGCCAGGAAGCCATCAACTGCGCCGCCGCCCTGGAAAAGGAACATGTCGTTCCAGGTCGTCGGAAGACGCACCTCAAACCGGGTGCCATATGATTGACCATCGACCCCCTGGCGTTTCCCGATAACACCTCGGACAAGGCAGTGCCCGCCCACTTTTACCGCCTGAGGCGAGGCGCCGGTGAATGCAGTGAAGGGATCTGCGGGGATNTCCTGCGGCTTTTGAAGGCTAGCCTCGGTAAAGATCACGCTTGGAATTGTGAGCTTGGCGATGGACCGGCACGCCTGATCCGACGCGTTTGCCGCCAGTGCAGGCGCACATACACATATGATCGCCAAAATCAGTGCCAGGGTGCACCCGCGGTCCCGCAGCTTGAGCCCGTTAGCCAAGAACATACCCATCCTCCCTGGATGCCCCGATAGCCCGAAAGCTGATCGCATTGGTAGCTAGTTGTGAGCTTTCAGAAGGTTATCCATCCGGTCCGAACCGGGAAAGCTGAGGTTGTCGAAGCTTCAGTGATTCCAGGGGGAGCGGATGAACATCCATAAGAATACCCGTCTGACGCCGCTCGGTCGAGAGCGAATTGTAATGCAGGTCGAGAGCGGACAGACGCCTGAGGCCGTCGCCAAAGCCGCAGGCGTCTGCCCGCGGACGGTTCGCAAATGGCTCGACCGGTATCGCGCCGAGGAAATGCCATTGCGGGATCGCTCATCTCGCCCTCATCGGCTGCGCCGGCCGACGCCTCAGGCGGTTAATGAGACGATCGAGCGGCGCGGTACCCGTGATCTGCGGGATTGGCTTTTCGATCAGGCTGAAGATGCCAGATCGAACGAGGACCTTGCTCAGCGTTTTGTCGCGCGGTGGAGGGAGACTTTGACTATCTTGCCAGCCGTGTCGACAATCGAGCGCTTGTGCGCGGACGCCCTGGTCGACGCCGAGCGCCGGATCGAAACGCGGATTGCGGAAAAGCTGGATGCTGGTGCGCGCGAGCGGTTGGATGGGCTTCTGACCGAAATGTTGGCCGGTAACATCAGCCGCTTCATCTTGCTTCGCAAGTTCGAGCTCGGCAACAATTCCGCGGCGGCGAACCGGCTGCTTGACCGACTGGAGTTCCTGCGCGGTGGGTCTTGATCCGCAAGTGCTCGCCGGCATCCCGCAACACCGCATCGCTCGCCTGCGTCGGCAGGGTGAGCGCTACNTGGATGCTGGTGCGCGCGAGCGGTTGGATGGGCTTCTGACCGAAATGTTGGCCGGTAACATCAGCCGCTTCATCTGGCTTCGCAAGTTCGAGGTCGGCAACAATTCCGCGGCGGCGAACCGGCTGCTTGACCGACTGGAGTTCCTGCGCGGCCTGGATCTTGATCCGCAAGTGCTCGCCGGCATCCCGCAACACCGCATCGCTCGCCTGCGTCGGCAGGGTGAGCGCTACTTCACCGATGGCTTGCGCGATATCAGCTCGGATCGACGCTGGGCGATCCTTGCCGTTTGCGCCGTGGAATGGGAGGCGGCGGTCGCCGATGCCGTGGTCGAGACCCATGACCGGATCGTAGGGAAGACCTGGCGAGAGACTAAGGAGGAAACGGGCTTGACGCTGCAGAGGCTCTATTCGGCCGACATATGCGAGCAATTCTATGAAGCCGACCGCGACGCCATTAGCCTCCTGCCGGTTTTCGTGGGCTTCGCGGGGTCGACAGAGACGGTGCGACTGAATGCCGAACACAACGAATTTCAGTGGGTCCCCTTCGATCAAGCGGTAACATGGTTCCGTTTGCCGGGCAGCGGAACGTGCTCAGGCACGTCCAGAAAGAGTTCGTCGAGCAAGAGCCAAATCGCTGGCTGTTAATTCATCCGCCACGCTAGGCAGCCGGGACGACGCGAGCGGCCGAGTCCCACCCCTCCGGGCCGTCAGGGAAGGTGGAAAATCGACCCAAAGCGTCCTCCAAGCGGCGAATCTCGAAGTAAATTTTTCCGCCTTGCTGGAACCCTGCACCTTCATAGAAGCGCAGAGTGGACTCCCTCCGAGATCCAGTCGCCAACAGAACCTTGTAGCAATCGGCGTTCCATGCTTTGTCGAGCGCGGCATGAAGGACGGCGCGGCCCAGCCCAGTAGCCCAGTCCGGCGATGGTTGGCATCTGTCACTACGTTTTCGATTACCCCGTAAAGACGGGCTCCCCGGGACAAGTTGGGAACGATCGCGAGTGTGCAGGACGACACGAGCAGCCCTGCCATATCGACCACGAAGACAGTGATCCGATTCGTATGATTGGAAAGTGGATAGTGACAGACCCTCAGCCTTCAAACCAACAACACACGAGCATGGGCGGGTAACCGCTGCATGTCGGTTGTCCACCCTACTGAGACAGATGGGAACCGGACAGCTCGCGACCGAGGTCGTGTGAAAACGCGATTACAGACTGCGTATGACGGCCGCTGTTTTGAGTGCGGCAGCGATGAGGCTGCTGGCAGGCGGGCGTGATCAGGCGGCAATGGCCTTCATCAGCGGGGCGACGCCGAAGATGTTGATCATGCGCTTCATGTTATAGGCGAGCACCTGCAAGCTCATCTCGGTTTTGACCTTTTCGAGGGTCCTGGTCAGGAAATGGGCACTGCCCATCCACGCCTTGAGCGTTCCGAACGGGTGCTCGACCGTCTGCCGGCGGATGGTCATGGCGTCCGGCATGCGATCGAGCCTGGCCTGCATCTTGTCGAGGACGCCTTCGTGTTCCCAGCGCTTCAAGCGCTTGTGCTTGTCGGGCGTGCATCTGGGTTTGAGCGCGCAGGACGAACAGGCCGTGAGATTGCGATAGTGATCGATATTGTCCCGGCGGTCCGAACGCACCTTTCCTCTGGTCAGGTGCTTGCCGGCCGGACAGGTGTAGCGGTCATTCTCGGCGTCGTAGATGAAGTCGGCCACGGTGAAGAGGCCGCGCTTGGCGTTGCCGGATGTCTGTGTCTTGGGAATGCAGGGCAAAACGCCGCTGCCCTCGCAGGCCAGCACCTCGTCGCCGTTGTAATAGCCACGGTCGGCCAGCACCGTGATCTCTTCGCATCCGGTAGCATCCCGCGCCTTTTGCCCCATCGAGGTCAGCTGCGCCCTGTCGCTGCCAATATTGGTGACCTCGTGCGCGACGATCAGATGGTGCTCGGCATCGACGGCCATCTGGACATTGTAACCGACGGTGCCGGTGCCCTTGCCGCTGGTCGCCATCGACCGGGCGTCGGGATCGGTCAGGGAGACCTGTTTGTCAGGCGCGGCCTCGACCTGCTTGCCCATCTCCTTGAGGGACTGCATCTGCCGCCGCAGGCCCTCGATCTTCTCCTTGAGGCGCACCGTCTTGGCCTCGGCGACATCATCGTCCTGCCGGTCCGCACGGTCGAGCGCCGCCAGATAGCGCGCGATGCTGGCCTCGACCTGCTCGATGCGCTTGGCGACCTTGGTCACCGTGAAGTTCTTGTCGCGGGTGTTGACGGCTTTGAACTTGCTCCCGTCGATGGCCACGACAGCCCGGGTGAACAGACTGAGCTGGCGACACAGCACGACGAACTGGGCGCAGGCCGCGCGGATCGCCGGCCCATTGTCGCGGCGGAAGTCGGCGATCGTCTTGAAGTCCGGCATCAATCGGCCGGTCAGCCACATCAGCTCGATGTTGCGCTGGGTCTCCCGCTCGAGCCGGCGGCTCGACTGGATGCGGTTGAGATAGCCGTAGAGATAGATCTTCAGCAGCGTCGCGGGATGATAGGCAGGCCGCCCGGTCGCTTCCGGCACGACCCCGGCAAAACCCACAGCGACGAGGTCGAGTTCGTCGATGAAGACTTCGATGACCCGGACCGGATTGTCCTGCGTCACGTAATCGTCCAGGCACTCGGGGAGCAGTGTCGCTTGCCGGCGATCCTCGCCCTCGACAAACCGCTTCATCCCGAATCCCCTCGCTGATCGGGAATCACTTTACCAAATCAACGCGTTTCCACACAGGCTGGACCCTTTTCGGACCTTGGTTGAGAAAGCTCTACCGGAAGCAAGATGTTCGTTCGTAACAAAATGGACCGATCTCTGCTCTGTGGCGTGTGCGTTCAAGCCGCTCGGGGCGATACCCGCAGAAACCAGCGAGCTTACCATCGAACACCTGCTAAGCTCATTAGCAATGAAGCAACGAAGGTGGAGGCTAGGTGTTTAGTCCCGGCATTTGATGGGTGGGATCGAGTCGGAACCGTTCGGGCTCTTTTGCACAGATTTTGCAGATGAACTCGTAGGGTGTGAGGCCCTTGAGGGTCTTAAGCCGGCGCGCGAAATTGTAAGCTAAGATGAAGTCGGCGAGATGCCGGCGCAGTTGATCGTGATCGTCATAGTGGAAGCGCTTGACGGTGGCGTCCTTGATGGTCCGATTCATCAGCGCAGGTCGACAAGGAAAATGCGGTCGCCGCCAATGCCGATCACATCAAAGGAAACGGCCCGCCCATTGCCGCATGGAAGCGTGACAATGCTCACTGCTCGACCTCCTACATGTTAATGATATAGTAGCCAAGCACCCACCTGGCCAGTTTGCTGCCTTTGCCCGGCTCTAACTACCCCCTGAGGAATGTCTCTCGACATTCCTCAAGAACTCGACGCGAATGTCTGCAATATCCGCTAAGCGGGCAGAATTTCTGCGACAGCATTTGCTGAAACCCTACTTTACAACAGTGTGGCGCTTCCGGCCGAGCGAAAGCCGGATCGGGAGGTCTTGGGACGATATCATCGTACCAACCTCGACGACGTTGCCGTTGATCCGCACACCTCGTCCCGAGATCGCCCTTCGCGCTTCCCCTTTGGAGGAGGTCAATCCGGCGNCAACCTCGACGACGTTGCCGTTGATCCGCACACCTCGTCCCGAGATCGCCCTTCGCGCTTCCCCTTTGGAGGAGGTCAATCCGGCGCGTACCAGCAAATCCACAAGGGCTACTCCGGCCAAGCCCTCGGCGTCATTTAGATGAAGCGTCGGTAGCCCCTCTGCGGCTTCGCCCTGCCCAAATGCTTGGCTAGCCGTGGCCTCCGCCTGTTTGGCGGCGTTAGTTCCGTGTGCCAGGGCCGTAGCTTCGTTGGCGAGACGTTCTTTGACGACGTTTAGCTCGGTTCCTTCAGCCTGTCCAAATCGCTCGATCTCGTCCATCGGCAGATCGGTGAAAAGCTTCAGGAACCGAACGACATCAGCGTCTTCCGTNGTTTAGCTCGGTTCCTTCAGCCGTCCAAATCGCTCGATCTCGTCCATCGGCAGATCGGTGAAAAGCTTCAGGAACCGAACGACATCAGCGTCTTCCGTGTTACGCCAGAATTGCCAGTAATCGTATGGCGAAAGGCGATCTTCGTTGAGCCACACAGCTCCGGCAGCCGTCTTACCCATCTTGACACCTGAAGAAGTCGTCAGAAGCGGCGTAGTCACTCCGAAGACTTCCTTTCCATCCGTCCGCCGTATCAAGTCGATGCCATTGNAATCGTATGGCGAAAGGCGATCTTCGTTGAGCCACACAGCTCCGGCAGCCGTCTTACCCATCTTGACACCTGAAGGAGTCGTCAGAAGCGGCGTAGTCACTCCGAAGACTTCCTTTCCATCCGTCCGCCGTATCAAGTCGATGCCATTGATGATGTTCCCCCACTGGTCGGCTCCACCCATCTGCAAACGGCAACCGGTCCGGCGGGATAGCTCAAGGAAGTCGAACGCTTGGAGGATCATGTAGTTGAATTCTAAGAAGCTCAGATTCTCCTGCTTTTCCAGCCGCGACTTCACACTGTCGAAAGAGAGCATCCGATTGACGGAGAAATGCCTGCCGACGTCTCTCAGCATGTCGATCCAACGAATGCTGTCCAGCCAGTCGGCATTGTTCACCATCACGGCATCCGTCGGGCCGTCTCCGAAGACAAGGAGACGGTCAAAGACCTTTCTGATCCCTTCAATGTTGGCGGCGATCCGCTCGTCCGTCAGCATCGGCCGCGCCTCCGAACGGAAGCTGGGATCGCCGATGCGGGGGGTCCCACCCCCAATGAGAACGATGGGTTTATGGCCAGTCTGCTGNCCATCACGGCATCCGTCGGGCCGTCTCCGAAGACAAGGAGACGGTCAAACACCTTTCTGATCCCTTCAATGTTGGCGGCGATCCGCTCGTCCGTCAGCATCGGCCGCGCCTCCGAACGGAAGCTGGGATCGCCGATGCGGGTGGTCCCACCCCCAATGAGAACGATGGGTTTATGGCCAGTCTGCTGAAGATGACGAAGCGCCATGATCAGAAGAAGATGGCCGACATGAAGACTGTCAGCCGTCGCATCAAAACCAGCGTAAGCGGGTACGACGCCTGCTTCAAAGGCGGCATCGACACCCGGCAGGTCGGTCCCTTGATTTACATAGCCGCGCTCAATGAGCGTCTTCAAAGCCGCCGAACATGGTTCGGAATGACCGGTTGATAAATCGGGAAGTGCCATAGGGAATCCTCCTGGTATTGCCGCCAGGGGGTCCTCTCAATGAACAAAGCCGCNCAGCGTAAGCGGGTACGATGCCTGCTTCAAAGGCGGCATCGACACCCGGCAGGTCGGTCCCTTGATTTACATAGCCGCGCTCAATGAGCGCCTTCAAAGCCGCCGAACGTGGTTCGGAATGACCGGTTGATAAATCGGGAAGTGCCATACAGGGAATCCTCCTGGTATTGCCGCCAGGGGGTCCTCTCAATGAACAAAGCCGCCTGACGGCGGCTTGTTTCAAGGTCATGATCGAAACGCGCCGCTCCTTATGGAAGCGTCGCATAATAGATTGCAGCGATGAGCGCGGACTTGATCATGTGCCGATGCATAAAGGACTTTATCCGCACCTGCAAGCAATCTGAAATGGCTACTTCGGGGAGCTGCCGAGCCTTTGTCGCGACGATTTTGCAACTGACTTTTGCACCGTCGCAGAACTCAACTTTTGCGACAACATCTCACCAAGGCGTCCGGGCTCTAGAAAAAAGTCCCCCCTCCCCTGTTGCGGTCACTATGGCATTTTTATACAGTCACCGCAGTCACCGCAGTCACCGCAGTCACCGCAGTCACCGCGGTCACCGCAGTCACCGTAGTCACCGTAGTCACCGTAGTCACAATGGTCACGGAGGCCAGAATGCAGTCTGCTCCAAAAGAGGATGCCGACTGGACCGTCGCTCGGGCCAAGGCGCGGCTGTCGGAAGTCATCGAGCGTGCGCAGGCGGCGCCGCAAACGATCACGCGCAACGGTAGGCCAAGCGTCGTTGTCGTCTCCGCCGAGGAATGGCAACGCAAGACGGTGCGCAAGGCTACGGTTGCGGAGTTTCTGCTGGAGTCGCCGCTACGCGGCGCGGAACTCGACCTTGAGCGTCAACGCGATGAACCGCGTGATCTGCCGCTGTGAGGCTACTGCTGGACACGAATGTCCTGTCCGAGGTGACAAGGCCGGCGCCGGACGCACGCGTTCTGGAATGGCTGGACAGGCTCGACGAGGATCGCTCGTTCATCAGCGTGGTGTCGATCGCCGAAATCCGGCGCGGCATTGCTCTCATGGACGAGGGTCGGAAGCGTGAGGCGCTGGCCGAATGGCTTGCCCGAGACCTGCCTCAGCGTTTCGAGCAGAGAGTCCTCCCCGTCGACGAGCCGGTTGCTCTGGCCTGGGGCGACTGATGGGTTTTGCGAAGCGCCGCGGCCGCGGGCTGACGTCAATGGACGGATTGATCGCAGCCACAGCGATTGCCCAGGAGCTCACTCTCGCAACGCGTAATATGAAGGATTTCGAAGGCTTCGGCATAGAGCTCTTCGATCCGTGGACTGCGTGAATCGCCCAGCACATCATCCCGAATGCTCGAAGCGACTTTCGGAAAAAACGTGTGGGTTTGCTCTCATACCCTTTGCTGAAAAAGTTTTGATAGAGCGCATGGAATGCCACGCGCTTCAAATCGGAGTTGCCATCCGGGAAGCCCGAAGCCCTTTCAAGCGCATGTCCGGCAGCTATTCATATCGTGGATGACTTTGATCGAAACAAACGATTTCATAACTCTTCGGAAATCTTGCATGGACAAAAGCACGTCACGCACCGATCACCCATCCAAAGGAGAAAATATTCCATGCGCCCTGACGTGCAGTGGAGGTCGTGCCGAGAAGTGAGTTGCAACTGGCCGACCATGTCGGCGGTTCGACGCTAGTCGTCCTCCAATGTTCCTGAGCTGCGAAGTCTTGCCGGCGAGCCAGCTGCCCAGCGCGTTTCTGCGTGTGGCGGGCTTATTGCCGCAGGAAGATCCGGTCGGCTCGTCTGGGCAGCGGATTGGAGACCCGGCCGGCAGCGCTACCATACAACATCCGCGCTTTACATCTACGGCGTATTGCCGTGCTTCCAGTCGGTGCCATGTTTGGCCGACGCATGACGCGATGCGGCCTCCTGCACAAGCGAAGGCGTTATCGGATGTGCGACCGGGAAGCAAGCGGACAGTGCAGCACGTGTCACTCGCCTGTGCGACGGTCTTTCGGGGAATGAAATCGGGCCAGTTCACGGCGCGGTACTATTATTCGTCAACAGCCGCCCTTCGCAAGGTACTGGCACCCCGCGTCACAAGTTCGTGCTGCAGATGAAAACGGCATCGCCGGCATGCAAGTCAGCAGCCGCTCAAAATTCGATGATCCAGCCAAGCTCTCGGCGTCATGAAACGGCAGGCGCCACGATCGAGCATCTCATGTTGATTTAGGCGGACCCTTATGAGGCGTTCTTTGATGCCGGTGATGCCTGACAGGCGGTTGCAGCTGCAAGCGACAACGCGGCCTATTTAGTTGGAAACGGTCTGAGGCAGGCCAATTTGGCTTGCCCGTCACTATATGGAGAAAGAAATGCTGTGTCTAGGAATTAGCGGCGGACTTGACCAAGTCCATGAAAACCGATTCGAGCTTCGGAACGCCTTTATGCACGATGGCGCCGCGGTGCTCGTCCGAGACGGACGGGTGATAGCAGCCGTCGAAGAGGAACGCCTCAATCGGATGAAACACTCCAACAAGCTCCCAACTCGTTCGATTCAATACTGTCTGTCAGCGGCGGGGGTTCAGCTCAACGAGATTGATCGTATCGCGCTCTACGCCAGCGAGCCCTATGCCAACGCCATGCTTGAAGGTATGTCCGCATCCCACCCGGACATTCTCTCCATTCCGTTGGGTGCTAAAACGTTGGTGCAGGATCTGTTAACGCGTGAGTTCGGCACTAAGTTGGACAGTTCGCGTATTTCATTCGTAAGTCATCATCAGGCGCACGCCGTGAGCGCCTTTGCAATGTCGGGCTTCGAACAAAGTCTCATTCTAGCGATTGATGGCTCTGGTGATTTCCTATCTGGCCTCTTGGCGGTAGGGTCTGGCACAGAAATTACGCAACTCGAGGCTTTCCCCGAGAACAATTCTCTTGGGCTGTTTTATCTCGAGACGATCCGCTATCTCGGCTACGGCTTGTTCGACGAGTATAAGGTAATGGGACTCGCGCCCTACGGCGACCCCGCTCCCTATCGCGAGCTCTTCGAGCAGTTCTACGAGCTCTCCGCCAACGGCGGTGGCTACCGTGTTCACCTCGACCGCATCGGTCCGGCGTTGCTCCGCAACATCGAGGTCAGGCGAAAGGGAATGCCTTTCACCCAGCAGCATCGAGATGTGAGTGCGTCACTGCAGGAAGCGCTTGAGCGGATCGTGTTCCACATTCTCCGGCATCACCGTGAGGCCACCGGCATGAAGCGGTTGTGCCTGGCGGGGGGGGTAGCCCACAACTGCACGATGAACGGTAAGCTGCTGTATTCAGGGCTTTTCGAAGACATCTTCGTGCAACCCGCGTCTCACGACGCTGGCTGCGCATTGGGAGCTGCGCTGATAGTCTCTAACGAGATGGGCCGCCCCGCGCCGTGTGAGCGACTGCAGGAGGTCTATTGGGGTCCTGATCTCGGGAGCGAGCGCGCCGTGCAACAGGAACTGAATGCATGGGCCGGACATCTCGAGGTTGAACGCTCTGATGACGTGGCAAGCAGTGCAGCCGACTGGATCGCCAACGGCGCCGTGATCGGCTGGGTGCAGGGGCGTTCGGAGTTTGGGCCACGTGCGCTGGGCAACCGCAGCATTCTTGCCGACCCTCGGCCCGCCGCAAACAAGGACCGGATCAATGCGATGGTCAAGAAGCGCGAAGGCTATCGGCCCTTCGCGCCATCTGTGCTGGAGGAGAATGCGAGCGAATTTTTCGACCTCCCGGACGGTAGGCACGAATTTCCATTCATGAATTTCGTCGTTCGGGTGCGTGACTCAAAGCGCGCCTTGCTCGGTGCCATCACGCACGTCGACGGTACCGCTCGCCTGCAAACAGTATCGCGCAACGCCAATCCCGCGTACTGGGAGGTCATCAATGCGTTCAAGAAGCGCACAGGCACTCCAATTCTGCTCAATACGTCCTTTAACAACAATGCCGAACCGATCGTGGATTCGGTTGCAGACGCGATTGCTACCTTTCTGACGACAGAGCTGGATGGACTTGTAGTCGGGCCCTTCCTGGTAAAAAAGCGGGCTGCAACGCTGCAGGATTGGACTGCGCTTGCGGTTTCGTTGCCGCCCTATGTGTCCCTCCATCAAACCCGCGCTTACAAAGCGCCAGATCGTCGGGAGACTCACTGCGAGATCAGCACGACCCACTTCAGCAGTGACAGTGTGCGAATTTCGCACGACTTGTTTAATCTGCTGATGCGGATTGAGGGCGAAGCCACGTTGGGAGATCTCCTCAATACAATTGCGCCGGATCAGGCTAAGCGTGACGCTGTGATGGAGGGCCTGCGACGACTGTGGGAGCAGCGCCTCGTTCGGTTGCATCCCTCACAAGCTGCTCGCATGGATCAAGACTGCGATCAAACGCTGGACCAGCAATAGCACTTCCGCCGGCCTATTTTTGTGGAGTTCAATTGTGGTTCGGCCAAGGGCGCTTTGGGCGCCGGACCGGCCCCGTGTAAACCTCATTAAAGAGAGAGAGAGAGACCCTGCCATGGAAGAATTCTTATCGCGCATCGCCACTGGTGCCGGCATCGGCCCGGCTCTCGCAGAGAAGGCCGTTGGGTTAATGCTGGGTTTCCTGCAACGCCACACGGCCGACGGTCCCGTTGCGCGCATGCTCGAGGCCATTCCCGGAGCTTCGGAATTAGTGGCGAAGTATCATGGCGACGACCCAGAGGGCGGAGGCGGCCTCATGGGGCTCGGCCAGCAATTGATGAGTGAGGGTCTCAGCATGGCAAAGATCGCCGGCCTCGCCAACGAGACGATCGCCTTCGCCAAGGAACATGCCGGCGACGAACTCGTGGACGAGGTCCTCAATTCCGTTCCTGGCCTTCCCCAGTTCGTCTGATCAGCGGCAGCCGGGGGCGCATGACCTGGTGCGACCCTGCCGGCCCGTCTGCGCAGTAGGCATTCTCCGCCGAGCGATCCGTTCCGATCTCGCCAGACCACCAACCGCCGGGCACGCGAAGCGAGCGTTGGAGTACTTCATTCGTCTATTCCAAAATCGACCTCAGGCGAATCGATGTGTATAATTTCTGGCGGTAAGGGTTTATCCTGAACGCTTTCGATGAAGCCCGCGAGATAAGCAAACGTATTGTATTTCTCAAGAACCAACCGCTTCGCCTCTTGTATTGCGCCGCGACGCTCCTTCCAGAGGTCCGAGTTGATGACTTCTTGAATTTTTTGGATTACGTTCTTGTCCTCTGGGTCAATCAGAACCATTGAGTCCGAAGGGAAGAACCTCGTGATTGCCGGGCTGCCGTAATAGATCGGCATTGTTTCAGCAACGAAGCAGTCCATAAGCTTCTCTGTAAAATAGTAATCAGCACGAGTATTCTCGAAAGCTATACTGTAACGGTAAGGTGCGAGTGCGTTCCATTTATCTCCAATCAGCCGAAAACCTCGGCCGAACAGGTCAAAATCGAGCTCCTCTCTCAGCCGTTCCAGAAACGCCAGCCGATATCGATGCCCTTTAAGCAGGGCGATGTTACTGGTAATCCATGAGAGCCGAAGCGGCTTGTCCACGACTTCGCTGACCAGAAGTTGGTCATATGTCTTGTTTACAGACCAAGACCGAGTGATAGGTGGAGCCAAAACGAATCGGCGCCCTGCATTCTGCCGAGCAGCCAGCTCTGCGTCAGACGTCAGGACGATAGTATTTTTCCCCTGCCCTTCATGAAATGCGCGATGAGCTTTCGTCGGCGGTTCGCCGATTGCAAAAATTGTCCTGTTTGGGCTCGCCTCGATATCAACAGGGAGCCCAAAAAGAGAAGCAGAGTTAAAGACGATATGCCAATCGGGCGCGAAGGATGTCGCGCGTACAAAAGCGACATTGTTCCAGATTCCACTGCCCTTTGGAGTGAGATGGTGGATTGCATCATCCAAAACGCCCCAAGAATCCAGACATCTAGCAACAATGGGCGCCGGACGTTCGGTCAACAGTTTGGCCGACAAAGCAGTTCCACCCCATTCACTTCCGTTGGACCGGGAGCAACTTCTGCATCGGGCGCAAGACCTCTCTGCGCCTGAAATTGCTCGCGATCCTGATCGATATCAAACAGACGATTCTGTGCGACTTCGCGCCATTCGACAACTCATCTCTAAGACCGCGGGAATCCCTTCACTCGTGAAGGTACTCAATCGCCATTCCGGATTGCGGTAACATTGGGCAGCATAAACCTTCCGGGACCCGCTGTCGAGGCAATGTCGCTTTGCACTTAACCAGGTTCTTCCTCACTTTGTGTGGTGATCAGGCCGGTTGAGTGGCAGCATGCGTGCCCTAAGGAGTTCGGAGCCCGCTCTGCCGTACATCGCAGGCTTGATCGTCTTCAGGCGGTTAATCTGCCCTTCCGCCTGGCCGTTGCTCCACGGTAATTCAATGGCATTGCGAACGGCGTCAACGTCACTGCGTAGGACCCGAGCGAAACGCGTGATGGCGATGAGCCCGGAGTTGACGGCATCGTCGATCCAAGTGTCGAGCTTGTCCAATTCACGGGCCCCGCAAAATGCCGCGGAAGCGCATGGCAAGCCTGCGCATCGTGGCAAACTCATGTGATCCCTGCTTCAGGACGTCGACCTTTCTCGCCTGGTTGATCGTCAGCATACCCCGGGGCTTCATGCAGAGGGCCGCGGCGACTACCGGCGAGATCACATGGCCGGTCGCCGGATCCTGGATGGGGACAGCATCGCGGGCTGGTTGATGGCGTATGATCGAAGCAGGCTACGCACTGTCCTTGCCCGTCCTCTCGGCGCGGCGCCAGATTGCGAGAAGCCGCTCCAGATTCGAGAAACTGCCGTGTAGCCGCGCTGTTTGATATCGTGGAACAGGTGTCGTCCGCAGCGATTGCCGTCTCTCCAGGACTGGCTAAGAAACGCCTCGAAATATAAGGGTGACGTCGGCTTCAACACGGCCCTGCGTCGGTCGGGTGGCGTGTCGAAAGTCAGCCATTTGGCGATGCTGCGCCGGCCGTAGCCGGTACGACGGGCGATCTCGGAACAGGACAGCCCTTCCTTGCGCAAGGCGTGAACCATTTCGAACACCGTCTGCCGCGATTGTCGATGAGCGTGGCGCACCCGGCGCCGATGCGTTGCGTCAANCGTGAACCATTTCGAACACCGTCTGCCGCGATTGTCGATGAGCGTGGCGCACCCGGCGCCGATGCGTTGCGTCAACGTGCGGATCATCCTGAATCAGATCGACTTGCGCGCTCCCGATACCCTTATCGGGCAGCAATGCACGCCCCGTGGCGCGGCCCGAAAGGCTCATCTGCTCCTCGATTGCGACCCGCAGATTCTGCATGAGATGGAACCGATCAGCCACCTGGCGCGCTTGCGGTGCNTAGGCAGCAATGCACGCCCCGTGGCGCGGCCCGAAAGGCTCATCTGCTCCTCGATTGCGACCCGCAGATTCTGCATGAGATGGAACCGATCAGCCACCTGGCGCGCTTGCGGTGCACCCTCGCGAAACAGCTTGCGCATAGAGCCCGCATCGGTCTCGGCTCACGATCTCGACGGAAGGGTGCCGCTCTAGCCATTGCGACGCACTCGCCACGCTTCTGTCATCCAGGATGTCGACAACCGAATGCGATCATCGTGCCGTAGCGCCATGATCGCCGCCAGCTCCAGTCATCGATGCCAACGACCCGAATGGTGGAGTTGCTGTGAGCGACCGCGGCATCTCGCTTCAGCTGCCGCAGGATAGTGTCGTCGCAGACCGGCATGCCGAGCCGTCGCATCAAGCGCTCGCCGGGACGGCCGCCGGTGCTATGGCCGAGCAGACCGACAATCTCCGCGACCCTCCAAGGGGAAGCAATCGTCGGCAGACGGTCGGTGAATGTTTGTCGTTCACATTTCTGATGTGCGCACCGCCAGCGGCTCAACCGAGGCTTCACCGTCACGGTCTTGCCCTGGACCGGCAGATCCTGAAGGCTGCGGTTGGACCAGCCATGCCGACTTCGGGTCCGTCGTCCGCAATCTGGGCAAAATGCCGAACGCCGGTCCGGCAGCGGAAACAAGCCAACTGTCATCATCAGTGAGCGCGACGCCCCGTATTTTAGCCCTTGGGCCGGGGGGCCATTTTGTTTTCGTTCGCATGCCCGCACATAGCGGCATCCCTCGCCAACGGCGAATGAACCACACAAAGTGAGGCAGAGCCCCATTAAGTGCCAAGCGACACGATCCTTGGCTGCGTACCCGTCCTCGACGATTCCCTCGGAGCATCATTCCTGGCTAGTCCTTTTACCCGGCGATACGCGATCAGCCACTCACGGCCCGGACGAAATGCGCAAAGCTGGCCGCCGCACGTCACAATGCGCAGCGCCTTATTTGGACGATGCTGATATTTTTTCTTCAACGATTGGTCTCAATGCGAAAGGGCTAGGCCGATCGTTGCCTGGCCGAGCGCCAGACCGCCGTCGTTTGCGGGAACGCTTACGTGCGCCAGCCCCTCCAATCCTGCGACTGTGAGCTCGGCAAGTACGCCTTTGAGCAGCAGCCGATTCTGGAAAGCGCCACCGGACAGTGCGACCGTGCCGACGCCGTTTTCGTTAGTGAGTCCGATGGCTTTCCGCGAGATGATCTCTATCAGCGTCCTGTGGAAGCGCGCAGCAATCAGCCCGGTTTCGACGCCCAAAGCCTGATCACGAAGAAGCGCTTCCCACAGACCTTTCCAGGAGATAACCGGTCCCTTCCGCGAGGTTGCTGGCCAAGCCTCGGCCGCATCCATGAACGGGCTGGCGAGCGCCTCCATCTCCATGCCGGCTTGCCCCTCGTAGTTCTGGCGCTCCAAACAGATGCCGAGGACTGCCGCGCAGGCATCGAAAAGCCGCCCCGCCGAGGAGGCAAGCGGAGCATTGACGCCCCTCTCGATCATCCGGTCCAGCACCCGAAGCGGCTTTTCGGCCAAGGCGGGGACGAAGGGCCGATCGGCGGGAAGCTTGGCCAGGAAATCCGGACCGAAAGCCGCCCGCAGATGCGCGTAGGCATTGCGCCACGGCTCGAGGCTGGCCTTGTCGCCGCCGGGCATGGCGACCGGCTCGAAGTATGCCAGCCTCCGGAACCCTCGATAGCCGCCGAGCAGGAACTCGCCGCCCCAGATCGTGCCGTCATCGCCGTATCCGAGACCGTCGAGGATAATGCCCAGCACCGGCGGTGCGTCGATTGCGCGGCCGTGCTGGGCAAGGCACGAGGCGAGATGCGCGTGATGGTGCTGGACCTGCACAAACCGCGCCGCGGTCTCACGGGCAAGCTCCATGGCAAGCTGGGTCGAACGGTAGCCCGGATTCCGGTCGGCCACAATGAGGTCCGGCTTCGTGTCGAACAGGCTTCGATACAGCCCCAACGCCTGCCTCCACGCGTTCTGGTTCTTCAGCTCGTCGAGGTCGCCGAGATGCTGCGACAGCAGCGCGTTGCCGTCGCCCGCCAAGCAGAACGCGGCCTTTAGGTCGCCGCCCGCAGCCAGCACCCTGACCGGGCCATCGAAGCCCGCCGGCAGCACCAGCGGCTCCGGCGCGAAGCCGCGCGCGCGCCGCAACACCGAAATGCCGTGCCCGTCGAATCGCACCACGCTGTCGTCGAGCCGGTTGACAATCTCGCGGTCGTGCATCAGCCAGAAGTCGGCGATCCCGGCAAGCTCCTGCCGCGCCTCGTCATTGTCCGTGCATTGCGGCTCGCCCGAGCGATTGCCGGAGGTCATCACCACCGGACCGTCCAGCGCCCGCAGCAAGAGATGATGCAACGGCGTGTAGGGCAGCATGAAACCGAGCCGCTCGTGCTGCGGCGCCACGCCCGCCGCAACGCCGCAGCTGTCACGGCGCTTCACCAGCACGATCGGCGCCGCTCGGGCGGCAAGCGCCACGCGCTCCTCGCCCGACAGCTCGGCGAATTCGGCAAGCTGCTCCAAGTCGCGCGCCATCAGCGCGAACGGCTTGCCGTCGCGCTTCTTGCGGGCGCGCAGCTGCGCCACCGCCGCTTCGTCCGTCGCGTCGCAGGCGAGGTGGAACCCGCCGATGCCCTTGATCGCGACGATCCGCCCTTCCCCGATCAGCGCCGCCGCCTCGCGGATCACCGCCTGCGGGCCGCCGCCGACCACGACGTGGTCTGGACCTTCCAACCAGACGCGCGGGCCGCAGGCCGGGCAGGCGATTGGCTGGGCGTGATAGCGGCGGTCGGCCGGATTTTCATACTCGGCCCGGCATTCCTCGCAGGTCGAAAATCGTGCCATAGCGGTCGAGCGGCGGTCATAGGGGATAGCCTTGACGATTGACAGCCGCGGCCCGCAATGCGTGCAATTGGCGAACGGGTAGAAATAGCGCCGGTCCTTGGCGTCGAGCACTTCCGCAAGACATTCCAGGCAGCAGGCGGCGTCGGGCACGATGCCGGTCTTCACCCGCCCGCCCGCACTCGCCGCTATGGCGAAGCCGCCCGCCGGCCGCGGCCCCTCAAGCGTCGCCGTCTCGATCCCGTCGATCCGCGCCAACGGCGGGCATTGCGCCTTTAGCCTGTCCGCGAAGGTCTCGAACTCGGCATCGCTGCACCACAGCGCGATCTCCACGCCTGCAGCATCGTTGCGGACGTGACCCGACAGCCCCATAGCGGTCGCGATGCGCCACACGGTCGGCCGGAAGCCGACGCCTTGCACCAGCCCCCTCACCCGGACCAGGCGTCCCTCCATTGCGGGCTCGGCGAGCGGCGGGCCCATTAGTGCACCGTGCACACTATGCACGGGTCCAACGACCGCACGATGTGCTGGACTGCAACCGGCTCGGTCTCTCCGAGCCGCACCGGCGCACCTTCGAGCGCCAGCTCCAGCGGGCCGCGATTGCCGGCCCAGTCGCGTGGCGAAAAGTTTTGCAATGCGTAGAGCAGGTCGATGTGCGCGTGGTGGCGGCGACGAACCGCGATCTCGAGGAAGAGCTGCACCCCGTTGTTCAGCGTGAGCGTGAGGTTTTCCGGATGACAGAGCTTGGTGATGTACTGGTAGATGCCGGCCTCGTTGATGCCGTCGATGGTGTCATGCGCGTCGGTGTAGCCCGAGATGATCATGCGCACGATGTCCGGCCAGCGGGTGCGCGCCTGCTTCAGGAACTCGGTGCGGCAGGTGCCGGCTATGCGCTGGTCACACAGGATGATCTGGATCCATTCCATCTCCAGGATCGAGCTGGTGGCCTTGGTGTCGCTGGCGACGTGGACATCGAAATCCTCGCTCAGGACGCGCCGTAGCGCCTCCAGCGAGCGGATTTCGTCGTCGACGATCAATATGCCCGGCAGGTCGCTCACGATGCCTTTTT
The DNA here is from genome assembly GCF_000502375.1 of Mesorhizobium sp. L48C026A00. NCBI lineage: Bacteria > Pseudomonadati > Pseudomonadota > Alphaproteobacteria > Hyphomicrobiales > Phyllobacteriaceae > Mesorhizobium > Mesorhizobium sp. L48C026A00. The sequence continues at coordinate 123,931 of NZ_AYWU01000016.1, read as the reverse complement.
CCTTCCCTCCCGGCCGGCCTGCCAGGCGACGTCGCGGTGGCGGGCGATCGTCACTGGGGTGCGCGACTTCGGCACCTTGTGCACGAAATTATGCCGCGCGACGTGGTAGCTTGGGTCGAAGCCGTAGAAATTGCGGCGCATCCGAGAAAGCTCCTCCTCGCGATAGGCGCAAAGCGGCTTGGCCGCCTCGTCGGCTGCGCGCCGGGCTTGTTTTTCGGCGAGCAACCCCGGAAACTCTTCGCTCCCGGCCAGCGCGGCAGCCGACGCCCTCACTTGCGCCGTGAACAGCTCGCTTGCCCCCGCGAACACCCGGTTGGCCAGATTCAGATTCAGCGCCTCCTTCGCGCCCATCGGCAGGCGCGCCGCCGCGATCCGGCGGGCATTCTCACTCCCGCAGCAGCTCGGCAGGAGATAGGTCCAGAACTCCGAGCCGTAGAGATTGCCCATGTCCTTGTAATGCGGGTTGAGGATGACGCTCGAGCGCATCCAGAGCTGGTCGGTGCTGCGGGCGAGAAACACGCCGCCCGCTGCCGCATTTCCGGCAAGCGCTGCTACGGTGATGTGGCTTGTCGTGCGGATGATCGCATCGGCGAGGTCGTCGATGGCATTGATGTTGACCCAGGAATCGTCGGCCGCGCTGTCGGCCGCCTCGATCCGGTTGAGGTCGAGCCCGTTGGACCAGAACTGCGGCCCTCCGCACAGCACGATCGCCCTGGTCGGACGCTCCGTCGCTTTTGTATAAGCGTCCAAAAGTCTTCGACAGGCGTCCTTTCCCATTGCACCGTTATAGAAGGGGAAGTGCAGATAGCCGACCGCAGCTTCTTCTTCGTAGATGATGTCCTGATAACCGCCCGGTGAATTGAGCGGGATCTCCGGCAGGCCTGCAACTTCCTTCGCGAACACCATGGTCGCCGGCAGCTTGAACGGGTGTGGCGAATTGGGACGCCGGACATGGCCGATCCACAACGCGCCGTCGACGGTGACGATGGCGATCGCCGGCCCGCTTCTGGCGACGACCACTCCCGGCTCGGGGAGCGATATCTTGCCCCGTTCACCCCGCGCGACAGGCAAGTCACCCCCTGGTTCACGTGTGTCTCGCGCGTCGAAAAGGAAGACCGTTTCGCCGAAAAGTTCGTCCCGCACGCCGGGCGCGCCGTCGGCTGCTGCGATATTCTTCAGCACCGTTTCGGTCGTGTCGGCAGCCCAATCGATCCGCCGGTCCGCCTGTTTGATCGCGTCCCGCCACCGGCCCAGCGGCGCTACAGATTGTTCTTCCAGGGCAATCGGCTTTTCGCCCTGCTCGAACCGCGCGATCGCTTCGAGCACCGCCGTCACCGCCGCGTCGGTCACCTCGTTGCTGTAGAGGCTCGATTTCGTCGCCTTTCGCATCGCGAAGGTGGCGCTCGCCCAGACCGGCCCCGCATCCATTTCGGCCGCCGCTTCCAGCACCGTGACACCCCACTGCGTCGCCCCGTCCATCATCCCCCAGTCCAGCGCGGAGGGGCCGCGGTCGCCGACGATGCCTGGGTGAACGATCATACAGCATCGGTTTTCATAGACTTCTTTCGGGATTGCCCGCTTCAGAAAGGGGGCAATAACGAGGTCCGGCCGAAACAAATCTACCGCCTCCATGGTCCGCTCGTCGTTGACGTCCATCTCGACCGAGACCTCGTGTGCGTGCTCGCCAAGCGCCACGAAAATCCTCTGACTCAAGGCATTGAAGGCGGTGACGAGAAGCAGAATGCGCATCTTCAGCAGATCCTCGGGAGCTGTTCCCCGGCGATCCAGTCGACCACGCGCATACCGCCAAGTCTCGTTTTCATCCGCACCAGCGCATGCTGGTCTGTGACGACTTCGCCAATGATTGCGGCATCCCGGCCCTTGGGATGAGCGCGTATCTCGGCGAGCAAAGTCTCCGCGTCTTGCGCCACGCAGATGGCGATCAGCTTGCCTTCGTTGGCAACATTCAGCGGGTCGAGGCCGAGCAGTTCGCACGCCGCCGCGACCTCCGGCTTCACCGGAACCGCCGCTTCCCGGATTACCATTCCGACCTTGGACTGCTGCGCGATTTCGTTCAGCGTCGCCGACAGTCCGCCGCGCGTGGGGTCACGCAACACCCGGATACCAGGAACGGAGCCAAGCATCGCCGCCACCAGATCGTGCAGAGCTTGGCTGTCGGAAATAATTTCCGTTTCAAAATCAAGGTGTTCGCGCTTCGACAGGATTGCGACTCCGTGGTCGCCCATGGTGCCGGAGACAAGGATTGCATCGCCCGGCCGGGCATTGCTTCCGGAGATGTCTGTGCCGTCCGCCAGCACGCCAACAGCGGTCGCGGAGATGAAAACGCCGTCGCCTTTGCCCTTCTCCACCACCTTGGTGTCGCCCGTAACCACGGGTACGCCTGCTTCCCGGGCGGCAAAAGCCATTGAAACAACTATTCTTTCCAGGTCGGCCAACGGAAAACCTTCCTCCAGGATGAAGGACGCGGACAACCAGAGCGGCCGCGCGCCCATCATGGCGACGTCGTTGATCGTGCCGTGGACCGCCAGTGCGCCGATATCCCCGCCCGGAAAGAACAGAGGCGAGATGACATGCGCGTCCGTTGCCATCACCAGGCGTCCGCAGACGGTGCCGAGCAGGGCCGCGTCGTTAGCCTGGGCCAGGAACTCGTTGGCCAGATGTCTTTGAAAAATATCCCGAATCAGCTCGGCCATCGCGCGGCCGCCCGCGCCATGCGTCATGTCCACCGCGCCGCGGACCGACGAGGTGGTGACGGCTAGCCTGGGATCGTTCGCGCTCATTATTCCGCCGCCTCCAACGGCTTCGGCTCGCGGAAACGGCCATAGGTCCAGTAGGCCGCGCAGGCGCCTTCGGAGGAGACCATGCATGAGCCAATCGGGTTCTGCGGCGTGCACACGGTGCCGAACAGCTTGCAGTCGGTCGGCTTCTTCACCCCGCGCAGGATCGACGGGCATTCGCAGGACTTCACCTGGGGCGAAGCCTTGACCGACAGCTCGAAACGCTTCTCGGCGTCGAAATCGGCATAAGCGTCGCGGATGCGCAGGGCGCTGTAGGGCACGGTGCCGAGGCCGCGCCAGTCAAAGGTCTTGCGCAGCTCGAAGACCTCGCTCACCAGTGCCTGCGCCTTGAGGTTGCCCTCCTCGGTCACGACGCGGGTATATTCGTTCTCGACCTCGTGCCGGTCTTCATTGACCTGCCGGATCAGCATCAGGATGGACTGCATGACGTCCAGCGGTTCGAAGCCGGCGATGACAACCGGCTTCTGGAATTCCTCGGCAAAGAATTCATATGGCTGCGAGCCGATCACGGAGGAGACGTGCGAAGGTCCCAGAAACCCGTCAATCTTGACGATGCCCAGTTCCCGCACTTCCGGCGATTCAAGAATGTGAGAGATCGCGGCCGGCGTGAGCACATGGTTGCAGAACACGCTGAAATTCTTGAACCCCTCGGCTTGCGCCGTCTTGATCGCAACGGCCGTCGGCGGCGTCGTGGTTTCGAAACCGATGGCGAAGAAGACGACTTGCCGCTCGGGGTTTTCACGCGCGATCTTCAGGGCATCGAGCGTTGAATAGACCATGCGGACATCCGCTCCGTCCGCCTTGGCGCGGATCAGGCTGCGTTGCTTGGTGCCCGGCACGCGCATCATGTCGCCATAGGTGCAAAGGATGACCCCGTGCCGCTCGGCGAGCTCCACCGCATCGTCGAGGCGAGAGATGGGAAGCACGCAAACGGGGCATCCGGGTCCGTGCACGAAATGTACGTTCTGCGGCATCAGGTCCTGCACGCCGTGACGAAAAATCGCATGCGTGTGCCCACCGCAGAACTCCATGAAATGGTAGCTCTTTTCCGGATCAGCCTCGATCGCGATGGCGCGGACGATGGTCTTCGCAAGCTCCTGGTCGCGATATTCGTCGACATATTTCACGCCGAGATCTCCTCCAGCCCCTCCTCCAGCACGCCCGCTTCGGCCATCAGCTGCAGCGTGCGCTCGGCCTCCTCGGGGCTCACCTTGTGGAGCGCATAACCGACATGGACGAGCACGAAATCGTCAAGCGAAACGTCTGCCACCAAAGCCAATGAGATGCGCTTCGTGACCCTGTCGAACGCGACCACGGCCATGTCGTCATCGAGCAGTTCAACGACGCGGGCGGGAATGGCCAGGCACATCAGGCTGCTCCGAGCTCGGCCGCCCGCCGATGGCCGACTAGCGCCATGGCGCGGACCGCGCCGATCCAGGCCGTCCAGTCCGACATCCCCTCGCCCGTGCGCGCGGAAACCCTCAGCACCTTGATCCGCGGGTTCACCTTTCGGGCGTTGGCGATGCAGGCCTCCACGTCGAAGTCGAGATGCGGCAACAGGTCAGTCTTGTTGAGGATCATGAGATCGGCGGCGGCGAACATGTCATGATATTTCAATGGCTTGTCCTCGCCCTCGGTGACTGAGAGCACCACCACCTTGTGTGCCTCGCCTAGGTCGAAGCCCGCCGGACAGACGAGGTTTCCCACGTTTTCGACGAGGAGCAGGCCTCCTTCGGCAAGGTCGAGGTGATCTGCGGCATGGCCGACCATATGCGCGTCGAGGTGGCAGCCCTTGCCGGTGTTGACCTGGATCGCGGGCGCGCCGGTGGCGCGGATGCGGTCGGCATCATTGGAAGTCTGCTGGTCGCCCTCGATCACGGCGATCGGCAACTTGCCCCTCAGTGCCTCGATCGTGCGGCAAAGCAGCGTCGTTTTGCCAGAGCCGGGGCTAGAGACGAGGTTGAGCGCAAGCACGCCGCGCTCGGCGAACATTTTTCTGTTCGCATCGGCATACTCGTTGTTCTTGGAAAGGATATCCTTTTCCAGCTTGACCATCCGCGCCTGGCTCATGCCCGGCGCATGGGTGCCATCGGGGCCCGAGCCACAATCGTGCACATGATCGTGATGATGGGGGCCGTGATCATGATCGTGGTGGTGATCATGATCGTGGCCGTGATGATGGTGATGGCCATGCGCTTTGCCCTCGATCCGGACGGCGCCCTCGCCGCATCCGCAAATAGTGCACATCAGCTCACCTCCAATTCCCTGATCTTCATTTCTTGGCCGCCGGTCACCTGCAGCTGATGGCTTCCGCAGTCGGGGCATGGATCAAAGCGTGCCGCGATCGGCACGCTCTGGCCGCAAGGCATGCACCAGGCCCTGCCTTCCGTCTCGACGATTTCCAGCCTTGCGTCTTGCGCCAGAGAGCCACGCATGACGACATCGAAGCCGAACTTCAGCGCCTCGACCTCGACAGCGGATAGCCGCCCGATTTCCATGCAGACGCGGCCCACCTTCCGAAAATCCTGTCTCGCGGCCTCTTCCTCGATGATGCCACGGATGCTCTCGCATATCGCCATCTCGTGCATCAGCGGAGCCTGATATCGTAGCCGACGCAGGGGTCGATGGCCCGGACCAGGAGATCGGCCTGGACCGCCAGATCTTCACGTCTGGATGCAGCGAGCGCCTTAAGCGAGCTCGCGGCAATGCCGCTCTCGGCGAAATGAATGCTGGTCGGAGCCGTGATGGCGTAGTCGGCGATACGGTCGTCGTTCAAAACAATCCGATGTTCCAGCCGGCCGCGTGCTGCCTCGGCGAAGGCAGTAGCAGAGCGGCCCCCGTTCTCGTCGCGAAAGACTTCGCGCGTAGGCACTTCGGACCCCTCCGCGACATCCCGCAGGGCCGCGAGCCCTCCGGCGATCTGCGCCGGCAGCGTCGATGCCTCGACCACGCCGGCAGCCAGCCGCGCGGCCAGGCCGGCTTCACCGTTTTCGGAAAGGAAAGCGCGAACGAGCGGCGCACCAGCCTGCCTGGCGAGGCAGCTCGTGTCGGCCGACGTTTCCTTCGGCAAATGCTCGTTTCCCCCGTTTGTCGTTTCGGGGTGGCCTATCATGGCCCAGCCCCTTGCCAAGACCGGGGCGATGAGACGGGCCGCAATCGTGCTGCGCTCCATAGCCCACTGCGCGAAGGCATCGCGATCCATCTCGCCAAGCGGCTTTTCGCCTTCGTAGACCACGGACTGCGTTAGATGGCTCGCTTCGGCGGCCGTTTCGGCAGCGTCCGCGCCCGGAATCCCCACGCACACGCCGGGAACGAACGCATTCCCGCCTGGAAAAAGCGCCTGCTTGAGGCGCTGCGGCAGGCGCATAGCCCGGCGCAGGGTTTTACCGTCCGCAGGCTCGTCCGCGAGACTGGCAGTATCCAAGCCAATGCGCAGCAGGTGCTCGCGCAGCGTTTCGGTAAGCACAAGAAGCCGCCGCGCTTGCTTCGTGCGCCGGTCCGTCCCGATCTCCAGGGCCGCCTCGGCTGCCTCAACGCTCGCCGCCGACTGCGCAATACCACAGACACTGAACAGCGAACCGATCGCCGAGATGACCTCCGTCACCGGCCGGGCTCGCACGATCGGGCCAAGCGCAACCGGGCGCGGCGGCATGACGATGGCTTCCATAACGCGACCGCCATCGCAGACGAGATCGATGGAGACGCGGCCATCAACGCTCATGCAGCGGTCTCCTCCTTGTCGCCCAAACCGAACAGCCAGCGGCGGGTCAATTTCGCCGGCTGGGAGCTCGCGGGTGTTCCGGCTGTCTCAACCTCGTCCAACGCGCTTGCCTCTTCCTGAGGTAGCCGGCCTTCCCAGACACGGATCATCTCGCCGTCTTCGTCTTCTTCCGCCTCACGGTTGAACAGTTCCGCAAGCACCTGCCGCGCGGCCTCTTGCGCACTCTCCTGGTCGGCGAATTCGAACATCGGCGAGAACAGCGAGCACATGCGGTAGCAGCCGAGCTCCTCTTCATAGGCCCGGAAGAACTCGAACCGGCCCGCCGGGAATGATGCATGCTCCTTCGTGCCCGTAGGCACGCGCGGGCGCGCTTGCCCGTCGCCAAATGGTAGAAGCACGAGGTTCATGAACCAGGGCGTGACAAGAACCGCGAGCCATTTGCCGTGCCACTGCCGCACGCCCACCGCGCTGATGCAAAGCGCCGGATTGAGGATCGGAATTCCTGCCATGGCCGTCCGTTCGATCCTTTGAAACACGAACTCTAGATGGGCAGCGACGGCGTGCGAATGATCCATGTCAATCGCTCACGACCATGAAGCCCTGCTTGGAGCCGTCGCAGGTGGGGCAGCTCCAGTTCGCCGGCAGTTCGGCGAAGGGCGTGCCGGGCGGGATCTGGCAGTAGTCGTCGCCCTCAGCCGGGTCGTAGACATGCCAGCAAATCCTGCATTCGAGCCGCGACATCGGGCCGATCTTGGCATTGTCGCCGCCATAGGAACCGGCAAAGAAGGAGTCGTTCACCGGTAGACCTCCAGGATTTCGAGGAGCCGCTGGCGGCTGTCCGCAATATCCTCGGGCGCGGCGCGGACCACCCCCGGCAAGGCCGTGACCTCGATCGTGTTGAGGATGAGATCGTCGGTCGAATTGAAGAAGCGCACCCACCAGACGCCGCGCGTCCCCGTCGTGGTCACGCGGCAATTGCCGTAGCCACGCGACAGCACGACCACCGGCCCGCGGCCAAGCAGGCCGTCGAGGAAGGTCAAGTCCTCTTCAGTGTGCGGCAGCAGCGACAGGTTTATGGCGTGCGGCCCGACGTCGGGCCCGACGAGCGGGATGCGGCCATTGAGCTCCGAAATCAGCGGCGGCGCGTTGAAGACGCCCGTCGGATAGGTCGCCGGCGCAGCGAGCGTATTGCGGCAGCCGGCGAAGGCCCTCTCCAGCACGGCCGAGGGAAAGGCGCCGACCTCGACGAAATCGCGCACGAGCCTGCCATCCGTTCCGGTCTGGCGCACGCGCCAGATACCGGCGAGCACCGACTCCTGAGCCTTCAGGTCGTCCCCGCAAATGATCAAGACCTCGCCCTCGCCCAGCGCCTGGTCGATCAGCGCAAGATTGGCGTGGTCGAGGCCGGAAACATCATGCACCGCGTTTTCGCAATCCGGCGAGGACCGGCCGAGGCTTTCAGCCAGCGCGGAGAGCATCGCCAAAGCAGCTTCGAGCCCGGCGACATTTTCCTTCTCCGGCAGCACGGGTGACGCAGAGGTCGCCATGCCCTTCGGCATTTCCATATACTGCAAGTCGCTGCCGTCCCCTTCGCTCGGCTGTGAACCCGGCCCGATGCCGCCGAATAGCGATGCTGCCATGATGCGCCCTCCCGGCCGCTTTCGCTCAGTGGAAATGATCGTGGTCGTGACGGTCGTGGGTCGCGCAGGCTTCGGGAAGCTCGAAAGGCGGCGGCGCGCTCGGCCCGCGCCTCAGTATGCCGTCGATCTCAGTGAGGTAGTCTTCCCAGTCGAGCACGCGCTTTATGGCGCCGAGATATTCCCCGTTCCTCAGGAAGACAAGCGCCGGGAAGGCGTCGAAGCGATAGCGGCTTTGCAGCTCGCGTTCGCTCTCGCGCGATACCACGGCGGGCTTGAACACGCCCTGGAAGGCCTGCACCAGCTCCGGCAGGATCACCGCCACATCGTTGCTCTCGGCGAGCCGCAACCAGTCACCGGGAAAAAATAGCGCGGTGAGGTCGTGGGCCTCGGCGAATGCGTCGATGTTCGCCTCGTCAACCACCGGGATGCGGTGGCGCTCCATCATCATGGTGAGAACGGGTGAAAACATGGACTCAGGCGTCCTCCGTGCCTTGCGGTGAAAGGGCTTGCCCCGGCCGCAGATGCTCCGGCAGTTGCGGCTCGCGGCCGACCAGGTCGGCGAAGAGGTGGTCGAGGTCGGTGTCGCCGGCGAGCGCACGCTCCGTCGCTTCGATCGCGTCGGCGATCAGGCGCGCCGTCTCGGCAGTGACAGTCTCGCGCGCGGTGTCGAGGAAGGCGAGTATCCACGTACCCGCTGGCTGGTCGCCCACCAGGGTCATATCGAGGCGCCGCGTGCCGCTGCGACCGGTGCACAGGGCAATGCCGCCGCTGCATTCAACCACCTGGAAGGGAACGCCGACACACATCAGCCCTGCCTTCCAGACGATTGCAAAAGCGCGTCGACCTCGCACTCGAAATTCGCCGGACCAGCGAAGGCACCATTCGCGAGAAGCCGCGCGTCGCCGTGACGACAGGCCTCTTCCGGTCGGGGTCGACCGCTCTCGTAGATGCCGATGCGCATTTCGCGCGAGGCGAGCGTCTCTTCTTCGGCCAGCGGTTCGGTGCGCTTGGCGATGGTCGCGCCGAGCCAGGCGAGCCACTCGATGGCGATCTCGATTGCAGGCTCGATCTGAGCCTTCACCGCGGGCCGGAGACTGCCACCGTAGTCGTCCAGCTCGACCGGTTGCACGCCGACGAGAAGGAGATGGGCGGGATAGTCACCCATCATCTCGGCCATGGCGAGAACTTCCTGAAAGCCAGTCTGGTGGAGCGAAATCTTCTTCACACCGAGGAAGGCCGGCACCTCGCTGCCTTCGACGAGCTTCAGCGTGCCGGGCGCCAGGCCGTAGTCGACCGTGTCGAACACCACGAGGATGTCGGCCTCGCGGATATGTTGGAGGAGGTAGATGCCCTGCGTGCCGCCATCCATGGCCCGGACGTTGTCCGCCGTTTCGCAGAGCCGATGGAACTCCTCCACCACGCGGATGCCGAAGCCCTCGTCGGCCCATAGCAGATTTCCGATGCCGAGCACGAGCACCCGTGGCGCGTCCTTCATTGGGAAGCCTCCTTTCGACCTTTTTCTTCCAGCAGCAAGAGGCGGGCCAATTGGCCGGGGGGCCGGCAAATGGTTGCGAAATAGGTTGATCTCTGGATAGCGAACGACGCGTATGGAAAGCGCAATGACGATTTTACCGCACAAACGGAAAGTATCCTTCCATTGACGGATACGGCAACGGCCGGACTGAGAACCGAAATTCCAGGCCGATGGAAAGTTTGCGTTCACTCGCCCACCCCACTCCGCCTCGCTCCGCACCTTTGCCCTGAAAGGGATAGAGGAAGGGCGCCGAGCGTTGCGGTTGGCACTTCCTCTCCCCGTCGAACGGAGGAGAGGTGTCGAGGCAAGCCGAGACGAAGTGTGGATCGACTTGAAGGCAACCCGTCTTGAAGAAAAGAGCCGGCGCGGGCAAACGCCCGCGCCGGCAGGTGAGGTCGCGAAAGTCCTAGTGGGAATCACGCGGCGCGCCGTTGCCGCGAAAGGTCCGCCAGCCGGAGAACATCGAGGAGATGATCGACTGCTTCGACATGATGTCCTCGCGCACCGCGGCATAGATATGGATGATCACGAAGCAGATGATCACCCACATGCCGAGATGGTGCCAGGTATGCACGTCCTGACTCTGACCGAGAAGTGGGATGACCCAGCTCGAGAACAGGTCGTACTGCCAGGACCCCATGCCGGCCCCCTCGCCGTAGAGCGCCAGTCCAGTCACGATCATGAAGATGGTGAACCAGACGAACAGGAAGTGCATGGCGAGCGTCGCGAGCGGGTTGTGCCCGGAATACTTCATCGGCTCGCTCACCAGCATGGCGTACCAGAGCACCTCGTGCCAGAGCTCCTTCCAGAAACGTCCTTTCCAGACAGGCGGGAGGAATATCTGCCGGGAATGCTCGTTGCCGGCGAAGACCCAGTAGATGCGGAATGCGAAGCCGACGATCAGGACATAGCCGGCAACGAAATGCAGGTAGCGTATCCAGCCGAAGAGGAAACTGGAACTCGCCTCGCCGCCAACCGCCGGCGGCGGCGAGCCGATCAGGTAGCCGGTGCCGGCAAGCATGAGGATGGCGAAGGCATTGACCCAGTGCCAGAGGCGCAGCGGCGCCTCGTAGACATAGACCGCTTCTTCGCTATGCGGAGTTTGGCTCGCGCTCATGGCCGCCCCCTAGCCGCCGAACACGAGCGTAGCGCCCGAGCCGGCAACGACCATGCCGAGCCCGGCGCGCGCCCAGGGCGACGACGCGAGTCTGAGGCCGATGCCGGTGCCGGCCAGATGCAGCGCCGCGGTCGAGAGCGTGAAGCCTGCAATATAGGCAAGTGCCGCGCCGGTCGTCTCGCTCGCATGGGCATGGCCATGGAAGAGGGCGAAGAACCCGGCAAGGCCGATGCCGAGCATGCCGGGAAGGCCGGCACCGGCGACGATCATGATGCCGAGAGCAAGCACGGATAGCGCGATCATGCCTTCGACCGCTGGCAGCCCGATGCCGGCAAAGGCCAACGCCGCACCCGTCATCATCATCGCCACGAAGGTTGCTGGCGCCACCAGGACCCGCGACGGCATGGCCACCGCCGACCAGACCCCGACCGCCGCCATGGCGAGAAGGTGGTCGAGTCCCATCAGCGGATGGGCGATGCCGGCAGCGAACCCGTCGGCATGCCCTGCGCCGACATGGGCGAGCGCCGGGCTGGCAAGGACCGCGAGCGAAGCTGCGGCACCAAGTTTCAGGATAGCGTGTCTCATTTCGGTTCCTCCCCTAGCGCACTTTGACATTGGCAAGTTCCTGTCCGTCCGGACCCATGACATGGGTCGAACAGGCAAGGCACGGATCGAAGCTGTGGATCGTCCGCAGGATCTCGACCGGCTCCTCCGGCCGCTCCACCTTGGTCTCCATCAGGGACGCTTCGAAGGCGCCGATATTGCCGGCATGGTCGCGTGGCGAGCCGTTCCAGGTGGTCGGCACGACGCATTGGTAGTTTTCGATCCGGCCGTTCTTGATGCGTATCCAGTGGCCCAACGCCCCGCGCGGCGCTTCGGTGAAGCCGACCCCCTTGACTTCGGCGGGCCAGGACTTCGGATCCCATTTCTGGGTATTGGCCGTCGAGCTGTCTCCAGCCTTGATGGTGGCGATCAGCTTGTCCATGAAGTAGACCTGCTTGCGGGCCGCCCACTGTGCTTCCAGCGCGCGCGCAGCGGTGCGGCCGAGCGTCGAGAACAGCCCCGTCAGCGGTACGCCGAGTGCCCGCAGCGTCGAGTCGACCTGCTCCTTGATCTCCTCGTGGCCCTGGACGTAGCCGACGACATAGCGGGCGAGCGGCCCTACCTCCATCGCATGGCCGCGCCAGCGCGGCGCCTTGATCCAGGAATATTTCGCGCTCTCGTCGATTTCGCGGATGTCGGTGCGCGAGCCCTTGGCGTTCGGCCCGAGCTGATAGTTCGGCTCCGTGATACCATCCCATGGATGCAGGCCCTTCGCCTCGTCCGGGTATTTGTACCAAGAGTGGGGCACAAACTCCTGGATCTGCTCGGGATCGCGCACGTCAACGGGCAGCACCTCTTTGAGGTTGCCATCGATGATCGCGCCCTGGGGCATCATCAGGTTGGCTGCCGAATAGTCGTTGGCTTTGTCGGGGATGTCGCCATAGGCAAGAATGCTCTTGCCCGACAGCCCGCCGCCATAGAGCCAGCCCTTGTAGAGACTGCCGATCGCGATGATGTCGGGGATGTAGACGTTGTCGACGAAGGCGATGGCGCGCTCGATGACGCTGCGGACGTAGTTCAGCCGCTCCATGTTGATCGGCGCGCCGGCCGCCATCTCACCGTCGATGTTGATCGCACAAGGCACGCCCCCCACCAGCCAGTTGGGATGAATGTCCTTGCCGCCGAAGATCGTGCGCGTCGTCATGATCTCCTTCTGGAAGTCAAGCGCTTCCAGATAGTGCGTCACCGCCATCAGATTGGCCTCCGGCGGCAGCAGATAGGCCGGGTTGGTCCAGTAGCCGTTCTTGAACGGCCCGAGCTGGCCGCTCTCGACGAACTTCTTCAGCCGGTTCTGGATGTCACGGAAATAGCCCGGCGAGGACATCGGGTGGCTCGGCGAAACCGCCTGCTGCAGCTCCGACGTCGCCTTCGGGTCGGCTCTCAATGCGTTAACCGGGTTGACCCAGTCGAGCGCGTGCAGGTGGTAGAAGTGGACCAGATGATCGTGCACCTGCAACGAGAGCTGCATGATGTTGCGGATCGAATTGGCGTTCTCCGGGATTATGATGCCCAGTGCGTCCTCGACCGCACGCACCGAGGTGAGCGCGTGCGTGCCGGTGCACACGCCGCAGATGCGCTGGGTGAAGGCCCAGGCGTCGCGCGGGTCGCGGCCCTTGAGGATGACCTCGAGCCCGCGCCACATGGTGCCGGTCGAGACCGCGTTGCGGATGATGTTGTTCTCGTCGATGTTCACCTCGCAGCGCATATGGCCTTCGATCCGCGTGACCGGATCGACGACCACGCGCTGGCCGGAGGTGTCGAGATTGAAGCCGTTCGGCGTCTGGATGACCGTCACTTGTTCCCTCCCTTTTCGCGCATCCGCTTGACCACGCTCGCCGCCGCATGCGCGGCCGCGGCGGCGCCGATCACGGTCGCGGCCGTCGTGCCGATCCTGTCGGCATCGGCCTCGATGCCGAAGCCGTGGACGCGGGTCAGGCGGCTGTAGAAATCGCCCTTGTCCCAGAAGCCGTCCTCGGAGCAGCCGATGCAGGGATGGCCGGCCTGGATCGGGAAGGAGAGGCCGCCGTTCCAGCCCACCGTCGAGCAGGCGTTGTAAGTGGTCGGTCCCTTGCAGCCGACCTTGTAGAGGCAATAGCCCTTGCGCGCGCCCTCGTCATCGAAGGACTCCACGAACTGGCCGGCGTCGAAATGCGGGCGCCGATAGCATTTGTCGTGGATGCGCTGGCTGTAGAACATCTTCGGCCGGCCCTGCCGGTCGAGCTCTGGGAGTTTTTCAAAGGTCAGGATGTAGGTGATGACGGCCGTCATCACTTCTGGGATCGGCGGGCAGCCGGGAACCTTGATGAGCGGCTTGTTCGGCAGGCCCGGAACCTTATGGACGGGCGTGGCCCGCGTCGGGTTCGGCCGCGCGGCCTGCACGCAGCCCCAGGAGGCGCAGGAGCCCCAGGAGATGATCGCCTTGGCGTTGGAGGCGGCATGGTTGAGCTGGTCGACGAAGGGCTTGCCGCCGATGATGCAGAACATGCCGTCCTCGTTGAGCGGCGCATTGCCTTCGACCGCGAGGATGTAGTTGCCCTTGTACTGTTCGACGACCTCGTCGACGATCGCCTCGGCCTGATGGCCGGCGGCCGCCATGAGCGTGTCGTCATAATCGAGTGAAAGCATCGACAGCACGACGTCCTTGGCGAGCGGGTGCGCCGAGCGGATGAAGCTTTCGGAGCAGCAAGTGCATTCAAGCCCGTGCAGCCACAGCACCGGAATGCGCGGCTTGGACTCCATCGCGTAAGCTATTTTCGGCTCAAAGGCCGGTCCAAGGCCGAGGGAAGCCGCCGTCAGGCTGCAGAATTTCAGGAAACTTCGGCGGGTGATCCCCTGTCGGCGCATGACATCGTAGAATGTTTCTTGCATCAGGCCTTCCTCCACAGGCGGCGGCATCTCCTGGTGCCGCGGATATGCGAAGGCGGAGCAAGTCCGATGCCAGAGTTAAAAAGCCGAATAAATTCAAAACTCAGATGCTCTTCGAGGCGTTGACTTGTTCCGGTCGCCGGCAAAGGAGTGGAAACCGGGCTGGCAGATTTCGAACAAAGTTTCCGCGATGCGGCGAGACGAGCGAAAAGGCCTGGCGACGGGTGCCGACGGGATTTCGGCGGGCCTCGACCGACCTCGCCCAGAGGCCACGCGCGGCTTGTCAGGACGGCCGAGCAGATCGCGCTTGGCCTGCGCGGCTACAGCAGACTGGGAATCGCGGGATTTGCACCATCTACTCGTCGCCGCTTGCGTTGAAACCGCTGTTGTCGGGTTTGTCGCATCCGCGACACGGTGATGTTCGGCCGCGCGCCGCCGCACTCGCAGCTAAGCCGTTGAATAAAATGCAGACTGGTTTTTCTGAGGCTGCACGTGCCGCGGTCGTGACCGGTCTTTCATTGCGTGAGGCCGAACGTGCGATTGCAGCTCCTGCCGCCGCGCAAAGAGAGGTTCAAGATTTGTGCCAACTGCGCTTGGCCGGCAGGTGGCATAGAGCGGTGCCTGAGAATGAAAGTGCCGCCGCCCAGCCTTCATAGCCGTTCCTCCTTTGTGGCGTGACGGCTCGAAAGTCGCCATCGCGTCAGATGTTCATCAGGATTCGGCATAGCCGGGGCTTCCGGCGACAGTCATGGCAGCGACTTCGCTTCTGGAGCCGCTCATCCGGCCGCTGAAAAACACATGCGCGTCCTAAGCCGTAATTGATCCGCCGGAGCTGACCAAAGCCACCTTGCTCTGGATTGCGGCAATGGCGATAGCGGGCGAGAAGCCGAGAAGAACCGATGCGCGAGAAGTCCTGAGGCCATCCGTCCACGAGACGTCACCAGGGAACGAAGTATTGCCTTCCGCATTACACTAGCGTATATACGTCCGCAGTACAGGAGCGCGCCATGGCTACCACAGCCACCAGGAAGGAAACACCCGTCTCGATGCGGTTTCGCGACGATGATCTCACCATCATCGACCGCGGCGCGGAGCTGCTCGGCCTGTCGCGCACGGAGTTCATGCGGCGCGCCGCGCTGCACGAGGCGCAGGCGGCCATCCTCAACGAAACCGTCATCCGCGTGTCCCCGGAAGCTTATGACGCCTTCATGCAGGCGATCTCAGCCCCCGCCGCTGCGCCCCCGCCGAAGGCGGCCGAGCGGCTGCGTCGGTCCCCGCCCTGGGACCGTTAGGTGGCGCTTTCAGGCATCGAACTCCTCGACGACGCGCACCGCCTCGACAGCTTCGATTGCGGCAAGCCGACGCTCAACGCTTGGCTGGCCGGCTTCGCGCGAACGAACCAGGTCCGCGGCTTTACCCGCGTCCTGGTCGTTCACGATGAGGGAACAGTCGTCGGCTATTACGGCCTCGCGCCGGGCGTGATCCAGCCAAACAGCGCACCGCGCGCCATCCGCACCGGACGCCCGCCCGATCCGATCCCCTGCCTGTTGGTTGGACAACTCGCCGTCGACCATCGCTATGCCGGACAAGGCATCGGTAGCGGCCTGGTCAAGGACGCGCTACATCGCTGCGTCGCCGGCGCCGACATCGTCGGCGGCCGCGCGGTGGTGGTGCGGGCGATCGACGCCGAGGCCGAGCGCTACTGGCAGAGCTGGGGCTTCATTCCCGCGCGGGACAATCCGTCGGTGCTCATGCGCTCGATCCAGGACGTGGGCCTCTGGCTGGCCGACAAAGGCCACTAGCTCCACGCGCGTAGCGCCTCCGGCAGCGGCAGCGTCCGGGCGCGCCGGCCTGCAGCCGGATGACGATCCCTCACGCAGGGCCAGAGGGAGACGGCGGTCAGAGCGAGGAAGCTAGCAATAATCTGGGCGACTGGGCTGCCTACCAGGTCCCGTCTCGTGAAGGCGCTAGAGGATACTGGATCCAGCCGCCAAAGACCGGGAGATGGCGCGGCGCGCGGACTTTGGGATGATAATCTGGGACGGCGCATCGCCCGGCACGGCCGTCAACGTGCTTCAGCTCGCCATCGCGAACAAGCCGTGCGTCATTTGCGATCTGGCCAGGGGCAGCAGGGCGACTACGTACAATGTGGGAGACTGGTGCGCCATGCTCCGCGATGCCGGTCCAGACATTCGGCGCGCCAAGCCGAAGCCCGCATGGCGCCGGACGAGCGCTTGGCGTTGCCGGGATGATGTACGCGCGGTCCCGGCGGGTCCGACCCGATAGGCTTGATCCGGCCCCGCCCCCCACTCCACTTGTATGAACGGCCGGGGCCGGCCCTTTTCGAAACCGGCCCACCGCCGCGTGACGTTGTGCAGGATGATCGTCTTGACCCGTCTCGCATCTGAAACGGGTGCAAGCCTGCCGAACATCCCGGCTGCTTGGTCATCCAACCTGGCTGCGAGGCATCGCCACCGTGGGGGGTGGCGTTCGCTGCCAGTCGGCTCCGATCTCGAAACCGCTGTGCCGCCATACCGAACACGCAACTCGGTTTAAGCGCCAGGCTGCTGTTCGAGGTATTGACGACGCAGGCGACATGACCGGAAAGGTTGGCGGGGTAAGCAGCTTCCATCGATCCGGCGGCATTGCGGATGTGGCTGGCGATGGCGGCCTGAGTTCTTGTCCATCTGCCGCATAGCGGGTGGTCAGGTGCTGGTCGCGTTTCCGGCGAGCCGAAGCATTTGTCTCTCAAGGTCACCCTTTGGAAATCCAGCACCAGCGGCTTGTCGGGACAAGATAGATGCTATTGGGATTGGGCCGCCGCAGCCGCGAGCATCGCTTCTCCCATCCCATTGACGCCTCGGGCATTCAGCATTTCACCAGCGTTCTGAATGTCGCGCACCTCTTTGTTCTGGCTGAGTTTTGATTTACCAACCAGGCCGGTGATCTCGATCTCCAGGGCGACGATCGCCTTAACCATCGTGTCAATGAAGTCCTTCGGCGCGTCGCCCATCTTCCACGGGGCAGGCTGCGAGGCTTCATGCATGTGAGTGAGCTTCGCCACGTTACGGCGCACATAGCGCTCATCATCCCGGACTGTGATGCGTCCGTGGGCGTGGACGACGAGATAGTTCCACGTCGGCACCTGCTTATGGAATTCATGCTTGCTTGGATACCAGTTCGGCGAGATGTAAGCGTCGGCCGCACGGAAGATAACGAGGACTTCATCGCCATTGGCAACTTCCTCCCAGACTCGATTTTTGCGTGCAACATGGCAATTGAGGAGGCCTTTGTCTCCCTTCGAGCGGTCAAGCTCGAAGGGAATGTGGTTCGCGTCGAGTGTGCCTTTGCTGTGGGTGACCAGGATACCGAGCGGATGTCTCTCGATTAGGTCAAACAGGGTGTTCTGATCGGGGATGGCAAAATGGGGCGGAACGTACAACGGTGGATCTCCTGTCGCGAATGGGCGGTCGTTAGTGAGCGGCGGTGTCTTGCGGAACGGGCCCGGGCATCTTTGTTGCCGGCGAAGAGGGCCCCGGATCTCGCTGTCCACCACGCTCAAGAACTGCCATCGAGAAGTGGGCAGGCAGATCAGATGCCGCCGCGTATGAGTGCGGTTGGTCAGTGACAAGCCGCACACTCTCGCCTTGGCTCAAAATTACTGCGTGGGTACCCACCACGACACTTAGGGACCCCTGAGTCACCGAGATCAGCTCGCGCGTATCCGGACTATGAGCATCTGCGGAAAACACGTCGCCCGGCATAATGGCCCAGCTCCACAGTTCGAACATCGTTCGTCCCGAGATCGATGAATGAAGTTGTGCAAAGCTTCCTTTAGCGCTTGTCCAAAGCGTCCTCGTCTCTGTCCGCTCAATAGGAAGACGAACTGTGGAAGGATGGTTGTCATTCAACAAATCGGCCACCGAAAGCGAAAACGCCGCCGCCAGTCGGCAAAGTATGCCGATGCTGGGGTTCGCCTTGCCTTGCTCCAGCGTGACGACGGTTCCCTTGGATAAGCCGCTCAGTTTTGCCAGTCGATCCAGGGTCAGGTTTTGGTCGCGCCTCAATTGTCGGATCCGAACCGCTATCGCTTGGCCAAGCACCCGCTCGGGGTCCAACGCTGTCGTAACATCGGTCATTATATTGACTTAGTGCCTCGGCTCACTTATTTACGGTCAATATAATGACCGGCCTGAGATTGTGCAACTGCCCCGTTAGCGAGGAAATGACCGATGCGTTTTGAAACGAAGGCGATCCATTGCGGCCGAGCTGTCGACGCTTCCACGGGGGCGGTGTCCCTGCCGCTGCACACCAGCACGACGTTCCAACGTAGCGTCGACGGCTCGTTTCCTTCCGGATTCGAATACACCCGGGATGGAAATCCGATACGCAACGCGTTCGAAATGGCCATGGCCGCGCTCGAGGGCGGAGAAGATGGCATTGCCTTCGCGTCGGGCATGGCTGCAATCGCTGCAGTCTTTGAGAGCCATCCGTCGACGGGTCGGATCGTTCTGCCGGATGACATGTATTTCGGCATTCGTTCGCTGATTGACGAGACCGACATCGGGTCTCGCTTCGACTTTGCGGCCGTCGACATGCGCGATCTGGATGCCGTGCGCGCCGCGGTCACGTCGAAGCGGACTGGCCTCGTCTGGGTCGAGACGCCGTCAAACCCGATGATCCGCGTTGTCGACATTTCGGCCATCTGCAAAATCGCGCACGAGGCTGGCGCCTTGGCCGTAGTGGACAACACGTGGGCAACTCCAGTGCTTCAACGGCCCCTCGAAGTTGGGGCGGACGCGGTCATGCACTCCGCGACAAAGTACATCGGCGGCCACTCGGACTTGATGGCGGGCGTCGTCATTGTCCCGCACTCGTCACCCCTCGGTCGCCCACTGCGGATGGTCCAGAGACACAAGGGCAGCGTCGCAGCGCCATTCGACTGTTGGCTGGCATTGCGGGGCCTGCAGACATTGTCGGTACGCATGCGCGCGCATTGCGAAGGCGCCCAGAAGGTTGCTGAGGCTTTGGCGTCTCATCCGCGTGTCGAAAAAGTACTTTTTCCTGGCCTGCAAACTGATCCGGGACACGATCTCGCTAAGCGGCAAATGAGCCATTACGGAGCGATGCTATCCTTTATCGTCAAAGGCGGAGCCGATGCTGCGATGGCCGTGGCCGGCCGCCTCGAGGTTATTGCCAGGGCGACAAGCCTTGGCGGGACGCACTCTCTGATTGAGCATCGCGCATCCGTCGAGGGTGCCAAGTCCAAGGCGCCAGGCGGATTACTGCGAATGTCAGTGGGACTTGAGCATCCTCAGGACATTATCGATGATCTGATGCAGGCCCTAGGCGGAACCTTCAAAGCGGCAGCCGAATGACGCGGGTGCAAGAACTCTGGCAGCGCTTTACGTGCCGGCTGGCGCAGCAATGCGGCCCGCTACGGTTGGGCGCCTAGATCAGGCAAAGCATCTTCGACGATGCTTAGATTTCGATCAAAAATCTCGGTGTCGGATGCGTTGGCGCGGAGAGACCGCACCTTGTTCAGGATCGCCGCAACCGCCGCTTCAGGCCTGGCGATGCGGCTCGACCTTTTCGAGGAAACCGCCGGTATCAGCTCGGCGATCTTCTTGTGCGACTAAACGGTCGAGACCGTCGAGCTCGTCCCAGACCGCCTGGCGCTCCGGCGTCACCTCCAGCCCGGCGAGGAAGTCGTCATTGTCCGTGAGGGTGACCGCCGCCTCTACGGTGAGAATATTGATCGCCGGCAACTTATGGCGCCTGCCGACCTCAAAGTCGTTGAAGTCGTGCGCCGGCGTGATCTTGACCGCGCCGCTGCCTTTCTCCGGATCAGAATACTCGTCCGCCACCACCGGGATCCTGCGGCCGACGATCGGCAGGATGAGGTTCTTGCCGACGAGATGCCGGAAACGTTCGTCGTCGGGGTGGACGGCGACAGCCGTATCGCCCAGCATCGTCTCCGGGCGGGTCGTCGCAACGGTAATGAAGGTCTTCGGATTTTCCGGATCGAAGGTCATGCCTTCGCCTGGATAGCGGAAGTGCCAGAGGTTGCCGTTGACTTCCTGCTGCTCGACCTCGAGCTCCGAGATGGCGGTCAACAGCTTCGGGTCCCAGTTCACAAGGCGCTTGTCCTTGTAGATCAGCCCTCCCTTGTAGAGCGTCACGAACATTTCGAGCACGGCCTTGGACAGGCCCTCGTCCATGGTGAAGCGCTCCCGGCTCCAGTCGGCCGAGGCCCCGAGCCGCTTCAGTTGGTTGAGGATGGCGCCGCCGGACTCGGCCTTCCACTCCCACACCTTGTCGATGAACTCATCGCGGGTCAGGTCGAGGCGGTCAATCTGCTTTTCCATCAGCCGGCGCTCTACCACCATCTGCGTGGCGATGCCGGCATGGTCCATGCCTGGTTGCCAAAGAACGTTCTTGCCGCGCATGCGCTCGAAGCGCACCAGAATGTCCTGCAGCGTGTTGTTGAGCGCATGACCCATATGCAGCGAGCCGGTGACATTCGGCGGCGGGATGACGATGGTGAAGGCTTCAGCCCCTTCCTCGGCGCCTGCGCCGGCACGAAACGTCTTTTCAAGCGTATTATGTTTTTTTGTGCATAGACCAACGAGTTGAACGGCGGCCCCATAAATCGCCGATGTGATAGGTCGGGCAAAGGCGTCCACCAGCTCGTACTTGTCAAGACGATGCCACCCTTGATCTTGCACCCGCCTCCGATACCAGCGATCCGCTGCGTCGTATGCTCATGCCTGTCAGGATGGGATGGGCGCTGCTAGCACCGTGGCAGTTTGACAACCCGGCCATCGGGGCGGTAGCACCGTACAAGGCCAAGAGTCGCAGGGCAGACCGCACCCCATCGGGCTGCGCGACCCAGACCAGCTGACGCCCAACTGGCACACTCATCGCGCATCAGCACCGTGGATGCGACATCTACTTTGTTGCGAGCGCGATATCGGAACTTGGTTGTGACGCAGCTGTGCGTAAGCGCATCGCTGTCAGCAAGTGAGTGAGCGAAAGAACTACGTGGTGGAGGTGAGAAGTCATGCGGCGTCAAGATTCCCCGCCCTTTGCGGCAAACACACTGATTCCTCTTCAGAATCCGGTCTTTCGTTCGATCTGGACAGCCACGCAGATATCCAGCCTTGGCTGGCTGGTGCAGAGCGTGGCTATAAGCTGGCTTATGGCAACGATTTCAGCCTCCGATCTGATGGTTGCGCTCGTGCAGGCTTCATCGACACTGCCCGCCTTCTTCTTGTCGATCCTTGCTGGAGCGATTGCAGACAGCTTCAGCCGCCGCGGCGTGATGCTTGCCGGACATTGCCTGATCGCACTGGCATCCACGGCGCTGGCTCTCTCTGTTGGGCTGGGCTTTGTCAGTCCATGGCTGATCTTGGGACTGAGTTTCTTGGCGGGATGCGGCTTTGCCTTGAATGATCCAGCCTGGCACGCCTCGGTCGGCGACATCCTGGAAAAGCGCGACATACCCGATGCAGTGACGCTGATGTCGGTGGGGTACAACGTGGTTCGGAGCATAGGACCGGCGCTGGGCGGTGTAATTTTGGCTTTGCTGGGCCCCCTTACGGCTTTCGCCTTCGCTGCGCTGACCGACCTGGTCCCGTTGAGCGCTGTACTGCGCTCCAAGTGGCAAGTTCGCTCTTCGCCTCTTCCGCGCGAGCGGATGACGACGGCCATTCATGATGGCATGCGCTTCACGGCAATCTCCTCGGAGATCAGAGTGGCGATCGTGCGTGCAACCCTGTTCGGGCTGTCAAGCATCTCGATCCTTGCTCTGCTCCCCCTCCTAGTTCGCGACCAACTGGCGGGGGGGCCAATTGTTTACGGCGTCCTGTTGGCCGGCTTCGGCACAGGCGCCTTCATCGCGGGCATTGGCAATAGCTACTTGAGACGCATCACGTCCCAAAATCGATTGATCACGCTCGCGTCCGTTGCTTGCGCAACGTGTTGCCTTTTACTGGCTCTCACATCATCGGTGGCTGTAGCAGCGATCGCGCTTGCAATCGCTGGCGCAGGCTGGGTTGTCACCTGGACCGGAACCGACGTGTGTGTGCAGTTGGCAAGCCCAAGGTGGGTCGTTGGTCGCACCCTGTCGATCTATTACGCCCTGACCTACGGCGGCATGGCAGCGGGCAGCTGGATCTGGGGTGCTGTCGCGCAGAACTATTCCCTGACGTGGGCTTTGGAAGGTGCTGCAGCGGCGCTGTTGCTGGTTGCAGCTGTGGGAAAGCTATTGCCGGTACGCCTATGGGAGGAATCGGATCAAGGGGCTTTCGACTTCAGGCCACCAGAACTGGCCCTCGATTTGAAGCCCAGGAGCGGCCCGATCGTGATCAAGGTGGAGTACTCGATCCCCGAGGAGAATATCGAGGAATTTCTGAGCTGCATGCGCGAAAGGCGGCGCGTTCAGAGCCGTGCCGGTGCGCGGGACTGGACCCTCCAGCGCGACCTTCAGAAGTCGACGCTTTGGACCGAGACATTCCGCACGCCGACATGGACGGACTATCTTCGTCTAAACGATCGGCTAACGGTGACTGACAGGGAGGTAGGCGAGCGCCTTGCCGCCCTGCAGGTCGGTGATTCTCCTCCTCGTCTCTCACTTTCGATCGAGCGGTCGACAAGCCCCGCCCCCGGCAGCCAAGTCCAGCCTGTGCCCTTTGTATCGCGCCCGTAAGGAAACCAGTAACTTTTCTGGGTTCGGACAGGGGAATGGCCGAGACCTACTCCTTCTTTCGTCGGGTCTGCCCGGATTGCCATACGTTGCGGCCGGTTAGGCGAGCATGAGAATTTGTGTGCGCCCGGGACTTGCTTGCACATGGTGGCTATCAAGCGCCGCCGCGAGCTGATCTACCTCCAGCGGTCCTGAAGATAACTTGCAGACGATCACAGGTTCAGCCTTGGCAAGCTGACGATCGAGGGTCCGCCACGCTGCTGAGATGATCCAATAAGTCCGACTCTCGCTCTAGGCCGCCGGTCGCGCGGCTGATTACCAATGCCTTTTCCTGGCCCGTGAGGTTTGGACGCTATCACTCGCCAGGCGGAAGCTGGACCGCTCGGCGCCGGTTCCTTCGACAGCGATCCCCGACTTGACCAATGACCGGCATGCGTCGAGAACCGACCAAGGCACTTCATCCACCGCTGCCGCAATATCAACGAAGCTCGCCAGCTCGTCAGTGAGTCGACCTTCGACAGCACGTTCGAGTGATGAATTGCGCCGCAGGATCCAGGCATCGTTGGTCCAATGGATGACGTTGTCCCAGACGATGAAGTGTGCCCCGCATCCAGTGTCTCGCCACACAGAAGGGAAAAGGGTCAACCCGCCCTCGCGTTGATAAAGGCGCCAGGCCGGCCCGGCACGACGGTCGAGGTTAACCGTCAGTATGTCTCCGCATCCATCGGGGCATCTCATGACAAGGGACCGCGGAGCTCCGCGCTCCACAAGTGAAACGTCTCCCGGGTTATCCACCTGCTCGATGGCTTCGGACTGACGTTCAACCGTGCCCTTGAACTGTACCGCGTGCGTTTTCTTGAGCACCCAACCGAACTCCCGACCTACCAGAGCGAAGGATTTGTCACGCGATCCAGAAGGTCCACCGCGCACTTGTAAGCAATGGCCGCATCCGGGCTTTTGCCTTTGGCATAATAGAGCAGCCCGACGCAGATCGCGATTGTATACTCGCGCCTGAGATCGAACGAATGGGACTGACCTTCTTCGAGGATGGTCGTACGCAACGCCACGATCGCGTTGAGCCGATACTGGGCCTTTTTGCCTTGCAGGAGATGTTTAAGCGACATAGCGAAGAGATCTCCGGAGTAAAAATCTTCGAGCACGTGTTCGGGCAGCGGTTGATCAGCCTGCAACTCCGCGTCGAACGCAAGCCCGATTTCCAAGCGGGCGACGTCGTGGGACAAAGGACGTCGAGCTGCCCGCGTGAAGTCGATCAGAACCGCTTCCGCATCGCCGCCGCAGACGAACACGTTGCGCAAATTGAGGTCGTCGTGAGCTCGACACACCGGATGCTCCTCAGCCTGCAGTCCAGCGAGACGAACAAAAAAGCTTCGTGGCGAAGCGCCAGCGTAACTGTCCTTGGTCAATTTGTCGTAGGTGCGCTCAAGGCCTTTTAGATATGCGTCATGCCGTGCCGCAGGTAGAAACTCCTGCAGAAGGTCTAGTCTCTTTCTTTCGGGGTCTTTTCGCCAACGACCCAACACAGTTCGATAGATCGCCTGGATGACCTCTTTCACATCGCGGTTGATCACAACCTTGTCCAGGCGGACGGCATTCTCGACGAAGCGGGAGACCGCAAGCTGGTGCTCAGATCCCGCAACGCAACGATCCAGGCACAAAGGGGCGCATCCGCGATATGGCACGCGGTCAGCGACCACATCCCTGTACGTGTTAATGTGTTCTTCCATCACCGCCGCGGGGCCTGACTTGACGATGAAAGGTGTGTGCTGCTCCAGGCCTTCCGTCTCGACCTTCCAGACGGACGAAGAAGATTTGCCCCCATTCTCCTCGGAAATAAGGATGCCCGAGTAGTCGTGAAACGCGCGACGGAACAGAAGCTCCAGTTCGGGTAGCAGAGGCGTCGGCAGCTCATTCCCATTTTTGTCGCTGATCGCCAGGCTGCTGTTCAGGGAAGGGCCGCACCGGCATCGTGCGCAGGTCTCGGCAATGTTATCCCAGTCAGAGTCTGGAAGCACTGCGAGCTGCCGCAGCACGACACCAGTATGCTCTTGCCACTGCGCCAACACGCCTGCGCCTGAACGCGCCACCGCCTGTCCAATCGCTTCCTCGCCCCGTTTTGTAACGACAATGACGAGTATGCCGCGCTGTGCGGACGAAGCGGCGAGGCGTCGAAGACGCTTGACCAAATCCAATCGGCCCTCGTCCGACGGCAGGGCACCGGCCAGCACGATCAACGCCCGGGCGCCTCCGTCATCAAGATCAGAAAGCGACACGAGCGGCTTCACGGCAAGTTGCCGGGCGGAGAAAGGCGTCGGGTTCACGGTACCTCCGTCAACCAAAACGGTCGTGCGCTCTTCAGCTTTCATGTTGGCGCCAAATCATGGGCCAACTGTCTCCTTTGGCCAGGGCATTGTCCTGAGCACATACAACGCAGGTCGGATCTGACCTTGAACTGACAGGCCGCACCGATCCTTCAATGGGCCGCCCAACAAGATGCCGCGCCTCCCCAGGGAACCCGGTCACTGCCGAAAGGAACATCGAGACGGCCATGGAAGAGGTTGCTGCGTTAAGGGAGATCACGGCCGGCTGCGGCTCGAAATGGCCGACGAAATACGGATCGGAGCGTGAATCGGCGAGAAGATCGCGTCTCACTGCGGCGGGATCGAGAAGGGAATGGCAGTTAAGGCAGGTCAGCGACTCGGCAAGCATTTGGACCCTAGTCGACATCGCGGCGACGACACCCTCCCGGGCGTCGATGCGCACTCCAACGTCGATCATTGGCAAACGATATTGATAGGCGATCTGATTAAGGACGGCGCGGCTGCCGTGCGAATCCGTGCAACACATGACAAAATCGCCGTCGAGCAACGTCCTGGCCACGGGCTCGTCAATAACGGATTCCGGTAAGGTCATAACCTCGATGTCGCGTTTCGCGCGTTGCGACGCTTCGGAGGCCACTGCGACCTTTGGTCGGTCAACGTCCTTCTGCTCGGCCCCCATCAATCGGTTGAGGTTGGTTCGCTCGACCTGTTCAGGATCAATCAAGTGCAGCCGACCAACGCCCAGCCGGGCGAGTTCCTCAACGACCACTGAACCGGTGCCGCCTACGCCGACGACCGCCACGGTGAGATCGTTTAGGATTCGCTGCCCTGCGGCGCCGAATGCTCGCACATTGCGGTCGAACACTTCCGGCAATGGGGCCGGATCTTCCGCGTCAGTCTCAGTTGGGTAAGATCGAACACTGCGCCCGATTTCCTGTATCCGATCGATGGTGAATGTGGTCT
This sequence comes from Mesorhizobium sp. L48C026A00, assembly GCF_000502375.1. NCBI lineage: Bacteria > Pseudomonadati > Pseudomonadota > Alphaproteobacteria > Hyphomicrobiales > Phyllobacteriaceae > Mesorhizobium > Mesorhizobium sp. L48C026A00. Next base: position 97,623 of record NZ_AYWU01000016.1, on the reverse strand, counting down.
CGCCTTTGATATCGAAGAGGCGGCCACGAAATCCCGTCGGCCCGGCGATCAGGAATCCATGCGGCCCTTGCGGGCACCGAAAATGCAGCACCGGAGCCAAGAGTTGCTGCGCTGCGTCGTCGACCGATGAGAACGCCAGTCTGCGTTGCACAGGATGCGAATGCGCAAGAATTACGCCCGCTCGCTCCAGCCGCGCGCGTTTGAGCACGCGCGACAGGAACATGGGAGTCAATGAGACTTCTATCGGGCTGCGGGCGATGTAGTCGTCCGGAGCCGGGCGAATGATCTCTCTAACGATCAACCTCATCCCGCCTTCGAAACGACCACCGCCAACGATCAACGCAGCAGCAGATTCAAGGGGGGCAGGCGCGATAAGGTCATCGCGAAGAGCCGTCCATTCTCCACCCCGGAACATCAGACGGTTCATCGCGCCTCGCCCAGCCGCCGCCGGATCACATTCAAATAGGTAAGCAGATTGTCGCTGTTGGGCTTCCAGGTAGACGGATGCCAGGAAAACCACAGCCACTCCGAGGGAACTCCCGGGGTGGCCTGTTGCCCTGTGTTTTGTGGGGTTCCACCGTGTTCGAGGGCGAGCGCCGGCTCGGCCCAGAAGCAATCGGGCGCAGCCTGCGGATAGCCCGCAGGCACCACGAACTTTATGCCAACCTCGGCGCGGTTCCAGCCCTTTGGAAGTTGCACAGCCGGCATGCTGACCACTGCCGTACCTCCGGACTGGAGCTCAAGGGTCGCGTTAGGGTGCTTTTTGCTGATATCCTGGAAGTGACGTTCGAGGATCGACATTAGCCAAACGTCGCCGGAGGAACAGTGTAGAAGTGCATTCCGTTCTTGAGCGTAACAGCCTCATTGTCCCCAATCTGCCGATCGGCATCATGGCCGTGCCCCTCGAGGAACAACTGATATTGCTGGTCCTTGGCGGCGAGCTGCTTCAGCTCCGCACCGGTCATGCTTTCGCTTGTCGCTTCGATATGGACCCCATCAATATTGATGGAAAATTTCGGATGATCTTCTTTGGCCATTGTTCCCTCTGCAAAATGAACCCGAAAGAGCAGCCTCGGCATTCAAAGAGAATCAGAGCCGCTGCCTCGCTTTTATCGTGAAAGGAGTGATCGCAGAAGGCGGAATCAAGTTCCCCACCGCCGACGAGCACCCCGCATTGACACCTCCTATGTAGGCGATCGTGCGTCTGCGGGCGGTCGCCTTAGTTATGTTTGAACAGCGTATTTGGTGCCGCTGCGGCCTTCACGAAACGCCAGGCCCGCTCCTTTCCCGTCCGATCGTCCAGGAAATCCCCTCCGCACGCACCACGCCGGAAACCTCCTTGCCGATATGATGCTCGAGCACCGGCCGCCATGGCACCATCGTGAACTCGCGCGATTTCTCAATGACCGCGTATTTTCCGCTGCCGAGTTCTACGGAGCGGCGGAGCGTGCCGTCTATTCGCTCTCCTGACCGGGCTTCGGCATAGGGCAGACCGAGTTCGCTCGACAACCGGCCGGCCACGCGGTTCAGCTCACGCTGGCCCAGGATCGAAAGCATGTTGGCGCGATAGACGATCCGGTCCTGCTCTTCCCGAGCAAGACCTTGCGCAATCAGCCACTGCCGTCGGCGGCCTTGCGCCTCTCGGACATCGCGGCCGAAACCAGAGCTGTGCAAGGCCTCCGGTGTGTCGGAAACCAGCTCTCGATCGAGCCAGGTGGCGCCGTCGAAGCTGACTTGGCTCTCCAGCAGCATTGATGAGAGCTTGTCGACGACAACAGGCTCGGCCCTCGCTCGCTGACGCTCGTAGCCCGCGACGCGATCGAGATGGTCCGGCGCGATCGTCCATGTACCGTCCGGCTCGCGCCTGACACCATCGGTCGCCCGGCGGATCGCCTCCAGTCGCCGCACGTGCGTTTCGGCAAAGCGTTCGGTGGCCGACGGGTCATGCTTGAGATGGATATCGATGCTGTAGCGCCCGTCATGGGTCGTGGCGATCTCGGCAATTGTGCGGTCGACTTGCCTTGGCCCGGTCTCCCTCGGCGTGACCCGCACTATGCAGCCCTCTGGCGTCGGTTGGGTGGCCTCGCTTTTGCCGATATCAACATAGTGGCTTTTGCCGTCCACGCCGTCGACGACGAGGTAGTGGCGGTCAGTGATTTCGTCGGCCAGGCCGCGCGCAACGATGCGGCCGACGACAGGCTGCATCTGCTCTGCAGATCGATCATGGACAACATAGTCGGCGGCACTGCGGGCGAGCCCCTTGCCGGTCAGTTCGCGGTGCATGGTCTTGATGATGTCGCCCCGCTCGCCGATGCGGCGCAGCGTCGCTTCAAGCTCGCCATCAAGGCGCCAGCGGCCCGAGCCGACCTCCTCAGCCAGACCCATCCGCTCGAGCTTGCGCAGGCGGCCCTGGCGCAGCGTCTGGCGAAACGTGTCTCGGCTGACCGGTGAGACATGCCCGTCATCGTCGCGCAGGCGGAGCAGCTGCCGATCGATGCTGGTGAAGCGTTCCCGCTCCATTTCCTGGCGCAGGCGTTGCTCGATCTCGCGGTCCGTTCTCGGGCCAAGGTCGAGGCTGACCAGCTCGGCCGCCCGTTCACGGATTCCAGACGAGATGTAGTCTCGCGCGATGACAAGATTTTCGCCGCGGTCGTCATTGCCGCGGACGATAATATGGGTATGCGGATGACCAGTGTTGAAATGATCGACAGCCACCCAGTCGAGCCTGGTGCCGAGGTCTTCTTCCATCTGCGCCATGAGACGCCGCGTGAGCGGCTTCAGGTCGTCATACTCGATGCCGTCTTCAGGGGCGACGATGAAGCGGAACTGATGCCGGTCGCCATCGGCACGATCGATGAAGGCCTTGCCATCGACGCGGTCGCTGTCGGCGCTATAGAGCTCGCCAGGCTCGCCTTCGCGGGTGACGCCGTCGCGCTGGAGGTAGCGAAGGTGTGCACGTGCCCCGTCAACACCCTTGCCGGCCAGCTTGATACGCGCCTTGACGACGACCCGCCGCTGCCGAAACGCCGCGTGGGGGTCGCGCGCTCTGAGAACGGCGGCAGCAGCCCCGCCGCGCCCCGCCCGGCTTCCGACGAAGCGGCCACGGCGACCGCTGCCGCCGCCGGCTCGGTTGATCGCGGCGCGGATCTGGCCGGCGAAACGCTTGCCTGCCTTCGAGCCGCGTGATCCGATTTTGCCCAGGCTCGGCTTGAACTCTTCATCCTGCATTGAGCCTCCTAGTAATCTTAACCAAAATCAGAGGGTTGTCGGCACTAGCTCTCCTGACGCTGAAGGCAGCCTCCGGGAAAAACGATGTGCAGACAAAGACTTCGCCGCCTCCAGGAGGCGATGCCTTTATCTTGCCTTCCGCGGACCTGCCTCCCTGCCCCGCCCGACCCACGGTACCCCTGCCCTCACCTGCGATCCGGCCGGCCTGACCTTGCTCGCTCCGTTCCGCGCGGCACCACAATTTGGCCATTCGGATCGGTCGCGGAAACACCGTTTCGCAGGAAAAACAGCGACCGCCCGGACGGGATTTCCGGTGTTTTTCCGGAACGGGATTTGCCGGTGAACGCGTCCATGTCGGCGGCCGAGATCCCCGCCGCCTTGAGCCCTTCCAGATACGAAACCGTCTCGCTGGGCAGCGGTCGCCCACGCTGCAAATGCTGTTCGTAGCGCTCCGGCCCAGCGTTATAGGCGGCAAACAGGCCGGGAAAGCCGAAGCGGTCATACATGGCGCGCAGATAGGCTGTGCCTGCCAGAATATTGTCGCGAGGATCGTGCGGATCGGCTCGCAGGCCAAGCTCTGCGCGCATCTCCTCGTAGGTGCCGGGCATCACCTGCATGAGGCCAATGGCGCCGGCGCTCGACGTGATCGGCCGTCCGTGCAGCATTGTCTGCCCCCGGCTTTCGGCATCCATGACGGCATAAATCCAGGGCTGTGGAATGCTGAAACGCCGGCTTGCTTCGGCTACCAAGGGCTGCCATCTTGCCAGCTGCGGACCACGGGAGATGGCGGCCGGCTGAGCGTCGGTCGCGGCGGAACAGGCGCATGGCGCTATCGCGACCATGCCCAGCATCAGCAGGGTTACTCGGTCCATAGCGGCACGAGCCTCCCGGCAATATTTTCGGCCGGCACCGGCCCGAAATAGCGGCTGTCGAAGGAGCGATTTCTATCGTTGCCGAGCAGGAAAAACTCGTCGGCGGCGAGCTTGCGGCAGGCATTCCACCAAGGCAGCGGACGGTGCTGCGTGTCGGTTGCCAGCCGGCGCGCGACGATCTCGCCGCCGATGATGATGGCGTCGCCGAAGGCGCAGACATGCTCGCCAGGCAGCGCGGCAAGGCGCTTGACCAGCGGCACGTTGCTGGGCAGATAGACGCGTTCGGCGGCGAGATCGGCGACCGGTTTTGGCGGGCGGACGAGCACCAGATCGCCACGAGCCGGTGATCCGGACGCGACGCGATAGAGGCCGACCGGCGCACTGGCCGAGGCGTTCCAGACCAGCCAGGGCGATGGGTTGTCGAAAGCGGCGAAGCCGATCAGGCCGAGGCCTATTGTGGCCACGGCGATCGTCTTGCGCGCCCGAATGCGCCGCAGATGGCTGCCGATCAGACGGATAGTGGGACGTCGGCTCATGAGCGGCCTCCCTCACCGGCCGAGCCGGAATCGTGGCCGCCATCCTCGGGCCTGGTCTCCTGCGCGCGCCCTTTCGACCAGTCGTCGAGCTCGTCGATGTGATAGCGGACATAGCGGCCGTGCTTGCGGAATTGCGGGCCACCGCCTTTGAGCCGCATCTTCTCCAGCGTGCGCTGGGACAGCCCGATATAGAAGGCAGCCTGCGCGGTGTTGAGAAACGGACTGCCCTTCTTCGCGCGGGCCGCGCGTTCGTTTTCGTCGTCCATGATGGTCCTCGTTTCGCTACGGACAAGCCAAGGCGAGGATCGGCGAGCGAGATCGTTTTGGGGACGGGCGAAGAGTGGGGGGCGAGTTTTCGCCGCCCCTTCTTGAGAAGAGCCCCGGGCCGGTTGCGGCGCGGGGCTCGAGGCTGGCGGTTCAGTCGACCGGGTTCCAGATGATGGCGTATGTGTCATCGTCATCCTGGCCGGCGGCGCGGCCGAGATTGGCGTAGAGCTTGCGCGGACCGAACTCCGGGGCGGCAATCGACAGGCTCACATAGTCCTTGCCGGAGGTCTCGCCGGTGCGGATCCAGCCCGCCCCCACTTCGACCCCTTGCGTCAGCACCCGGAAGTCGGGATGGGTGTCGGCGCTCTTTGCCTGATTGGGCACGATGTCGATGTCGGCGCGGACGCTGAGCGTCTTGAGCTGGCCCTTGTAGCCGCCGTTTTCCTGTTTGGTGACGTATCCGATCGCGGTCATTTTCAGTCTCCTTTGGTGCTCGCAGGGGACCATTCCCCTGCGATGGCGGACCGTGATGGGCGCGTCCGGACCGCCCGAACCCGACAGGGGCCGCAGCGATAGCGGAGGACCCGAGCGGGCAGCTTTTTTGAAGCGAAGCGGCGCGAGGAAGCCGCCGCAGGCGGCGGGGAAAAAAGCTGCTGGCGAGGGTTTCGGGCGGGCCGGATCCGCCCATAGGTCGTCAAGCCAGCCGCAGGGGAATGGTCCCTGAGACACATGGAGACAGGTGGCGCGATCGGTGGCAGAAGAGCCGGCGGCAATGCAGGGCGCCGGCTGCGCGGGCTCTCTCGGCAACCGGATCGGACAATTGGCCCCATGCGCCTGGCGCCTCAGCAAGCAACCCGGCGTGGTGCAGGGCTGCCGAAACGGGGGCGAATTGACGTCGGGATTTCTCGCGCGCGGCACTGGCTCGACAAGATGACCAATCGGCAGCCGGCGCGGTCCGGAGCGGCGCGCGCGACCTGAGTGGCGGCACTCGAGAGAACCGCCGCTTAGGGCTGATCGGTTCATTCGCGCACGAACAGCGGCTGCACTTGTGTCCACTGATCGGCGGTGCGGAAGCCGCCGCGGCTGGTGTAGCTTTCGGCCGGGAATTTCATCCAGCGCGGCAGCCAGGTCTCGACCCTGAGGCGGCCATTCTCGCCCGCCAGGAAGTCGCGGATGATCTTCTTTTGCGTCTTGACCTTCTCGGCGACATTGCCGTTGGCAACAAGCTTGCCGCGGACATCGGCGAGCATCGAATTGGCGATTTCCTTGTCGCGCAAGAGGTCGAAGAAGGCAGCGTCCGGTTGCCACCATGCGCCCATATCGACGTTCAGATGGTTGCCGAGCGCCTCGATGACGGCGCTGCCGGCTGCAAGCGTCTCGGCCATGACAAGGGTGAGAACGCGCATGACATCGTCGTCGCAGAGCGCCAAGAGGCGCGCGAACACGCCGGCGATAGCAAAGGCGTCGCCATTGCCGCCGGCGACCACGCCATCCTGATCCGGTGATCCGAGCAGGGCCAACACTTCGCGCCGCTTTTTGCCGAATGCGGCTTCAGCCTTGCAGCCGGCAAGGCTGGCAGTCACCGTCTCGTTGGCTGCGCGCTGCGGCTCGGGGCGCACCTGCCACAGGCCGGAACCGGTGATGGCGTGCGCCACCACGAGGCGCAGCGCCACGGCGGGATGTGCGAGCATGGCCCGCGCACGGCGGCATGGCGATGCAGATCGACATAGTTCTGCATCGGGCCGGTGAGTTCGGGGCGCGGCGGCTTGGCGGGCGTCCCTTCTTGCTCGCCGCCCTCGCGGGCGCGGCGGGCTTCCTTGCGTGACAGCCAGCCCTCGTGACACTCGACCTCGCCGCGACGCGAGACAGTGATGACGGCCTTGCCGCCCTTCTTCTTCGGGGTCTTCTCGTGGTCCCATGAGTGGAAATACTGGCCCATTCCAGCAGCACCACCTCGCTCCAGCCGTCGTTGAGATAGGTGTCGCGTCTGGCGGCAATCGCTTCGTTCTGCTTTTGCCAGAACAGGTCGGCATCGGCGAAATAGCTGTCCTCGCCGAACAGGTCCGAGGTGATCAGGCCGGGATATCCTTCGCTTTGGTTGAGGTTGTCCCCGCCGCAGAGGCCGAAGGCCGGCGCGGCGGGAACGGTTTTTGCGCCTATCGGCGCTGCTGTTCCGCCGTGTCGGGCGGAAGCTCGGAATGGGGCTTTGAAAGGGCGTCTGCTGCCTGCCGCAGAAGTCGCTCGGCCTCGGTGATGTGGCCGCAAATGCGGGCGGCTTCGGCATAGACGGAGAGCGTAAAGCGCGCCTGGAAATGCAGGTCGCGCTCTATGCCGAGGCCAAGCGGACCTTTTACGGATGCAAGCTCGGCCAGACTGACGCTGCCGAGTTCGGGGAAGCCGAAGCCGAGATCGCAAAGGCCGAACAGCGTGTCGCCATCGGCGTCGAGTTCGCTCAAAAGCCACGTGGCGGCACCTGTCGGATTAAACAGTTTCACAACGGGAAAATGGTCAATGTCGGCGTCGGCGGCGCCATTGGCGAGCAGTCGTGCGCGTAGTGGATCGGTGATCAGGATCATGGAAAGACTCCTTGTCAGAACAGGTCGAGTTGATTTCTGCTGGCTTCATCGAAGAGGCCGATATCGAGCGGCTCTTGCGCCGCGCGCGGACACATCGGCGCGTCCATCAGGAGGTGAGCCGATCGCGCGTGGTGATCGGCCGGACGCCCGGAATGAGCATCTGCTCGCCTTGCGGCGTCGGCTCGGTCGCGGTCAGTTGCGGATCGCGCATCGTCATGCCGCAATCCCTTCCTGCGCCTCGCTTTTGGGCATCGTCCTTAAGGCCAAGCAGGAAATCGGCGGCCTTGGAGGCAAGACTGGCGGCACGGAAGATGGCGCGGTTGTCCTCGCGCAGCACCTTCAGCCATGAGCCGATGTAATCGGCATGACGCACGGTCGGCTCGATACCGAGATTGCTGCAGACGAAGGCGGCAGTGATTTCGGCGACCAATTCTTCACGCGCGTAGGCCTTGGAGCCGAACGAACCGGAGAGGTCGCGAGCAAGCCGCGTCGGGTGGCCGGTCCAGTGGCCAAGCTCGTGAAAGCAGGTCCGGTAATAGTCGATCTGCCGATGGAACGCCGGCTGCGGCGGCACCTGAATGTGGTCGCTGCCCGGCATGTAGAAAGCGCGATCGCCGCCAACCCTGAAATCCGCGCCGCTGGCGCCAATGAGCGTCTCGGCCTGCGGCACGATCTCGCACTGAGGCAGCGGCTCGGCGGCGGGATAGAGGTGTTCCGGAAGATTATCGCACTGCGCGACATTGAAGACGGTGAAGCGCTTCAAAAAAGGCACGGCCTGTGGTTCATCGCCCTCGTGGCGTGCGCGCTCCTTTTCGTCCTTGGGAACAAAGCGGTCGGCATGCACGATGGTCGTGCCGCGCTCGCCCTTCCTGACGTTGCCGCCAAGGACAAGCGCCTGCCGGAAGGTGAGCCAGTTCTGGCTGGGATAGCTGCGCTCGATGACCGCGCCCCACAGGATGAGGATATTGATGCCGGAGTAAGTGCGCCCAGAGGATGCATTCCTCGGCAGGCCAAGGCCTGCCTTTGCGCTGCCCCATGGCTTGACCCATGGCACGGTGCCGCGCTCCAGCTCGGCAATGATGCGGTCGGTGATCTCCTGATAAAGGCTGGCGCCGGGGCGCCCGCCCTTGCCTGCGCCAGCCTCTGTGCTGGCACAACGCTTGCTATTTGCATGCATCGTCGCATCCTCCACTCGCCAATCGCCGCGCCTTTCCCCGGAAGCGGGGTGGGCGGCGAGTCGCGACCGGAAAGGCCCGCCGTGGTAGGCGGACCGCATCCGAAGGACCGGAACGAAGAGGAGGACCCTGAGCGCACGCGAAGGGTTGCGGGCTGCCGCGGCGGGCCTAGAAGGGAGTGCCGCCCACCCCGCGCCACCGGGAAAGGCCAACAGACAAACCGCGCCGCCCGCAAGGACGGCGGCCGCCACAGCCCGAAGGGCTGCCCACGCCAAGGGGCGAAGCCGAATGGCCGAGACCGCCTGAGTTTGCCGAAGAAAAGCGGGCTCGGTTCACGAGCACCTGGTGCGCGTCGTCAGGCGCGCGGGCGCCCGCCAGGCCCGCAGGCTGGACAGATTTTTCGCACGGATCATCGTCAAGCGCCGCAGTTACGTCGAGAAACTCGATGACATCGCCGCCATGCGCGCGGCTTCCTCCGAACAAAACCAGCGCTCGCCTTTCAAGACGTTGAGGCGTGTGTCCCAGTAATATTCCTGTCCGGGATCATGATAGACGCGCTCGCCCGTTTTGTAGCTTATATTGGCTTTGATGTTGCAGCCGAAAGCGGCAGGGTCGATTCGGAGGCAAGAAGCCCAGCCAGGAGTTGTCTTGATAGCGATGGTTGCCCACGCCCCTTCCCTCCGAAGAGAGAATGCGACGTTTGCGGCCTGGACTCTATAAGCCTGGTCTAATTCACCGGTCCTGTTCCGAACCATTGAATGAACGGCGCATCCTTACCCGTGATATCCTTCACCGTCTTTAACAGCGCTTCATGGGTGCGTTGGAGGGCCCGGTAGTGGTTCTGGTAGGTGATAGAAGCGGCTGGACGATGCTCTTGTGCAGCCGTTCCGCCTCCGCCAGAAAGCGCTCGATTTCAGCCTGTGAAAGCTGCTGGGAAAGTTTGGTCCTAGCCATTGCGATCTCCGTTGAGGAATCGCCTCACCTAGGATTATCATCCTATATCGGCATGGCCTGGTAAAGACCCACCCGCAGCGGAATGGCAGCTTGCCGAAGGAAAGCGCGCTCGGTTCACGGCACCGGCGCGAGCCGTTAGGCGCGCGGGCGCCCGCTAGGACCGCAGGCTGGACAGAATCTCGCACGGATCAGCGTCAAGCGCCGCAGTTAAGTCGAGAAACTCGATGACGTCGAGACGCCGCTCTCCACCCTCGTACTTGGCCACGAAGGATTGGGGACGATCAAGCTTGTCGGCCACCTGCGCCTGAGTCAGGCCTTTGGCCTTGCGCAGGGAAACCAACTGGGCCAGAAACCGCTGGTGGCGGGGCGATCGAAGAGACTTGGGCATGTAGGCGAACCGGTCGGGTAAAGACCGGATCAGCGACTAATCCCGGTTTCGGATTATCCCATTTTGGGATATGATGCGTGCGCTCAACAGGCGAGGTTCGCAGGCATGAATCGACCAATGGGAACAGATGAGACTCGAAGCTCAACCTTGAGCGACGAAGTCCCCTGGTCGGAGAACCTTACGAGTTACGACAGGGAGAATTTCACGATCTACCTGCGGATCCTGGATGCCTGCGCCGACAACGCCAGCGAAGAGGAGATGGCCGATCGCATTCTCGGCATCGACCCGGCCCTTGAACCGGTCCGCGCCCGCAAGGCTCTTCGCAGCCATATCGACCGTGCGAACTGGATGGTGACGACCGGCTACAAGGAACTATTCGCCGGCTGACGCACAGCGCGGACTGCCACGCGTTTCAAACGGGCAAGTCTCGTACGCACGATTCGAGAGCGCACGGCCGCAAGAGACGGCGCGGCGGGTGCCTGTCACAACTGGTTCGCGTGCTGTTTGACTGCCATATCAAGCGCTAGGCTCAGAGGCACCGCCTTGGAGAACAGGAAGCCTTGAGCGGTTCGGCAGCCAAGCTTGTGCAGGGCTTGACGATCCGCCTCTGTTTCGACGCCCTCGGCCATGACCTCGATGCCGAGCATGCTGCCAAGATCGATGACCGATTTGACAAGCAGTCGGTCGCGGGACTTGGCTAAGCCGCGAATGAAGCCCTGGTCTATTTTCACCTTGCGTATCCGACTGTCCTTGAGCGATGCCAAGGTGGAAAAACCGGTGCCGAAGTCATCGAGCGCGATGCAAATGCCGGCATGTGAAAGCCGTCCGAGCTTTTCATCCACTCTGTCCGGGTCCACCGGGGATTCTTCGGTAATCTCGATTTCGAACATCGTTGCGGGGAGGTCTTTTGCCGCCAGACCATCCAGAACCATGTCGTCGATATCGCCGGCTTCCAGTTCGCGCGGCGAAACATTCATCGCCACACGAACGTTACGACAGTCAGCTTTCACCAAGCCGTCGATAAGAGCACAACAGTCGGAGAATACCGTTTGCGTTAACAGTTGAAGCANAGCATTCCGGTTTCGCGTGCGGCTGTCATGATTTCGGGTGGAGAGATGGAACCATGGATCGGATGGGACCACCTTAGCAGGGCTTCAAAACCGATCACGGCTTCGGTGTCGAGTCTTACGATGGGCTGGAACCAAGGTGCCACCCTTCTCGCCTCTATCGCCGAATGAAGGTCGCGTTCGATGGACTGGCGACGTTGCAATTCCCTGTCGAGTTCGGCATCGAACAGGCGAAATTNCCGAATGAAGGTCGCGTTCGATGGACTGGCGACGTTGCAATTCCCTGTCGAGTTCGGCATCGAACAGGCGAAATTCGTTCCTGCCACGACGCTTGGCCGTGTAAAGAGCGACATCCGCCCGCAGCAACATTTCCGTCAGCCCCGGCCTTTCAGCCAAGTATATTCCGATCGATGCACCGATCCGGACGGACGCGACCTCACGATAGGGGCTGGCGACTTTGGCGATGATATTGGATGCGAGGGTACTGGGAGAAAGCGAACTCCTGAGTGAGGGAAAAAACAGCACGAACTCATCGCCGCCGATACGGGCGAGCGTTGAGCCTGCCGGCGCTGCCTGCTCTATGCGGCGGGCGATCATGACGAGCAGCTCATCACCGGTCCTGTGACCGTAGGTATCGTTGACAGATTTGAACCCGTCCAGATCAATCAGCATTGCAACGAAGGGGCCGTCTGTATTCTCGAACCGTCCGATAGCGTCTTCGAGGCCACGCCTGTTGAGAAGGGCCGTCAAGTGGTCCCGCCTGGAACTGGCCTTCATCTCCGCCGCAAGCCGCTCGGCCTCATCCCTCAGGCGGCTCGCTTCGCGGAACCGTGCTTGCCCAACACACGAAGCTCGAACCAAGCCGCCCATGAAAAGCAGAAGGGTAAAAGCCAGAATGTAGTCTTCAAAATTGCCTTTCGCCAAAAGGCATCCCACCGTGATGAGGAGCGGAGGTGTTATGAAGTTGATCGCCGCCGCGGCATACGAACTGCCGTATGTAACCGCACCAGCTGAAATGCCCGCCAGAATGACCAGATGCAGCGGTGCTTGAGGTGTGGTGTATCCAATAGTCAGGACGGCCAGAAAGGACCAGGCAAGCCCTGCCAGAAGAGCAAGGATGCCAAACCAGCGAATCCGCGGCAAAACCCCCACGAAATTGTCATGGCGCCCTGTTTTTTAGCTGATAACGCGCGAGTGCAAGGCGGGCGGCATTTATCGCATTGACGACCAGGAACCAGATTGCAGCGGCAAAGCCGCTGCCAGAAAGGGCCTGCACCGCCCAAATCAGGCCTGACAGGATAGCGCTTATCGGCATCGACACGAAGAGGCCGGTCCTCAGGTCAGCAAGCTGATCCTGACGGATTTTGGCCTCCAGCGTGTCTTCTTTCTTCAGGGCCATGGACGGACCAGCTTGCTTCCCATCGTTGTTCGCGAGGACCAAGCCTACGCAAGCCCACTGAAGGACGGGTTAACTATCCAGCGGGGGTAACCAGTGCGCTCACCATGGCTTCGAGTCGCACGTCTGCTCTTAGGGTTGCCAGCTGATCATCGAGGTCTCGCCCGCGCGCGTGCCTTGATCCGAATCATCCCAGGATCGGCAACGTCACCAAGGAAGCAGCCTTGCCCGGCATCAAAGCGCGCCCGGCGAGACAAAAGGAAGCCGGGCCGAGACAGCGTTCCAGAGCGGCAGCGCTGCCTGCGATTCACCGCCTGAGCATGGCCGAAATGCCATGGCGGATAAAGGGAAGATATTGGGCGAAGCGAAGCCCCGCATGTCTTGCAAGCCGTGCCGCCGGGTGCTCGCCTGAGTAGAGACCGACAAGTACATTCGTAGCATGATAGAGCGGTGCCGCCGACAGACGCAGCCGGCTTTCGTATCTGCCGAGCAAGCAGGGATCAGCAATGTCGCGGCGCTCACGACATGCCGCCAGGATTCTATCGGCGAGTTGCTTCTGGCCGCTGAGGCCGATGTTGAAGCCATGCGCGGTCACCGGGTGCATGCCGATGGCAGCATCGCCGATCAGTGCCGCACTCGGAGCCCAGAACTTGTGCGCCCAGGTCGTGACCAGCGGATAGGCATGGCGGGTGCTTGCAAAGGTCATCTCTCCGAGGCGTCCTCGACAACGGTTCGTCAATTCCATCAGGAACAAATCATCGTCGAGAGCAAGTAGTCTGTCGGCCTCGTTTGAGCGCAACGTGAGAAGCAGCGACGACACGCCTTCCATGAGCGGCAACATCGCTATCGTCTGATGGTGATCGAACCATTCGACCGCGATCTGGTGATGGGCGCGCTCGTGCCTCACCCGGCAAATCAGCATGGAGTTGCCAAGCCGATGGATGTCGGCGCCAATGCCGAGCAGGTCGCGCGTCGCGGACAAACGCGAGTCCGCTGCAACGAGCAGCCGAGCGGCCAATTGCCTGCCATCAGAGAGCGTTATGACTGCTTCTTTGTGGCTGGTTGTTGCAGTGACGACCGAGCGGCCGCACAGCAGCTGGGCATGATCCTGGAAGTGGACAAGCTTGAACAGGGCGTCGCGGATCCGACAATTTGGGACCAGAATTCCGAGTGGTTCCCCAGATCCGCTGGGAGAATCGAAGCACAGGGCGAAAGGGCTCGATCCGTTGAGCACGCGCGCGCCTTGTAGCGGTGATTTGTCCGAAGCCGGGATGGCATCCCAGGCGCCGAGCTCGCGAAGGATTCCGACCGATGCGTGGGTCAGCGCGATCTCGCGACCGTCGAAAGCCGGATTCGCCAGGCTTTCGAGCGACTGCCGTTCAACCACTGCCACCTTGAGTCGGCTCTGGGCAAGCGATGCGGCGAAGGAAAGTCCGACCGGCCCGGCTCCGACGACAATGACGTCGAATCTATCGACAGAGCCGGCCATCAGCGTGCCGCCATTGCGTCGGCTATCTGCGATACGAAGGGCTCTGGAACGCATCGCAATCGATCCACGGTTTGCGGCCATCTCCCCCAGCGTCTCACGCGACCTAACCGTCCGTTAGACATCCGTTCTCCGTTGAAGAACTGGTCAATGAAACCATGCCGATGAAGAGATAACCCTGATCTGGATCAACCAGGCTCGACAAACGCGGCAACGGCGGGTTCACGGTCGACCGGTCGATCGCCACGCCATGGTCTGGTCAGGTCATCATGGAATGGCGGGCTTCCCCTTCGGTGCGCCCTTTCCTGGCCGAAATTCGGCAACGTATTCTGGCTGATCCGTTCGCACCCGTCGCGCGCCGAAATCGGCATGACGCGAAGCAACCGCGGAAACTATTCGAGCGAGTCGTTGCAGGGCAGGCTGGGTCAGCTGCGTGGCTCGTCGCGGTCGATCAGGATCCGCTCGGCGGCGCCATCGAGATCTTCATATTGGCCGCTCCTCAAGGCCCACAGGAACCCGGCCAGCCCAAGCGCTCCGAGGAACAGGGCCACAGGTATGAGGTAGGCGAGCGTCGTCATGAGGATTGTGCCAGTGCGCCAATATCGGAGCGCCTGTCATGTCGGGCATCTTGCACCGATGCATTTGACACGAAACCTTGCAGGCGTAGCGCATTGCCGATAACCAGGAGGGACGAGGCGGACATCGCGACCGCCGCGATCAGTGGCGTAACGTGCCCCAGAATGGCGACCGGCACGGCGATGCCATTGTAAACGATCGCGATGGCGATGTTCTGCCGGATCAGCCGTCCGGCCTTCCGCGAAATGTCAAAAGCAAGTGGGACCGCCAGAAGACTTTTACGCAGGAACACGAAATCCGCGGCGTTGCGACCGATATCCGCCGCCGTGGCCGGAGCGATCGAAACGTGTGCGGCGCCCAATGCAGGCGTGTCGTTGAGCCCATCGCCGACCATCAGCACCTTGTGGCCAGTTCGCGTCAATGCTTCGATGTGTTCGACCTTCCCGGAGGGAAGCAACGCGGGAACGAAGCGCTCGACCCCCAGTGCTTCCGCGACTTCGCCGCAGGCAGCTTCTGTGTCGCCCGACAGCATCTCCACCGACACGCCGGCGCCGTTCAATTGCTCGATGGCCGCCTTGGCATCGGCACGCAGCTCATCCTCGAAATCGAAAGTCGCGACAATGACCCCGTCCTTCGTCAGAACGGTTCCGCCATAGCCTTGATTGCCTTCGCCGCCGGTCCGGGCCTTCCACTCAGCCCATCCGCGGCGACCCAGCCGCCAGGTACTGCCCTTGGCGGTGGCTTCGATGCCGAAGCCCGGATGCTCGTTGACGGACCCGAGCTTCGGCTGGCCGGCAAAGGCTGCATGGCCAGCGATTGCCTTCGAAAAAGGATGGCGGGAATGCGCTGCCATCTCGGCCGCCATGGCGAGCATCGTCGGATCGATGGACGGCGCATTGATTAGCCTGGGCAGTCCGAGCGTAAGCGTGCCGGTTTTGTCGAACAATGCCGTGTCGATCCCCGCCAGGCGCTCCATGGCGGAGCCGTCCTTGACCATGACGCCGCTTTCGAACAGCCGGCGCGCAGCGACCACCTGTACGATCGGCACGGAGAGACCGAGCGCGCACGGGCATGTGATGATCAAAACGGCGATGGCGATGGTTATCGCCCGGTGCCAGTCGCCGGTCGCCGCCATCCAGCCGAGGAACGTCACAAAGGCGGTGAGGTGGACCACGGGGGCATAGAGCGCGGAGACGCGATCGGCGATCCTGCGATGGCGGGCGCGGCCGCCCTCTGCCGCTTCCATCAGCCGAACCATTTCCGCCAGGAAGGAATCCTTCGCGGCGGCCGTCGCCTCGATGGTCAGCGGACCGGTGAGATTGAGCGTACCGGCCTGGACCTGCGCCCCCGGGCCCACCGTTCTGGGCGTGCTTTCCCCGGAAACCAGGGAACAGTCGAGATCCGACGCTCCGCCAATGATCCTGCCGTTGATGGGCACCCTCTCGCCGGCCGCGATCAAGAGCTCCATTCCTGGTTCGATCTCGCCAACCGGCAAGTAGTCGCGCGACCCATCCTTGCGCAGCACCATGGCACCGCGGGCGGCCAGCCGAGACAGGCCTTTCACGGCGGTCCGTGCGCGCTCCCGCATCAAATGATCCAGCGTGCGTCCAATCAACAAAAAAAACAGCAGCGACACCGAGGCGTCGAAATAAGCATGGTCGCCATGGTTGATCGTCTCGTAGAGGCTCATGGCGTAAGCGAGCGATACCCCGACCGCGATCGGCACGTCCATGTTCATGCGGCTGTGGCGCAGCGCATTCCAGGCCGAGCGAAAATAGATGCCGCCGGCGAAAGCGAGCGCAGGAATGGCAATCAAGGCCGAGACCCAATGGAAAAGATCGCGCGTCGCGCCTTGCGCGCCGGACCAGACGGAAACTGAAAGCAGCATGATATTGCCCGCCGCAAAGCCGGCGACCGCGACGGCGCGGATCAGTTCCGAGAGCGTCTTGTCCCTACCGTCCGCCTCGGGATCGAACAGGTGCGCGCCATAGCCCAGCCTTCCCAGCGTGGCGACGAATGGCGGAACCTCGTCGCCGCGCCACCGGACCGAAACACGTTTCGTCGAAAGATTGACACGAGCGCCTTCGACGCGATCCAGCTTGCCGATCGCCGTCTCGATCGTCTGGATGCAGGCGGCACAATGCACGGCCGGCACCGAGAGGTCGGTCTGGCGAAGATCATCGCCCAGCGAGCGGCTCGCCAGTCTGATTTCCTGGCTAGAAGGCCGGACGAGTGCGACCTTGTCCAGGTCCAGCGCCATTTCGGCGCCTGGCGCGCAGCAGGTCATTGCAGCGCCCCGTGGGAAATCATGATTCGGCGAACCTCGCGATAGGGTTCCGCAAGCCTCGCACCGGCGTCGATTTCGACGATCCAGACGCCATCCTTGGGCATGTGGTGCGCGGCGAATATCTGACCGGAGGCAGCGGCAAGAGTGACGGATTTGTCCTCGGCCTCGTAGGCGGGATGACGAAACAGCACCTTGACGCCATGCAAGGCAACCGGCTTGCCGACAGCATCGGTGAGGCTGTAGCGGACCTCACCGCCTGCGATGGTCAGCTTGCCAGTCCAGCCGAGGGCTGCCTGAGCTCGCCCTTGCTCGGCCTTTTTGTTGAATTGCTGGCTCGCCACGTAGGTGTTTTCGACGACAAGGCCGGTCCAGCTCGTGTTGGCGAGCGTCGCCATCGTCAGATTGACCGCTATGACCACGCCGAAGAAGCCAAGGATGGTGAACAGCATATGCCTGCCGGTGAATTCGCGGGATTGTCGCGAGGTGTCGCTCATCTGGCGATCTCCGGTGCGTTGAAAGTGGCCGTGTATTCGTCCGACTCGAACGTTGCCTTGTTTTCGACCCGGAACTTGAAGCTTTGCGCTGCACCCCGAACCTGATCTGCCGGCTGACGCACGAAAGCCTTGAGCATCTTCAGCCGGTCGGGTTCGACCGGGATGGCGAAGGAGCGATCCGCCGGCAGGTCGACGCCGACAACGCTCATTTCGGCTCCATGCAGGCCCTGCATCGTGACAATGATCGTTCTTGGTTCGGGGATCATGTTGAGCAGCTTGATGGTGTAACCGTTGCGGATCGAACCGTCGGACAGCGTCACGAACTGCGGATTGCGATCGTGCAGGACATTCAATTCGAGCCGTTCGCGGGTCAGCAGCGCATAGAGCAGCGCGAGACCGACCGCCGACCAGGCGCCCATGTAGATGAAGGTGCGCGGGCGAAAGATCTTGCGGATATGGAAACGGGCCACCTTGTCGGAGAAGGAGCCATCGGCGCTTCGCACCAGCGAGGGGTCCACCGCGCGCGAGCCGCCCGCTGTGGCGATAGCCATGTTGGCGTTGTAGTCGGACAATGTCGCATAGGAGATCAGCCCATGTTCCCTGCCCAGTTTGTGCATGACGCTGTCGCAGGCATCGATGCAGAGCGCGCAGGTGATGCATTCGAGCTGCTGGCCATCGCGAATGTCGATCCCCATCGGGCAGACCGCGACGCAGGCATTGCAATCGAGGCAGTCCCCGACCGGTTGCCCCGCGGCCAGGACCTTCTTGGCATGACGCGAATGCGGTTCGCCGCGCCAGTCATTGTAAGTCACCGTGAGCGAGTTTTCGTCGAGCATGGCTGCCTGGATGCGCGGCCAAGGGCACATATAGGTGCAGACCTGCTCGCGCATCAACCCGCCGAACGTGTAGGTGGTCGCCGCCAGCACGGTGATGGTGACATAGGCCGCCGGCGCGGCAGTTCCCTTGATGACCTCGACGACCAGAGTCGGCGCATCAGCGAAATAGAAGATCCAGGCACCGCCGGTAGCTACCGCTATGATCAGCCAGATGGCGTGTTTCGACGCGCGCAGCACCAGTTTGCGTGCCGTCCATGGGCCAGCGTCGAGCTTGATGCGGGCGTTACGATCCCCTTCGACCGCCCGCTCCGCGACGAGAAACAAATCGACCCACACAGTCTGGGGGCAGGTGTAGCCGCACCAGGCTCGGCCGACCGTGGATGTGATCAGGAAAAGGCCGATGCCGGCCATCATCAGAAGGCCGGCGACGTAATAGAATTCCTGCGGCCAGATCTCGATGAAGAAGAAGTAGAATCGGCGGTTGACGAGGTCGAGCAGCACTGCCTGGTCGGGCGCAAACGCGCCGCGGTCCCACCGCAGCCATGGTGTCAGGTAGTAGATGCCCAGGGTGATCGCCATCACCAGCCATTTGAAACGGCGGAAACTGCCTGAGGCCTGTTTCGGGAAGATCTTCCTGCGCGGGGCATAGAGCGGCTGCCGGGTCTTGGCGGAGTTGACCGCCTCGGCTTCGAGCCGTTCTATTTGCGTGTTATCAAGCACGAGAAGCTCCAGTCACCAGCGACGATTTCGCCGGAAGCCCGGCGCATCGGTTCTGGATGATGTCGAGGCCCGGCTCGCGCCGGGCCTCGTCGCTTGGCGGTGAGGGGGAGGACGAGAATAGGCTTGCGTTCCTATTCTCCGCCACCAAGCGAATGGACATAGACCGCGAGTTCCTTGGCCTTGATCTCGCCCAGACGCCCGATCCAGGCCGGCATGACGCCGTGCTTCGGCGCGCGGACCTGCGCGGCGATGGCTGTTTCGCCAGACCCGTAAAGCCAGATCGCGTCGGTCAGGTCGGGTGCGCCGAGCTCCCTGTTGCCCTTTGCACTCTCACCATGACAGGTGGCACAATTCTCGGCGAAAACATTGGCGCCGGCTTCGATCAGGCTGGTGTCCTGAACAGGACCGGAGAGGCTGGCGACATAGGCGCCGACCTGCTTGATTTGATCCGTCGTGATGATGTCACGAAAAGCAGGCATTTCCGACAGGCGCGTATCCGGGTCTGATGCGAAGCGGATGCCGTGCGCAATCGTCTGCTGGATCTGTTCGGCGTTGCCACCCCAGAGCCAATCGTCGTCGTTTAGGTTGGGAAAACCCTTGGACCCTTGAGCGCCCGAGCCATGGCACTGCACGCAATTGACCTTGAACGCGGCGCCACCTGCGGCGACGGCGAATTCGCGTAGCGTATCGTCGGCAGCAATCTCGGAGACCGTCTTCGCCTGAATGGCAGCGACATATTTGCCCTTGGCCACTTCGGCCGCCGCCAGTTCATTCTTGACGTCTTTGCGGCTCGAATACCCCAGCACACCCCTGGTCGCGGAAGTCAGCATCGGCCATGCCGGATAGGCGACGGTGTAGCCGATCGCCCAGGCAATGGTGATGTAGAAGGTGATGACCCACCAGCGCGGAAGCGGGTTGTTGAGTTCCTTGATGCCGTCCCACTCATGCCCGGTCGTCGAGATGCCCGAAACCTCGTCGATATGCTCGCTGCCCATGATCAGTCGTCCTTGAGAGGAATGTGAGCGGCTCTCTCGGCTTGCCTGCGGCTGCCGGGACGAAGTGCAAAGGCAACGCATCCGACGAAGAAAAGCGCCATGACAAGCAGGCCCCAGCTGTCGGCAAACTCCCGCATGAAATTGTAGGTCATCGCCATTCTCCTCAGCGGTAACCGGCGGCTTCGTCATAGGTCCTGAAATCGACCAGCGTGCCGAGCATCTGGAGATAGGCGACCAGCGCATCCATTTCGGTGACCTGCTGCGGATCGCCGTCGAAGTCGCCAAGCTTGGCCTTCGGATAGCGTCTCTCCAGGCCCGATGTGTCGGCGTTGGGATCAGCCTGCGCCATGAGATCGGCATTGGCATGAGCGATCATGTCGTCTGAATAGGGCACACCGACACGGCTGTTGCTGATCAGATGCGTCGAGAAATCCTTCACCTCGATTGGCATGTCCTTCAGGAAGGCATAACTCGGCATGATCGATTCCGGCACCACCGAACGCGGCTCGGTGAGATGCTGGACGTGCCATCCGTTCGAGTAGCGGTCGCCGACCCGGACGAGATCGGGCCCCGTGCGCTTGGAGCCCCATTGGAACGGGTGGTCGTACATCGACTCGGCCGCCAGGCTGTAGTGGCCGTAGCGCTCGACCTCATCGCGGAACGGCCTGATCATCTGGCTGTGACAGAGGTAGCAGCCCTCGCGCACATAGATGTTGCGTCCGGCGAGTTCGAGCGGCGAATAAGGTCGCATGCCTTCGACCTTCTCGATGGTGTTGTCGAGATAGAAGAGCGGCGCGATCTCGACGATACCGCCGATTGTTACGACCAGCAGGGACCCGAGGAGAAGCAGTGTGGCGTTCTTCTCGATGACCGCGTGTCTGTCCATCAAGCCCATTTTCTGGCTCCTGATCGCACAGGCTGGAGGGCGGGGATGGAGCGCGGCATCGGATCCTCCTCGCGCTGGTAGCCGAGGATGGTCATGGCGATGTTCCAGGCCATGATGAGGGCGCCCGACAGATACATCGCGCCGCCGATGGCACGCATGATGTAGTAGGGATGCATGGCGGCGACGGTTTCGGCGAACGAATAGACCAGGAAGCCCTGCTCGTCGTACTCGCGCCACATCAGGCCCTGCATGATGCCGGACACCCACATGACAGCGGCGTAGACGACGATCCCAAGCGTCGCCAGCCAGAAGTGCCAGGTGACGAGCCGCAGCGAATAGAGCCGTTCACGGTTCCAAAGCTTCGGCACCATGTAGTAGATCGCGCCGAACGATATCATGCCGACCCAGCCGAGTGCGCCGGAATGGACGTGGCCGATGGTCCAGTCGGTATAGTGGCTGAGCGAATTGACTGTCTTGATCGCCATCATCGGGCCTTCGAAGGTCGACATGCCGTAGAAGGCGACGGCCATCACCATCATGCGGATGATCGGGTCGGTCCGGATCTTGTCCCAGGCGCCGGATAGCGTCATTAGGCCGTTGATCATGCCGCCCCATGACGGCATCCAGAGCATGATCGAGAACACCATTCCGAGCGTCTGCGCCCAATCAGGGAGTGCGGTGTAGTGGAGATGGTGCGGCCCGGCCCAGATGTAGAGGAAGATCAGCGCCCAGAAGTGGATGATCGAAAGGCGGTAGGAATAGACCGGCCGGTTCGCCTGCTTGGGCACGAAATAGTACATCATGCCGAGGAACCCGGCGGTGAGGAAGAAGCCGACGGCATTGTGGCCGTACCACCATTGCGTCAGGGCGTCCTGTACGCCGGAGAAGGCTGAATAGCTCTTGGAGCCCAGGAAGGAGACCGGCATCGACAGGTTGTTGATCACATGCAGCATCGCGATGGTCACGATGAAGGCAAGGTAGAACCAGTTGGCGACATAGATGTGCGGTTCCTTGCGCTTTAGGATCGTGCCGAGGAACAGGATGAGATAGGCGACCCAGACAATGGTCAGCCAGATGTCGACGTACCATTCAGGCTCGGCATATTCGCGGCTTTCGGTGATGCCAAGCAGGTAGCCGGTCGCGGCCATGACGATGAAGAGCTGATAGCCCCAGAACACGAACCAGGCGAGGTTGCCGCCGAACAGACGCGCGCGGCAGGTGCGCTGCACCACATAGAGAGACGTGCAAATCAGCGCGTTGCCGCCGAAAGCGAACACAACACCGGATGTGTGCAGCGGCCGCAGTCGGCCGAAATTGAACCAGGGCTGGATGTTGAGATCCGGGTAGGCGAGCTGCAGGGCGATGACCACACCGACCAGCATGCCGACGACGCCCCAGAATACGGTGGCGATGGCACCGTAGCGGATCGGCCCATCCATGTAAGCGGCGGGTTCGATCGGAACTGCCGGCTTGAACTCCGTGTTGCGCAACAGAATCGCAGTGAAGCCAGCCACGGCGAAGAACAAAACCCACATATGCTGGCGAAAGGGTTCATCTACGCCGAAGCCGGCGGCCACCAAAGCCGCGAATGCGAACAGGCTTAGAAGGACGATCTCTTTGCCGAATTTCATCGCAAGTCCCGATTTCCAATTCCCGCGGACGCCAAACCGCGGTGCCTTAATTGCGCAGCCGTGGCCTGCTCGCCCTGATCCATGTCAGAGCCGCACGATTTTGCTTCGGGCGGCATCGAGTTCGGTGCGATGAGACTGGGGCGATCGAACGTGGAAACGCAGCACCGGCGGCCACGCTTATGGACAGGTCCGGCGTCCCCGGGGCCGGGCCGGGTGGAGGCGAGTGCGGGCTTGTGAGGAAGCGCGCCTTCTGTGACGCTGGAAAGTAGGCCGATGCCTTGCCGAACGTCGATCGTTTCAATGCCTTGGGACAGCCAGCGACAGCGTTGCGCTGCCTTCGTGACGTTCATGGTTCGGGGAGACGGTGATTTTCCCCTGCGTATGAGGCGTACTAACCTCGGCCGAGTGCAATCCTGCCTCGAACAGCCGGTTCCACGTCGAGCACCTCGAGAATGAATGCTTCGCCGACGAGTTGGCCGAAACGCACCTGGCTCATGCGATTGGATGGAGAGCGGGCTGTCGCTACGCGGCTTCTTCTAAGCCCAACGCGAGCAATGCCCTGCCCCGAACGAAGTAAGCGACGCAGGCCAAGCAGCTTCGGTGTCATTCAAACGGCGGTTGCGCCTCGGCCGCCGCAGCGCCGTTCCAGCCGGCTCATACTATCCACGGTGACACGGCGGTTGTTCTCGATCCGGATGACGCCGTCCATTCTCAGTCCAGTCAGCTGACGGCTCACGGTCTCGTTTGTAATTCCAAGGAAATCAGAGATGTCGGCACGCGTCATCGGCAGCTCGAAGCACGCCGACCTGGCCGCCGGGTCAACACTGGAATCGATGTTCCGGGCGATCATGAGGAGAAAGCTCGCCACCTTCTCCGGTGCGGTCTTGCGCCCCAGAGTCACCATCCATTCGCGTGCCTCGTCGAGTTCGTTCAGCGTCTGCTTGAGCAGGCGATGCACAAATTCCGGTGATTCCTTCATCATCCGTTCGATGGCCGCTCTCGGAAACGAGCACAGCGAGACAGCTGTTGCCGCTTCCGCATTGATCGCGCTTTTCACCTTGAAGGGCCGTCCCAGAAAATCCGGCGCGAACTGGAGGCCGACGATCTGCTGGCGGCCGTCCGAAAGGCTCTTCGTCAGCTTCACCACGCCTGAAAGCACGTTTGAATAGCTGTCGACCGCCTCGGCGTCGCCGATCAGTTCGACCCCCGGCTCGATTTTGTGCCGCGACGACGTCTTGGCGAGCCGAGCCAAATGGTCTGGTTCGAGCGCACCGCAGACGCCGCGGTGCCGTGCCTCGCAAGACAGGCAAAGAACGGGAATGCCGGAAGTGTGAATGTCCTGCCGTAATGTCATTCGATCGCTCTACCGGTCCCAAGTGCCGGCAGGATAGCAATCTGCGGTAGAAAAATCCTTGCGGCAGTTTGTCCGTGCTGAAGGTTGACCGAAATCAGGGCTTTGCCTCATCAAGGCGTCCAGGGTTCCGGCGACGCAAAGACGGTGGACCACGACATGCGACCGGAGCTAGCTGCCAGACTTGGCGAGAATGTCCCGCGCTATACCAGTTATCCGACCGCGCCGCATTTCCATACGGGGGTCGATGCTGTCGTCTACCGAGGCTGGTTGGAGGCGCTCGAAGGCGGTGACGAGATATCGCTTTACCTGCATATTCCCTATTGCGACAGGCTCTGCTGGTTCTGCGCGTGCCATACCAAACAGACGCGCCACTATGAGCCGGTGGCCGCTTATCTGCGCTCGCTGTGTGCGGAGATCGCGACGGTTGGCGGCCTTGTCAGCGGCAAGGGCCGAGTTCGCGCAGTTCATTTCGGGGGCGGTTCGCCGACGATGCTGAGGCCCGAGGACATGCTGACACTGGGCACGGTGCTGCGGGACAATTTCGATTTTCTCGGCGATGCGAAGGTCAGCGTCGAGATCGATCCGAACGATACGGACGAAGCCCGCCTTGATGCGCTTGCCGAAATCGGCATGACGCGGGCGAGCCTCGGCGTGCAGGATTTCGATCCGAAAGTGCAAAAGGCGATCAACCGCGAGCAAAGCTTTTTGCAGACCAAGGCAGTCGTCGACCAAGTTCGTTCCCGCGGAGTGGATTCCGTGAACCTTGATCTGCTCTACGGCCTGCCGCATCAAACCAGGGAGAGCCTGTGTTCCACCGTGGCGCAGGCGCTCACCCTGGAACCGGACAGGATGGCGCTGTTCGGCTACGCTCACGTGCCCTGGTTCAAGAAACATCAGACGATGATCGACGAGGCATGGCTCCCCGGTCCCACGGAGCGGTTCGCTCAATCGCGACTTGCCGCGCGAGCGATTGTGGACGAGGGCTATGAATCAATCGGGCTCGACCATTTCGCAAAGCCGGGCGACGCGTTGGCGGTAGCGGCCCGCGCGGGCGCTTTGCACCGCAATTTTCAGGGCTACACGGACGATCGCTGCGAGACATTGATCGGACTTGGCCCTTCGTCGATCAGCCGTTTTCGCCAGGGCTACGTGCAGAACATGCCTTCGACCGGCGAGTACGGCCGCATGGTTGCAGACGGCAGGTTGGCGGCTGTGCGCGGCATCGTGCTCTGCGACGACGATCGCGCCCGGGGCTGGATCATCGAGCGGCTGATGTGCGATTTCGCCTTCTCGGCGATCGACCTGGTGGAGAGCTTCGGGCAAGCCGGCCAAAGGCTCCTGCTTCAGGCAAGCTCCATCGCCCTTAAGGATCCTGCTCAACTGCTTGAACTGCAAGGCGACAGTTTCGTCGTGCCGGCGGCAAATCGCCCCTTCGTGAGGAGCATTGCGGTGAAGTTCGATAAATATTTCGAAACTGGAACGGCCAGGCACTCAGCGACGGTCTGAGCGCCGCACAGGAACGGTCACGGTTTTCAGTCGATCGTGAACCGATTGCGCTACATTTTTGACTCTTCATATGCGACCGTCGCGTCAAGATAGGATTTCAGAACGGACCAGATGCGAAGGTCTTTGGCATAGCGACGATGTCGTCCGGTCGTGCCTTTCGGCGCCGTATTCCATTTCGATGTGCCTCAAGCGCCACGTCGAGTCCGGCCTCTTTTTCTGTATCGGAAGCAGTCGCCAATCGTCTTTGCCGGCTCCAAGATCGGGGTCTCGACCTTGTCGATAACATGCCGCTCGATGCCCACCGACATTGCGTTACCTCGAAACGAATGATTCGATCGTCGGATAGGACATGGCATCGCGCTATCGCAACCCAGATGTGACCAGCATCTGGAGCGTAAGCTCGTGGTACTGGAGTGAGGTAGGCAAATAACGCCCCTATGACAGCTTTTTCCGCCAGACCATGCGCCGGTTTGATGTTCTCATCGGTCCGATCGGGCGACAAGGCCGGCAGTTAAGACATGGGTCGGGCTCCAATTAGCGGTGAACGGCCGGGCAGCAACGGTGCCTTTGGCGTCAAAGTGGGTCATCGCTTTTGCCCAGCAGTTCCCCGAGCACGGGACGTTGCCGGGCTCTATTGGTGCCGATGCCAGCGGACGGTTCCTCTACTGCGGCTTTGCGCCCTGCCCCCAATGCTGAGCGGCGTTCGCGCGAGCTGGCCAGCCGCGACCGCCCTTAGACTAGCCACGCCGGACGACTTGATCCTTCACCACCAAAGCGCCGGCGCCGAGGGTCCGCTCGCGAGGGCCTCTGCCGGTCGAACTTCATCCGGCTCGCCCTCCGCGGGCGACGACGAGCGTTCCCACTGCGTTGCTGAGCAGATTCGTCAGCGCACGGCATGCGAACATGAAGTCGTCGACACTAAGGATCAGCGTCAAGCCGACGAAAGGGGCGGTCGGGACGACAAAGAGCGTTACAGCCAACGTGACGAAGCCTGCACCGGTAATGCGGTCTGCTCCTTTCGAAGGGAGCATGGCGAAAAGAAGCAGCAGGATACTACCGCCGATCGAGAGATCCGTGTTCGTCGCCTGCGCGATGAAGAGGGCCGCCAGCGTCATGTAGATGTTGGTGCCGTCCAGATTGAACGAATATCCGCCCGGGATGACGAGGCCCACGACCGAACGCCTGGCGCCCGCCTTCTCCATCTTCTCCATGAGCGAGGGCAGCGCGGCCTCCGAGGAGGACGGTGCGAGCACAAGCAGCAGCTCTTCCTTCATGTAGCGAATGAGAGAACAGATCGAAAAGCCGTTGTAGCGGCAGACCGCACCGAGAACCCCGAACACGAAGAGCAAGGCGGTGAAATAGAACGTCGCGACCAGCATCGCGAGGTTCACGACCGAACCGATGCCATATTTGCCGATCGTGAAGGCCATTGCGCCGAAAGCGCCGATCGGCGCGGCCTTCATCAGAATGCCGACGAGCTTGAAGACAGGGGCGATGAGCGCCTGAAGGAAGGAGACGACAGGCTTGCCCGTCTCTCCGACCATCGCCAGCGCCATGCCGAACAGAACCGAGAAGAACAGCACCTGCAGGATGTCGCCTTCCGCGAAGGCACCGACAATCGTTGACNGCCATGCCGAACAGAACCGAGAAGAACAGCACCTGCAGGATGTCGCCTTCCGCGAAGGCACCGACAATCGTTGACGGGATGATGTTCATCAGGAAGCCGGTGACCGACTGCTCGTGCGCCTTTGCGGCATAGGTATTCACGGCCTGGACATCGAGCGAGGCCGGACCGACGTTGAGGCCGGCGCCGGGCTGGACGACATTGGCGACGATGAGGCCGACGATCAGCGCGAGCGTCGAGAAGGTGAGGAAATAGACCATCGCCTTGCCGGCGACCCGGCCGACCTTGTGAAGATCGTTCATGCCGGCAATGCCGGTCGCAATTGTCAGGAANATGACAGGCGCGATGATCATCTTGACCAGCTTGATGAAGGCATCACCCAGCGGCTTCAGGCTCTCGCCGGTCCCCGGATAGAAATAGCCAATTGCGACGCCGAGGGCGATGGCGGCAAGCACCTGCGCGTAAAGCTTGGCACAGAAGGGTTTGCGGGGCGCGGGACTCGCGCCGCAGACTTGTGCGGGTGACACTGTTTCTCTCCCTGATCGGATCGAGGTGGGTTCCGACCTTCCCGGGCTCCTCCCCATCGCGGGGCTCCGGCCGAACGCTGCACCAACGCCGCCGCAAGCCGTGCCAAACCGCGGCGGCGCGAGAAACGCGCAGGCCCTCTCACGCCGTGCTTCTGCGGATTTCTGCACTCGCCGCTGGCGCGTGCCCTTCATCGAAAGAAGGGCCGACTGTCGGGGATTGGAGGTCGCTCTGGGCGTTACACGCAGCCTGGCAGCCGCTGGAGGCCGTCGACACAAGCTCTTTGCCTCAGGTGACTGCGATCGGCATCCAGATGGTCGAGATCTTGTATGGCTATGCCCAAGGCCGTCGCCCCAGCGGGCGCAGGCTAGACGCCTCTCTTGTTACCCCAGAGCATTACGTGCAGCTGCGGCAGCACGCGGGCTTCGAACCACCTGTCGCGGGTCACCTTTTCAATCAGCCACTCCATGCGTTTGATTATTCCTTCCAGGTCGACGGACGCGTCTTCGTTGCCAGCACGTGGCGGCGTGTGATTGCCGGGTTGCAGATAGACCGGAAGTCGCGGAAATCTCGCGGCGGCGTCTTTCGCGTAGGCGTAGTCACTTTCGTCGAAAACAACGAGCTTGAGCACGATTTGCGGCTTCTCCTGCGCCGCTTCGACGCACGCCGCGACAGCGGCCCAATCGGTCCTCATTTCGCTTGACGGCGGCTTCGGGCTGAGGACCAGCACGTCAAGGTCGGCAAACCAGTCCCTGACCACGGAACCTTGGGTTTCCAGCGCAAAACGGTAACCTTCATCATGGCCTCGCTCGATGAGCGCACGAAACGGCTGAATGGCAGGATTGCCGCCTGACAGTGACACCATCACTGGCCGGCCACCGGAAAGCGCAACGACGGTTTGCCACACCGTGTCGACTGACATCATCTCCCATTCATAGCGGAATTGATTATCCACCGCATGGAGGCTGTCACACCACGAACAGCGATAGTCACACCCGCCGGTTCTGATGAAGACAGTCGGCAAACCAATGAGCACGCCCTCGCCCTGGATCGTCGGCCCGAAAATCTCGCTGACGCGAATTGCCGGATGCGTATGGGTCATGGCCGGTACTCCGCCCAGGTTTTCGGCGTTTCGCTGACCCGCACGGCCGAGGTCTCGGGCAGGCGTGCCTTGCACCATCCATAGAAATGTCTGGCCAGACATTCCGCCGTGACTTGCTCATGCCCCAGCACCTCGTTGAGATGTCGGTGGTCGAAGCTCTCGTCGATATAGCGTTTGAGCGGCGCCAGATCATGATAGTCGCGCACGAAGCCGTGCTCGTTCAGTTCCTTCGCCGAAAGCTCTACTTCAACGATGTAGTTATGCCCGTGCAGGCGCGCGCATTGGTGCTCGGGCGGCAAAGAGGTGAGCTGATGCGAGGCCGAGAAGTGGAATTCCTTAGTGATGCGGAACATTACACGATCATCCTGCGCAGCGCGTCGAGCCAAAAGTCGGAGTCGTCGTAGTCGGTGGGGTCCGGGTGCCCTGCAAGATGAAACGCCTCGCGCCGCTCGACGCAGGTCCCGCACCGTCCACAGTGACGCTCGCCGCCCTTGTAGCAGGACCAGGTCTCCGCAAATGGTGTGCCGTATCTTGCTCCATCCTCAACGATGTCCGCCTTCGTGAGGTTCACATAAGGCGCATAAAGGCGAATGTTCGCGTAGCCGTCGAGCGCGCGGTCTTGCATGATCTGGAAACTGTCGATGAAGGCCGGGCGGCAATCGGGATAGATGAAATGATCCCCACCATGCACGGCCGTCGCAACCGCTTCGGACTTCTGCGCGGCGGCGAGACCGAAGGCAATTGCCAACATGATGGCGTTCCGGTTCGGCACCACCGTGACCTTCATCGTGTCTTCGGCGTAGTGGCCGTCCGGCACGTCCACATGATCGGTCAGCGCGGAGCCCGAAAGGCCGCGGCCGATTTCGCGGATGTCGATGATGCGGTGCGGGACGCTCAGACGCTCCGCGCAAAGGCCGGCGAAGCCCAATTCCTTCCTGTGCCGTTGGCCGTAATCGAAAGATAGGAGGCCGGTGAGCTCGTGCTCCGCCGCCAGCTTGTGAGCAAGGGAAACGGAGTCCATTCCGCCGGAGCAGATGACGAGAGTCTTCATCGTTGGGGGTCCCTGTTTTGGCCGGGTAGGCTGCGACCGGAGATTTCTCTGCGCTCCCAGTACTCCAGGGAGTCTGTTTTGTGAACCGGGGGGCGAGTTTGATGCGCTGACGTGCGCTGTGCGCAGGCGCCGTCAGGCAGGTTCCCAAGCCTGAAAGAAGGCACGGACTAACGAAAAGATACTGTTCGGTAAATGTTCAAACCCAGGCATAACCAGAATGCGCTGAAGGAGGAGTTGCCCGACTTCGGAGACAAGGTTCTCGACGCTTTGATCGATCGCCTGGTGGTCCCGAGCTCGAGAGACGTCTGGCGAGCTTTCCTTTTCAACACTGCTTCTCCGATCTGCCGACTAGCCTGAGGGAACCATCTCTAGCCGTTCGAGCCGATGCAGAGCCGAGTGTTCCTTGCAAAATCCGGAATTGTGCTCCATGATAGTAAGGGCCGCATCGCAATTCGCACGGCCATCGCCAGCCCGTCGAGCTCCGCCCACCACCAAGCCCGACGGTGCGGTCACAAGGGGCCAAGCCGAACCGTCAAATCCTCATAGACTCAGAATCGCGATCTCCACTCCGCGGGTTCCTTCCCTGTAGGCCTCCGGACGCCGGCCCGGAGCCGCGGCACCTCAGTAGAGGGCCGGCATCCGAACCCCATCTCTTCGACCTAGCAAATCTGCCTTCGAGAAGCGGACGCTTGCCGCATCGATTGCGAAGCAGAGAAGGAAGGAACGGAGTTCGTTAGCGGCCGTCGAGCAGAAGCCCAACTTTATTAACAGCCCGCACCTTCCGCTTCAGGCGGTTCGAATCGGAGCACGCCGTCTGTCAGTGGCAAGACCGGCAAACCCTGAATGATCGGTCGTGAGCCGACATGTGTGAACAAGCGGTGTGGTCGATTGCAATCACCCATGTGTTGCGCGCAGGTACCTTATGGCAGTGGATGAACTGGATTTGATTATTTTACAGATGGCGGTCGAAAGCGTCCGCTCGCTGTCCTTAAGCTTCGCTGAAAAGGCCGCCGAGGTAGCCACCAGGAGCCGCGGCATCCTGCTTTTCGAAGTGCGGATCGACGGTGACGCGGAGGTCCAGCGGGTCGCAGCCATCCGATATCAGAGCGACCAGATCGGCGTGCTTGCGTTGGACAGACAGGGCCTTGTTACCCACCATTGCATCGTCAACGGTTCGTTCTCACATTTCATCGCGCCCTTGGAGAACTGGCACAGCATGCCCCTGTCGATGCAGGCCAAGGTCGATGCCAACGCCCATGCCAGTCTCTTCCTAGGGGCATTGCGAAATGCCGGATATATGTCGGGCAGTTAGCATTTGGCTAGAATGCATCTGTGAATTTTTGCATGCGCATGTCGGCCGACCGACAGCATGATTGTCGTGCTCGAAAACAGCTGCGGCGATCGCGGCAAAGCGATCGCCGCGATGATGGCGATGAACGCGTGGGCGTTGCATCGATGCGCGATACAGAGGTCTCCGCCTGGCATCGAGCAACGTGCACGGAGGTATGCAAAGCGCAAATGCATCAAGTAGTTGAAGGGACAAGCCCCTCATGCAAATGGAGCTTGCGCTGCCGCTGTCCTCCCATCGCGCCGCCGAACTCGGGGGCGTGACGATCGATCACGATGCCTATTTTTGCAAAGTCGAATGTCCCGATTCCGAAGCCAAGGAAAAAGCTCCGACCACAGCGAAGATTAGTAACAACACGGGCGACGCAAGCCGCCTTGCCCTCTAGCAGAGGAGGTGCTTGCGGTGCTCTCACCGACACGAGATCGCAAATGGCACGTCGGTGAGCACCAGAACTGGCGACACCCATGGTGATCGGCTTGACTCGCTGGAGGAAGCACAAGGCCTCGGCGGGCAGAGGCGCAAGCGACGGTCGAACACTGGCTGGCTGCTCGGGATCTGATCGAAGCGTAGTCGGACAAGGAAGCGGCGTTGTGCTACCTCGATGTTCCTAGAAGCGCGCCGGCAGCCTGGGCGGGGGGCTTGGGGTTAGACCGCCGGCGCACGCCACTCATGAAGAGCGGCCCCTTTTCGCGGTTCGGACACCCATAGTCAACCCGGCAGCGTCTTGGATGCCCGCTGTGCTCTTTTCAGAGCGGCGCGCGATGCCGGCCATGTCGGCCGATCCTGCCTAGGATGGTGGGCCACTCTCGTCGGCCGAGTTGATGCTCCAGCCAGTATCGCCTTGCCGACCAGCATGAGTTCGCCGTTAGCAATCCATCGTCGCGAGCCGATGCTATCGTGCACGTGTCGCAGCACTCCGGGCGGCAATATCGCCTAAGACAGCATAACGAAGCGTTCCAACTTCCTGTTCGGCGAGCCCGTGTGCAGTTCCTGAATCGGACAGTGGACGAGAATTCTCTTGGCAATACTGCGCCAGAAGGCATTCGCGTCCAGCGCAATCAAGCGACGACTATCAGCCGCAAACTTCACATCACAAGAGCGGTCTTCCACCCATTGCAGAGTAGCCGACTGATCAGGCGGCGTGCGATATGTCCGACTCTGCCTCAAGGATTCCCACAGGTATGGACAGCGATCTCGCTATCCGATTCCGATAGCCCTTGTTGTACCTTAGACCCCGCTCGATGTTTTGGATTTCCTGAGCGGCAAGCCCGCACGCCACCGCGAGGTCCTCGATTGAATACCCAAGGTGCTCACGATAAGCGCGGATGATGTGGGTCCCCTGCGACATAGCCGTCAAGACTGGCTTGGGAATGCGCGAATCCTTCATAAACATCTCCAAGAAGATGGGAGCGCCTGATAAATCGGGAGATTTCCTCCCCGACCCTGGCGCACACCTAGCAAATCAAAAAAATGGACGTCCATTCGGCCGGACCGGCCTCATCCATGGAATGGGCCACTTGAAATTGGCAGCCGGGTCGGAATATGGCGGCTCACCTGCTTCTGATCAAGTTCCAAGAACCTGCCCGCCCTGAGATGGCCTGATCGGCTGTAGCGCATCGACCTGCGATCCTACACGACTCATTCTCGCCGATGGCTTTCTTGAACAGCAACTCGAACTCCCCCTGACGCCTCCAGTGGCTATTCGCGGCACCGTCCATCCAGCCTCGCGGACGCTGATACCTTCGACCAATTTCCACCGCCGATGCAGCGAAAGGCGCGCTTGTGCTTGAATCACACATCGATCACCGCTGTTAACCAAATTTTTAAGCCGCCGATGCTTGTTCGGAGGCCGAAAGGATGAGGCGCCCGAGGAAACAGCCGAAAGGGCCGCGGGCTTTTGTGCTGACGTCGGCTTGAGCAAGCTCGATCCGGCTGCCCTGTGCAATCGCCCGACCGGCCGAAAAAAGGATGGCGATTGTCATGATGCGGCGACCGCGAGTTTCCCGAAATTACAGCAAACAATGGTCATCCGGATTTCATCCGAGCTTCGGATCCAGACAGGGGGTAGCGCTTTCGATGGACGAGCATCGCCACCTATAAAGGTTCACAATCATTCGACCGTCACCGATTTTGCGAGATTGCGCGGCTGGTCTACATCTGTGCCCATGAAGAGCGCCGTGTGGTAGGCAAGAAGCTGTATCGGCAGCGAGAAGATCATCGGCGCGATAATCTCGTCGACAGCCGGCAGCACGAGCGTGTGCATGGTGTCGAGTCTCGATGCGGCTGCCCCTTTTTCATCTGTGATGAGGATAATCCGCCCGCCACGGGCAGCCACTTCCTGCATGTTGGAGACGGTCTTGTCGAAAAAGCGATCATGGGGCGCGACGACGATCACTGGCATGTTCTCGTCTATCAATGCGATCGGACCGTGCTTCAATTCACCCGCCGCATAGCCCTCGGCATGGATGTAGGAAATCTCCTTGAGCTTCAGCGCACCTTCCATCGCTAGCGGGAAACTGGTGCCACGGCCGAGATACAGGACGTGACGACACTTTGACAGTTCGCGCGACAGGAACTCGATCTCCGGCTGGATGCTGTTGAGTACCTGGCCCATGACGCGCGGCACTTCGGCGAGGCTCCTGACGAGCGCCTGCAGCTCGTCTTCGGTTACGGTCCCGCGGGCTCTGGCGGCGCCGATGGCGAGTGCGGCTAGAACGGCAAGCTGGCAGGTAAAAGCCTTGGTGGAGGCGACGCCGATCTCCGGTCCGGCAAGGATCGGGAAGACCGCATCGGCCTCCCGAGCGATGGTCGATTCGCAGGCATTGACGATAGCGCCAATTTTCAGCCCACGCTCCTTGCAGTACCTCAATGATGCGAGCGTATCGGCGGTTTCGCCGGACTGCGAAATGAAAAGAGCCGCCGACTGCGGCGACAACGGGATCTCGCGGTAACGGAATTCGGACGCAACGTCGATTTCAACCGTCAGGCGCGCATAGCGCTCGAACCAGTATTTTCCGATCAGTCCGGCGAGATAGGCGGTCCCGCAGGCAGAGATCGCCAAGCTCGGGATCCTGGCGAAATCGATGCCAGAAACCATGTCGGCGCGATTCTCTATGATGTTGCTATAGTAACGGAGAGCATGGGCGATGACCTCGGGCTGCTCGTAGATTTCCTTCTTCATGAAGTGGCGATGGTTGCCCTTGTTGGCCAGATCGGCCGCGGCCGTGGAGGTATGGCGCGGACGCTCGACGGGATGGCCGTCGAAATCGAAGATATGGGCGCCCGAATTGCCGACAACGGCCCAGTCGCCGTCGATGAGATAGGTAATTTCATTGGTGAAGGGAGCAAGCGCGATCGCGTCGGAGCCCAGGAACATCTCGCCGTCGCCGTGACCGATCGCCAGCGGTGGTCCGTTGCGCGCCGCCATGATGGTCGACGGATCATCTTCGAAGAGGACGGCAAGCGCATAGGCGCCCCTGACGCGTTTCAGCATGGCACGCATCGCCTCTTGCCGCCTCATGCCCTCCCGGCGGTGTCTTGCCAAGAGATGCGCGACGACCTCGGTGTCGGTGTCGGTCTGGAACTCGGCGCCCGCCGCCGCCAATTCGTCCTTCAGCTCGGTGAAATTCTCGATGATGCCGTTATGGACGACGGCGACACCGTCGGTAAAGTGCGGGTGCGCATTGCGTTCCGTCGAGGCCCCATGGGTTGCCCAACGCGTGTGGCCGATTCCGATGTTGCCGCACAGCGGCTCTTCCTTCAGTCTCCTCTCGAGATTGACGAGCTTGCCCTCGGCGCGCCGGCGGTGCAAGGCACCCTCGGTGATCGTCGCAACGCCGGCGGAATCATAACCGCGATATTCCAAACGCTTCAACGCGTCGACCAACCGATCCGACACCGGCTGTTGCCCAACGATGCCAACAATCCCGCACATGTTCGTCTCCGCATTCTTGGCGGCAGCTTCAGCCCACGCGGGGCGGACACCCATCCGGCCGCTTTCATTGGGGATCTTGTAGTAGCACCCGGTAATATTGGTACAATCGATTGTAGGGATAACTTCCATCCACCCCGTGGATAAGACGCGTTTGTGGGGGCTGATTTAAACTTCTCGTTACGCCTGACGCCCTCATGACCGAACGCAAGCCCACACCCCACGGCACGAAGGAACAATCGGCCATGCGCGACCATCCCGGCTACGCACCTGACCACGAACCGCCCGCTCGTGATCACGCTGTGATCGGCATGATCACAAGCACTGTAGTTAGGCAGCATCAGCGACGCATGATCGGCATCATCATCATCCGGCAACGTCGGCGCCGTCGGCAAGATTCACGTGTTCGCCACGTTGATCATAATCATCGTCGCCGCCGATCAAGTTTCTGATTGCCTGCCGCTGTTGACGCGGCTTTCGCCGGTAGAGCTTAGCCCGCGACGGCCTATCAATACGCTGTTAGTCGGCATGGCCGAAACCGAGAGTCAGGCGGCGCAGCCACAGAGCACGTTCAGGCACCGTTTCAGTCAGCGCCGGCTTTGTCGAGGTTCGTGACGGTCATCAGGATTCTCGGGGCATGAATGCACTATCAGAAAGCGTTGGTTCTCAGTGCTTCGTCCGTATTACTCAAACCCGATTCCCGCAGCGGAAGAACTAGGCGCGTGTCACGTTTTGTACAAGGCACAATAGCAGTGAGAAATGGAGATTGATGCCTGCGCGTTTCCGAATAAGACAATCACCAAGCTGTCACCCGAATTACATCAGGAACTGTCTATAGCCGCCGCCCATCAGGTAGCGGCCACGTTGGATGGCGCGACGCACCTGATCGCGAAGATGACTACCTGGATGAGACCAATCTTCTTCGACACGGCGTCTCCCGAACAGGGCAATGGCGATCTCCTGATGAGATGCTCCCGCAAGCGAGCCATCCAAAGCCTGGAGCACGATACGCAGACGCGCTCCGCGGGGTTCCGGCGGAAAGCAAGCGGCTGCCAGGCGGCCGCAACCCTTGATGTCGTTCAGGAACTGAAGGGCAGCGACATGGAACTTCAGGTGCTGCGGCGGCACGATTGCGTCCACATATAGCCGCAACGGGCGGAGAAGGGAGGCACCGGAAACGGCGATCTGGAGACTCCGACAGTCCTCCCTCAGCAGCACGTGCTGCACGCCGGCTGGTGTCAGCAGGATCTCCTTGCCGCATGAGAGCGAAGGAAAATCAAGCGGTTCAAAATCGTGGTCGAGCCCAACCGGCTCCGCGGCCGCTCGCAGGACACGGGCACAGTCGCGCGGATCCCAAAAGATCCTTGCCGATGTGGCGTCCAATTGTGGCGCGTCCGCGAAAAAGCAGGCTCCATTGTTTGAGGAAAACTGATCCTGTCGTCAGCTCGATTATCTTCATATCGGCGTGGGTTCCGACAATGCAGGCGGGCGGTGCCATTTTGGCGTGGTCGCGCTGGAATTGCGGATTGCGCCGAAGAAATTCCCAGGCCCAGGCAGTACGCGGCAATCGTCTGGCATAGTGGTAAGCTTCGTGACGACGCCAGTCCGGCCAGCATGCGTGACCGACCGGCGCTTCCTTGGGCAGACCAGCATGTTTCACGGCTCAGGTGTCCACAATGGCGCTATGCCGACGGGCCTAGAACCGGTTGCCACAGTACCGGTCCGCTCAGACGTCCCCTGCTGCGGATGCGCAAAAGGGTCGCGTGGGAAATCTCGAGGAACCCGGCCACCGCCTCCGTTTTGCCGACGGGCTTCGGTTGTCCGATGCGCGACAATGGCCACGTTGCGAGGCGAAGGATCCGTTCCATGCGCGTATCGGTCACCGTTACTATCTGGGTCAGATCCTTGGCCAAGCCGAACTCGATCATGCCGGCGAAGAGCTCGTAGGTTGCCTGGGCCAGCCCGCCCGCTGCCTTGGGCGCCGACGGAGGAAGATCGAGCGCGAAACGACTGCTCTCCCATATGTCGGGGGTCGAGGGCACAACGTCAGCACCCAGCAGCACCGAGAACGTGTCGCGCAACATTGTGGGTCCGGTGCTGGGCAAAAGACGCACGCAACCGCGAATTCGCCAATCGGATCCCTTGAGAAGCAGATAGACAGGCTTCAGGCCATCAAACGCGTCGGTTTCCATTTGGTCTTCGGCGTCAACTTCCCAATCGAGCCTTTCCTTGAAGACCCGATACCTGAGCCCGTGCATCTCTTTGAGCTCGCTTGCGAACTCGCCGTAAAGGTCCGGTGTTATCAGCTGCATCATGGTCGCCTCCGTGCGGGATGTGTTCCCGCCATCGAAGGGCAAAGCTGACAGCGATGCAGCCTGTAGACGTTTACAGCTATCGTGGCGGAAGAATCAGGATCTCGCCTGGCCGGAGGCAGCCAGCCGTGCAACGGCCTGGTTGATCGTTCGAACGCCAAGCTTTGCTTTGGCGTTTTCCAGATGAAAGGTCACGGTGCGCTTTGAGACGCCGAGAAGCTGGCTGATATCCCAAGCCGACTTGCCCCGCGCCGCCCATTTCAGGCACTCGAATTCCCGCGGGGTGAGCGTTACGCCATCCACCACGCGATCGTCGGCGAGCCTGCGCCGGACATGGATATGAAAGTTGATGGCCACCAGCTGCAATGCTTTTTCGTAACGTGCCAGTGACCGCAACAGAGGCGGACGGGACTCGTCGGAAGCAAAGGTCAGGGCAGCAAACCGGCCGCGATGATCATGCATGGACATCGTCAGGCCGCCGCGGATGCCAAACTCAGCCGCACTCTCCAGAATTTGTTGCTGCGAATTCGGCAGACAGTGCCGAGCGCGATCCACACCCCAATCAAAGGTATCCCAGCCCTGCAGCCCGCGCAGGATGACCGGATCANGAGCGCGATCCACACCCCAATCAAAGGTATCCCAGCCCTGCAGCCCGCGCAGGATGACCGGATCAAGACTGTGGTACCGCTGTTGCAGAT
The DNA here is from genome assembly GCF_000502375.1 of Mesorhizobium sp. L48C026A00. Lineage (NCBI taxonomy): Bacteria > Pseudomonadati > Pseudomonadota > Alphaproteobacteria > Hyphomicrobiales > Phyllobacteriaceae > Mesorhizobium > Mesorhizobium sp. L48C026A00. Next base: position 59,802 of record NZ_AYWU01000016.1, on the reverse strand, counting down.
AACGTGATGTCCAGGATGAAGGATAGTTTGAGATCAATTGCGGGGCGTCGCCGGAGGCCGACGGGTAAGTGAAATAGGCGAATAGCGGAAAGTCGAAGCCGGCTGCAGCGGATGCCATTGCCTCACGGAGATCGACAGCATCAAAACTTGCAGACAGTTGCTCGACGAAGTTCTCAAACACGCGATGCATTTGCGCTTTGCGTAACCTCCGTAAATCGCTCGATGCCAGGCAGAGACCTTGTTTTAAACGATCCCGGACCGATACAGCGCGTGCCGAGAACCCCGTTAATCTGTTGAACCAATCCGTGATATTCTGACGTTGTCGATGAGCCGTGTGCCGCCGAGCCAGGCCGCGACAAGCAAGCGTGCCGGTTGGTCAAGGCTTATCATCGGTCGCAGATCTGCCTCGTCGCGAAGTTCCAGGTATTCGACCTCGCGATAGCCCGCAGCCAGAATTGCTGCGCGCGCTTCGGCAAGCGTTGGCAGGACGGGCGAGCCGCGGGCAAGCCGCTCAGCCGTCTCGAGCAAGACCGATGGTAGCTTGGGGGCAACAGCACGCTCTGCTGGCGAGAGCCGGACATTGCGCGATGATAGTGCAAGACCGTCGGCTTCGCGGACTGTCGGACAAGGAACAATGGTGATTGGAATATCCAGGTCCCGGGCCATACGCCTGACTAGCTGAAGCTGCTGAAAGTCCTTTTCGCCAAAGAAGCCGAAGTCAGCGCTGGTCTGCAGGAAGAGCTTGGCGACGACGGTCGCCACGCCATCGAAATGTCCCGGCCGGAAGGCACCGCACAGGCCCTCGCTGAGACCGGACACCGAAACGGTCGTGGCGAAGGCCGCCGGATACATCTCCTCTGCATCCGGCGCATAAAGCAGGTGCGCGCCAAGCGGTGCCAGCTTGGCGGCATCCTCGTCCTCGGTGCTCGGATACGCGGCGAGATCGGCCTGGCTGTTGAACTGCTTCGGATTGACGAAGAGCGTCACGATCACCCGGTCGGCCTCCTCGAGTGCCGCGCGCACCAGGCTGAGATGTCCTTCATGCAATGCCCCCATGGTCGGTACGACGGCGATACTGGCGCCAGAACGGCGCCATCCGGCGACGATTTCGCGAAGCTGGGCAACGCTCCTGACAATCGGCACGCTCACGCTGCTTCTCCGCTCTTGATGGCGTCCGCGTCGGCGCGCTTGGGCGCATCGGCAAACACGTGCTCGGCGGCCGGAAACTGGCGCTCCTTCACTTCCCGCGCATAGGCCGCGATCGCAGCCGCAGCGGCCTCCCCCAGTTCAGCATAGCGCTTGACGAATTTGGGCCGGAAGTCGCCGAAGAGGCCCAGCATGTCGTCGACGACGAGAATCTGGCCGTCACAGGCTGCCGAGGCACCGATGCCAATGGTCGGGGTCGCCACCTCCCCGGTGATCCGGCGGGCGAGCGTTTCGGGAACCTTCTCCAGCACGACCGCAAAGGCGCCCGCTTCGCTCACCGCAAGCGCGTCGCGCCTGATGCGCTCGGCATCCCCGCCTCTGCCCTGCACGCGGTAGCCGCCGAAGGTGTTGACCGCCTGCGGCGTCAAGCCGACATGGGCCATGACCGGCACGCCGCGCGCGGCGAGGAAGCCGATCGTCTCTGCCATCGTTTCGCCGCCTTCGAGCTTGACGGCCGCGCAGCCGGTTTCGGCCATGACGCGCGCGGCATTGCGGAAAGCCTGCTCGGGGCTTTCCTCGAAGGAACCGAACGGCAGGTCGACCACCATCAGCGCCTGCTCGAGGCCACGGCGCACGGCCTGGCCGTGCGTGATCATCATCTCCAGCGTCACACCGAGCGTCGAGGGCAGGCCGTGGAGAACCATGCCGACGCTGTCGCCGACCAGCACCACATCGCAATGGGGATCGACAAGCCGGGCGACTGGGGTCGTGTAGGCGGTAAGGCAGACGAGCGGCGTCCCACCTTTGCGCGAACAAATATCCGGCGGTGTGATCGCCTTGGTGTCACCAAACGCACTCAATGGACCCTCCTTCCCCAACGTTACCAACCGCGGGTGTCGCGTTTGCCACATTTTTGTGCAAGTGCGAAGAGCTAAAAAATGGCCGTGCAGCTGTGCGGTGTTGACGTGCGGACAGGCGCGCTTACACTTAAATCGATTCAGCCCCCCCGAGCTGGCCAACCACTTTCGCGAACATGGACGATCAGGCAATAGGAACCAGGAAAGACAGAGCCGCCGTCAAGGCCGACGAAGTCAAAGTGGACCTGATCGCCTTTGTCGTCGCCGTAAACGACAGTGAACCCTGTGTCCTCACCATCGGCCAGGCGGACACCCTGCCCTCCGGACCGTTTGCGCTTGAGCACCGATCGCTGCAATCCGGTTTGAGGGGGTGGGTCGAGCAGCAGACCGGCCATCCGCTGGGGTACATTGAGCAACTCTACACCTTCGCGGATCGGGACCGCATCGGCGCCGAGCGCCAGCAGCGCGTCATCTCCATCAGCTATCTCGCATTGACCCGCAAGGAACAGGCAGCGGGCTCGCCCAAGTGCGGCTGGCAAAGTTGGTATGAATATTTTCCATGGGAGGACCACCGCGCCGGCACGCCGCCGGTCGTCCTAGACATTCTGCGACCGCGCCTGATTGAATGGGCAGACGGCGTCAGCGACGCGGCCACGCGACACGAACGCCGGCAGCGCGCGGCGATAGCCTTCGGCTTCGATGACCGCCACTGGAACGAGGAACTCACGCTTCAACGCTATGAGTTAGTCTACGAAGCAGGCCTGGTCCAAGAGGCCGAAAGCGGACGGGACGCGACGCCGCCTCCGCTGGTGCCCAGCAAGTCCATGGTCGCCGATCATCGCCGCATCGTGGCGACCGGCATTGCGCGGCTGCGCTCCAAGATCAAATACCGACCGGTCGTCTTTGAGCTGATGCCGTCGGTCTTCACACTTTTGCAGCTGCAGCGAACCGTGGAGGCGCTTGCCGGCAGGCTCATCCACAAGCCGAACTTTCGCCGCCTGATCGAGCAGCAGGAGCTGGTCGAGGAGACCGGAGACGCCACCACGGAGACCGGCGGCCGGCCAGCGAAGCTTTACCGGTTCCGCCACGCCGTTCTCGACGAGAGGGTCATCGCCGGGACAAAATTGCCGCTGGCGCGGGGTTGACATCCCTTATACTCACAGCAAGTATATGCTGGTTATTTTCAACTAGAGTATAAGCTGGAGGGGTCGATGAGCGCCATGCTGCCGACGGCCGCGTTTCTCTATGAGCGCGTCCGACGAGTGATCCCGCCGATCGAATGGCCGGCTTTCGTCGAGGATATCGAGGCGATCCTTGCACTGAAGCGCGAGCGCAACGCCATCATCCTGGCGCATAACTATCAGACGCCCGAGATCTTCCATTGCGTGGCCGACATCGTCGGCGACAGCTTGGCACTGGCCCGCACGGCTGCGACGATCGAGGCGCAAGTCATCGTGCTGGCGGGCGTCCATTTCATGGCCGAAACGGCCAAGCTGCTCAATCCGCAAAAGACGGTGCTCATTCCCGACCTGCGGGCAGGCTGTTCGTTGGCGGAATCGATCACGGCAGAAGACGTGCGCTTGATGCGCCAGCGCTATCCCGGCGTGCCGATCATCACTTATGTCAATACGTCGGCCGAAGTGAAAGCCGAGTCGGATATCTGCTGTACATCCGGCAACGCCAAGGCGGTCGTCCAATCCCTTGGCGTTCCCCAGGTGATCATGTTGCCGGACGAATATCTGGCCCAGAATATCGCCGCCCAGACCGATGTGCAGATCATCGCCTGGAAAGGGCATTGCGAGGTGCATGAGCGATTTACACCGGCCGACATCCGCGAGTTGCGCGAAAGCCATCCCGGCGTGGTCGTGCTCGCGCATCCCGAATGCCCGCCCGACGTCGTGGCTGAAGCAGATTTTTCCGGCTCGACCGCTGCCATGTCCGACTATGTCGAAAGGCAAAAGCCGCCACGTGTCGTGCTGATGACGGAATGCTCGATGAGCGACAACGTCGCGTTAGCGCATCCAGAGGTCGAGTTCATCCGGCCCTGCAATTTGTGCCCGCACATGAAGCGGATCACGCTTGCCAACATCCGCACTGCGCTCGAGCAGAACCACCATGTCGTAACCATCGAACCCGGGATCGCCAAGCGCGCGCGGCTTGCGGTCGAACGGATGCTGGCAATTTGAGCGCCGATGTCCGCAGCTTCTTCGGGCGGCCCATCATCGTCGGCGGCGGCATCGCCGGACTGATGACCGCGCTTCAACTGGCGCCGGAGCCGGTGCTTCTTCTGTCCAGGACGCTGCTGGGAGCTGACACTTCGAGCACCTGGGCACAGGGTGGTCTGGCTGCAAGTTTCGGCGAAGACGACGATCCGGCACTGCACCTGGCCGATACGCTTGCCGCCGGGGATGGTCTTTGCGACACAGACGTGGCGACCCGCATCCTCCGAGCCGCGCCCACGGCCATCGAGGGGCTTGCGGGCCTTGGGGTTCCCTTCGACCGCACGCCGAAAGGATCACTGTGCCTCGGATTGGAGGCCGCACACAGCCGACGTCGCATCGTTCATGCGCATGGTGACGGCACCGGACGTGAGATCATGCGTGCCCTGATCGCGGCTGTGCGTTCCACTCCGTCGATTGTTGTAGTGGAGGGCGTGGAAGCGCGCCGGCTGGCGGTGCGAGAGAATGCGATCCGAGGCGTCTGGGCGAGCTGTTCGATCGGACCTTTCTTCTTCGGCTCACGGCGGGTCGTCCTCGCCACCGGTGGGATCGGGGGACTGTTTCTCGACACCACCAATCCTTGGGGCAGTTGCGGACAGGGCCTGGCGCTTGCGGCCCGCGCTGGAGCTGTCCTTGCCGACCTCGAGTTCATCCAGTTCCACCCGACCGCGCTTGACGGCCCGGAACGCCCTATGGCGCTGGTCAGCGAGGCTGTCCGCGGCGAAGGTGCTGCCCTGATCGATGAAACCGGCCAGGCTTTTCTCCAGAGCGTGCCAGGGGCGGAACTTGCGCCTCGCGATGTCTTGGCGCGCGCCGTCTGGAACCATCTTGCGAACGGCCACCGTGTTTTTCTCGACGCGCGGCAACGGCCTGGCCCGGAATTTGCTCGACGCTTCCCGACAATCGCATCAGCCTGTCGTGGAGCGGGCATCAATCCCGCGCGCGATCTCATCCCCATTCGTCCGGCCCAACACTACCACATGGGTGGCGTCGCCGTGGACGGCTCCGGTAGGACCTCCGTCAAGGGGCTGTGGGCCTGCGGCGAAGTCGCTTCGACAGGACTGCATGGCGCCAACAGGCTCGCCAGCAATTCCTTGACCGAGGCCGTCGTGTGCGCGCGCTGGGTCGCTGAAAGTGTCGCCGGAACGCCTGCTCGAAGAACAAAGCCTGCGTTTGCGGACGTTTACCCATCGCCCGGTCCGATACCCGTGCGTGTTTTCCTGTCGCGCGCACTCGGCATCGTCCGGGATGGTGAAGGTTTGAAAGCAGCCGCACGTGCCTTGTTGCCGCTCGCCGAAAGCAAGGAGGCGGCCTCGGATCCGGCGGCTGTCGGGCTGATGATCGCGGTTGCCGCCCTGTTGCGCGAAGAAAGCCGCGGCGCTCATTACCGGACAGACTTTCCTCATCATGCGACTGTCGCCCGACGGTCCGAAATCACCCTCGAAGCCGCCTTGGCCGCTGCGCGGGAACTCGGACACTCCCCAAGCCTCGAAGGGGCAAAGTGATGAAGCTCTCACCGCTTCCCACGGTCATGCTTGAGCCGCTTGTAAGGGCAGCTCTTCTTGAAGACCTTGGCAGAGCCGGCGACTTGACCACGGAGGCCATCGTCCCGAAGGAACACCAAACGGGAACCGTGCTGGCGGCGCGCCAGTCCGGAGTTGTCGCCGGCCTCGATCTGGCGATGCTCGCTTTCCGCTTGATTGATCCTGATGTCGAAATCTCGGTGGAGCGGGCAGACGGCTGCAATGTCATGGATGGAGAGGTCATTGCATCAGTGGTTGGCCCTGCCCGGGCCATTCTCACAGCCGAACGGACGGCACTCAATTTTTTGTGCCATCTGAGCGGCATCGCTACAGCAACGGCATCGATCGTCGCTGCGGTTCGTGGACATGGCGCGAAGATCGTCTGCACCCGCAAGACGACGCCCGGATTGCGGGCAGTCGAAAAGTATGCCGTGCGGGCAGGTGGCGGATCCAATCACCGCTTCGGCCTCGACGACGCAATTCTGATCAAGGACAACCACATCGCCATCGCAGGCGGCGTTCGCCCGGCGCTCGAGCGAGCACGAAGAGGGGCCGGTCATTTCGTCAAGATCGAAGTCGAGGTCGATACTCTGGGCCAGTTGGAGGAGGTACTTGGCTTCGCTCCCGATGCGGTTCTGCTCGACAACATGTCCCTCGCCGATCTTCGCCGCGCCGTCGCAATCGTTGGCGGCCGTGCTATCACCGAGGCTTCTGGCGGGATCACATCCGACACAGCGCGAGCGATTGCCGCGACCGGCGTTGATCTGATTTCGGTCGGCCGACTGACCCACAGCGCGCCGATCCTGGATATCGGCCTCGACTATCGGGGCTCATGATTGTCTGAGGAACGAACAGGATCGGGTCAACTGTCCTTTCCGATCGTCAGTCAGACAGCAAAGACCCCGCAAGGCAGAACCGGAGGAACAGCATGGACATGCAAACAGCCAGTTCAACGCAGATATCGCCACAGCCTCAATCCCCTGACCCTGGAGCGTGGACCCTGGAGAAGGCTCAGGCACTTCACGATGCCCCCTTCAACAATCTCCTCTTCCTCGCGCAAACCGTGCACCGCCAGAATTTCGATCCCAACAAGGTCCAGCTCAGCCGGCTTCTGAGCATAAAGACGGGCGGGTGCCCGGAGGATTGCGGCTATTGCAGCCAGTCGGCACATCACGAAACCGGCCTGAAGGCGTCGAAGCTGATGGAGGTCCGGCGCGTCATCGCCGAGGCGACCAAGGCGCGAGATGCCGGCGCTACCCGCTACTGCATGGGCGCGGCCTGGCGAAATCCCAAGGCGCGCGACATGGACGCGGTGGTGGCGATGGTCGAGGGCGTCAAGGCGTTGGGCATGGAGACCTGCATGACGCTCGGCATGCTCGATCTGGAGCAAGCCGCTCGTCTGAAGCAGGCTGGTCTCGACTACTACAACCACAATATCGATACGTCAGAACGCTACTACAGCGAGATCATCAGCACGCGCAGCTTTGCCGACCGGCTCGATACGCTCGAACATGTCCGCCAATCCGGCATCAAGGTCTGCTGCGGCGGCATTGTCGGCATGGGCGAAGAGGCAATCGACCGGATCGATATGCTGGTGACGCTGGCCAATCTGCCGAACCATCCCGAAAGCGTTCCGATCAACATGCTGATGGCGATCGCCGGCACCCCGCTTGCCGAAGCCAGGCCGATCGAGCCGATCGAATTCGTGCGCGTGATCGCGCTGGCGCGCATCATGATGCCGAAATCGGATATCCGTCTGTCCGCCGGCCGCACGGCCATGACCGACGAGATGCAGGCGCTGTGCTTTTTTGCCGGCGCCAACTCAATCTTCGTCGGCGACACGCTGCTGACCGCCGACAATCCCGGCGAGGACAAGGATAGTCTGCTGTTCCGGCGTCTCGGCATCGAGCCGATGGAACTCGAGGCGCAATGAACGGGGCACTGCTTGCCCGCTATGAGGCGACCTTGCAGGGACTGGCGCGCAAAGACCGGCTGCGGACGCTGAAACCGCGCGCCGGGCTCGACTTCTCGTCGAACGACTATCTCGGGCTTGCCGCCTCCAGGAGACTTGGCGAAGCGGTTGCGGCGGCGATTGCGCGAGGCACGCCGGTTGGCGCCACCGGGTCGCGGCTGTTGCGCGGCAATGCGCCGGAACACGAGGCGCTGGAGGCGGACGCGGCGGCGTTCTTCGGCGCCGAACGCGCGCTGTTCTTCGGCAGCGGCTACATCGCCAACTTCGCTCTCTTGACCGCACTGCCGCAGAAGGGCGACCTGCTGGTCCTCGATGAACTCGCTCATGCCAGCATGCATGAGGGGGCGCGGGCCGGACGTGCCGAGTTCAAGCTGGCCGCGCACAACGACGCCAACGCTGTCGAGGATGCCATCACAAGCTGGCGCGCCGAAGGCGGCATGGGGCGCGCCTGGATCGCGATCGAAAGCCTCTACAGCATGGATGGCGACTGCGCGCCGATCGAGAGCCTAGTCGCGCTTGCCGATCGGCACCAGGCGTTCCTCGTCGTCGACGAGGCGCATGCCACCGGTGTCTGGGGACAGGATGGCCGGGGGCTGGCCGCCGCTTTCGAGGGCCGGGACAACATCATAGCGCTCCATACATGCGGCAAGGCGCTCGGCGCTTCCGGCGCGCTCGTGACCGGGCCGGGAACACTATGCGACTATCTCGTCAACCGTTGCCGGCCATTCATCTACGCTACTGCGCCATCGCCGCTGATGGCAGTCGCGGCGCGCGAAGCACTCGCCATACTCTCCGACGAGCCCATGCGCCGTGTTCAGCTGCATGAGCGTATTGCCTTTGCGAGCCGCCAATTGGCCGAGTGTTGCGGCGTGACCCCCAGCGGCTCCCAGATCCAACCATTCATCATCGGCGACGTCAGCCGCGCAATGGCGGTGGCGGCGGCACTGCAGGCCCGCGGCTTCGACATACGCGGCATTCGTCCGCCGACCGTGCGCGAGGGCACATCGCGCTTGCGCATTTCGCTGACGCTCAACGTCGACGAAGCCGCCATTTCCGCCATGGTCGAGGCGCTCGTCGAGGTGTTGGCCCAGACATGACCTTAGGCGACATGACCAAGCGCATCGTCATCACCGGAACAGACACCGGAATTGGCAAGACAGTATTTTCGGCCGGGCTCTCCGGCCTGCTCGACGGCTTCTACTGGAAGCCGGTGCAATCGGGCCTCGACGGCGAGACCGACAGCGAGGTCGTTACGCGGCTCGCCGGCCTGCCGTCTGGGCGCGTGCTGCCAGAAGCCTACCGCTTGAAGAGCCCGTTGTCGCCGCATCGGTCGGCCGAAATCGACGGCGTCTCGATCGAGGCTGCCGATCTTTCATTTCCGGTCCTGCCGATGCCGCTCGTTATCGAGGGCGCAGGCGGGCTGATGGTGCCGCTGAACCGCCGGACAAGGTTCATCGACATATTCGAGCAATGGCAGTTGCCGGTCATTCTGTGCGCCCGCACCGCGCTCGGAACAATCAATCACACCCTGCTGTCGATCGAGGCCCTGCGGGCGCGCGCTATCCCGCTGGCTGGCATCGCCTTCATCGGCGATGAAATGACCGATACGCAACGGACGATCGTGGAATTCGGCGACGTGCCGCAACTCGGCAGGCTGCCACTGCTCGATCCGCTGACGAACGAAACGCTGAGGGACGCGATGATTGCCGGGTTCAACCTCAGCCTGATAGCTGGAGGCGAATGATGTCGCATTCCCGTGTGTGGCATCCCTTCACCCAGCACGCACTAGAGCCAGCGATCCCTGAAATCGTCCGGACGGAAGGTGCCTACCTCCACAAGGCCGACGGCGCGCGCATCCTGGACGCCATTTCCTCCTGGTGGGTCGTCACCCACGGCCACCGCCATCCCCGCATCATGAAGGCTATCGAGACGACCGCGGCGAGCCTGGACCAGATCATCTTCGCGGGCTTCACGCACGAGCCGGCCGAACGCCTGGCCAGGGCGCTTGTCGGCCTCACTCCCGCCGGTCTCGACTGGGTGTTCTATTCCGACAGCGGCTCGACTTCCGTCGAAGTCGCGCTGAAGATGGCGCTCGGTTATTTCCGCAACATCGGCGCGCCGCGCTCGCGCATCGTGGTCATGGAGCACAGCTATCATGGCGACACCATCGGCACTATGAGCGTCGGTGCCCGCGGTGTGTTCAACGCCGCCTACGAACCTTTGCTGTTCGAGGTCGACACCATTCCCTTCCCTGCCGCCGGGCGCGAACAGGAAACACTGGATCGTTTCGAGGCCGTCAGCCGCGACCAGCGCGCCGCCGCGCTGATCGTCGAGCCGCTGGTGCTTGGCGCCGGCGGCATGCTGATGTATCCGGCCTGGGTTCTTACCGAATTGAAGAAGCTCGCTGAGGCCTCCGGCACGCTGCTGATCGCCGACGAGGTGATGACAGGCTGGGGACGTACCGGAACTATGTTCGCGTGCGAGCAGGCATCGATTTCTCCAGATATCCTGTGCACCTCGAAAGGCTTGACCGGCGGCACCATCCCGCTGGCCGCAACGCTTGCCACCGATGCGATCTTCCAGGCTCATTATTCCGAGGACCGGAAGAAGACATTTTTCCACTCGAGTTCCTACACTGCCAACCCGATTGCCTGCGCTGCCGCACTCGCCAATGTCGAGATCTGGCGCGACGAGCCGGTGGCCGAGCGCATTGCGAACTTGGGCGCGAGGCAGGCCGCCGGGCTTCGGCGCTTTCGCGACAATGCCAACTTCACCGACAGCCGGGCGATCGGCACGATCCTGGCTCTCGACCTGCGCGCCGGCTCTGCCGGCTATCTGGCCGAGATCGGACCTAAGCTGCGGGCATTTTTCCTCGAGCTCGACCTGCTTGTGCGCCCGCTCGGCAATGTCCTTTATATCCTGCCGCCCTATTGCATCACCGGCGACGAGCTCGATCGGCTCCATGACGCCATAGAGGAGGCCGGCGAACGCTTCGGTTCAAGGCCATGAGCGGGTCGTCGCGCGTTCTCGGGTTTGGCCATCATGCGCCTGGGCGAAAGGTGGCGAATGCCGAGATCGAGAGCGATCTTGGGCTCGAACCTGGCTGGATCGAGCGGCGTACTGGAATCCGGTCGCGCTTCTGGGCAACGGACGATGACACGCTGTCTGGTCTTGCTGCGCAGGCCGGCGCCATGGCGCTGGCGAACGCCGGCATCGACCGGAGCGACATCGGTCTTCTGTTGCTTGCCACCTCGACGCCCGATCACCTTCTGCCGCCAAGCGCGCCCTTGATCGCACATCGGCTCGGACTCGGCCGAGCCGGAGCGGTCGACCTGACCGGCGCCTGCGCCGGCTTCGTCTATGCGCTAATGTTCGCGGACGGATTCACCCGCCTGCATGGCAAAGCGGCCCTTGTCATTGCCGCCAACATCCTTAGCCGCCGTATCAATCCGGCCGAGCGCGCCAGCGCCGTCCTGTTTGCCGATGCCGCCGGCGCTGTGGTGATTGGACCGTGCGACGACCCGGGTCGAGGCATTCTCGGTGCATCGGTGGATTCCGACGGCTCACGCTACGGGCTGATCCAGATCCCCGCGGGAGGAAGCAACACACCGTTCCATGGCGACCTTGACCTCGGACAGATCCGGATGACGATCACCGACGGCCGTGAAGTGTTCAGCAGGGCCGTGGATATGATGACTGCCTGCTCTCAGGACGCGCTCGCCGCAGCCAGAATGCAGCCGCAAGATCTCGATCGGTTCGTGCCGCATCAGGCCAATGCCCGCATTTTCGATGCCGTCGGACGAAACCTCGGCATAGCAGATCATGCAATCGTCAAGACGATCGCCGACTTCGGCAATTCTTCCGCCGCAACCATCCCGCTCTCCCTGTCGCTGGCCCATCAGACGGAGCCGTTTCGGCCTGGCGAGAAAATCCTCCTTGCGGCGGCAGGTGCAGGTCTCAGCGGCGGCGCGCTCGTCGTCGGAATTTAACCGAGCAACCGGCCGCGCGCAGGACGCGTGATGAATGATGGATGGGGACAACAGACCAATGCGAAAAATAGTCGCCGGCAAGCTGCACGGCATCCACGTCACCGAAGCGAACCTCAACTACCATGGTTCGATAACGCTCGACCCTGAGCACTGCGAAGCGGCTGGAATCCTGCCGCTGGAATTCGTGGAGATATGGAACAAGAATTCCGGAGCGCGGATCTCAACCTATGTCATTCTCGGCGAGCGCGGCTCACGATGCTGCGTTCTCAATGGTGCTGCCGCCCGCACCTGCCAGCCCGGCGATCAGATCATTGTCTGCAACTCCATCTACCTGGACGAAACGAAAATCACCTCGCTGAAGCCGCGGATCGTCACTTTCGACCAGGACAACCACATACGTGACCGCCTGAGCTACTCGGTCGATCTCGACCCACATGGCCGGTACAGTTTCTCCATCCTTGACGAGGCGAATACGGCCTTGGTCATTCCGGCCCTGATCTGACGCAGACCTGACATGTAACTTTGCTGGGGAAGATAGCGCCGTCGCCCCTTTCCCACCGCAATCTTTATTGTCATACCGGAAAAAGATCCCCACGAAACAGAGGCTATGCCATGACGACAGCAACCGAGATCGCAGACAAGATCGCCGGCGAACAGGGACTAACGAAGGTGCAGGTGAAGACCATTGTCGAGCGCGTGTTCGAGCAGATCGCTGACGCGGCGAAGAGCGGCGCGGAGACGAACGTGCCGGGATTCGGCAAGTTCAAGGTGAAAGACACCCCGGCACGGGAGGGCCGCAATCCCGCGACGGGCGCGACAATCAAGATCGCCGCATCGAAGAAGCTCACGTTCACTCCGGCCAAGGCCGTGAAGGACGCGCTCAACGGTTGACCGGTCGAGCCTCCTAAACAGGCGGCTCGCTGCAGAAGCAGCCGTCCGCTTCCGGCAGTATCGCTTCGCGCTCGGCCAGCGCGTTCCAGCTCGGCCTGGATCTGGTGGTGGCGGCCGCACCGAGTTCACCTCGATCGACATGGAAGTCGCCTGGATCGAGGACCATCACGAGCTGATGGCGCTTGGGGAGCGCTGGCTGTCGCATGCCCTGTCAGTTGTCGCGGTGAGACATGGCGAAGCTGATCCGGCAGCTCTTCGGCGGGAAGGTCGCGGTGCCCACGATCCCCTTTCCGAAGATTAGATTACTTTCGAGTAGGCCTGCGATCTGCTCCAGAGCCTCGGGCACGCAGTGACCAAACCGGGCGATCTCGACAGCGAGGGCGAGCGTCAGCTTGCCGAACATATGATGGCAAAGACCAGGCACGAGTTCCTGTTTGTCACAGACTATCCGGCCGTCGCCCGGGTCTTCTACCAGATGCGCCGGCCCGATCGTCCCGGCCTGAAGCGGGGCTTCGATCTCCTCTGGCGCGGCCTTGAGGTTACTATAGGAGCTCAGCGATGGCATCGCCATGACCGCCTCGTGGAACAGGCCCGCGAACGCAGCTGGGCTCGAGGGGCTCGGCGACAATCTTGCCTTCTTCCGCCATGGCTGCCCGCCGCATGGCGGCATGGGCATCGGCCTTGGCCGGTTGCTGATGCGATCACTGGGCGCGGCAAGCATCCGCTCCGTCATGCTACTGAGCCGCCCCCCACGCGCCTGCGACCCTGAGCTTCTGTCGAAAAATTGCTAAGTTTGCGAATCCTGAGCCGATATCGAATTTTCACGAAATTTCTGTCGCAAAACTCTGTCGCGAAACGCACACTTTCGTGGCTGACTTTTGCGACACTGCTTGACGGATGGCGGTTCTCTGCCTATCTGTTACATGTAACAAATTTCGGTGGAGATGCCGTCATGCCCACCCCTATCAACGAGAGGGTTCAAAAGCGCAGGGATGCCCTGCGGGCGGCGGGACTGCGCCCGGTGCAAATCTGGGTTCCGGACACGCGCAGACCGGGCTTCGCGGAGGAATGTCGCCGTCAATCCCTCGTGGTCGCAGCGGCCGACGAGGCTGACCACGATCTAGGAGCGTTCATGGATGCGGCGCTTGCCGATCTGGACGACGAGGCCGATGCGTGAGGCGGGGTGATCTCGTCACCGTCGCCATGCCGGGGGACTTCGGGAAGCCCCGCCCTGCTCTCATCATACAGGCCGATCAGTTCGAGGACACCGGCACGGTGACGGTATTGCTGCTGTCGGGAACACTGGTGGATGCCCCTTTGATCCGGCCCACGGTGCGCCCGATGCCCGAGAACGGGCTGCGCAAGCCGTCGCAAGTGATGATCGACAAAGCCATGTCGGTGAAACGCGACAAGCTCCGACAACCCTTCGGCCACCTCGATGACGAAACCATGCTTTCCGTCACTCGATCACTGGCCGTTTTTCTCAGGCTCGCCTGAGGCAGGCGCCGGCGTCGCCGGCCTCATCCCGAGCTCACCATGCCCGGCACGGCCGTGACGTTGGGGAGACAAGGCACAGCCCTTGGCGGCAATGCGTCGTGGTTCGGCGGCGGCGTGCTGGCGCCATGGTGCAAGCGTGAACGTGCCGAACAGTCGATGCTGGACGCGACACCGTCGACTGATGGAAGGCGGCAATGCCCCGGGCAGATGACGCGGGCGAACGCTGGTCGTGGCCGCGCCGCGCGGTGCGAGCGAGCCCAACCGGTTCGCCAGCCGCATCTCGGGGCGAGTCAAACAAGACGAAACTGCGCTCCTGGAGTCTGACCTCGCCGGCAAATTCCGCCGCGGCCTGCCTTTCCGCGGCGCGGCCCATCTCGACCCGCGCCACGCAATGGCGGCGCTTCATGACAGGTTTTCGGCCATGGCGTCGAATTTCGCTTTGGCGTCGCCATGCCCTCACACTGGTGTGGGCTGTGTTTACGGGGCAACCCGGTCGAGAAAAGCATCGAATGCGGCAGCGACAGCGCGAATAACAAAGCGATGCTCCCGCCTTACGCGGATAAAACCCTTTTCGATGTCCACTATCCCGTCCTCGGCCAGCATCGCCAAGCCTTCGGCTGAATCGAGAAGACGGATCGGATCAGATCCGTGGGCGGCACAGATTGCCGGCACATCGGCCTCGAGATCGCACATTAGTCGCTCGATAATTGCGGCGCGCACGCGGTCGTCGTCGGTAAGGCGATAGCCCTTTGACGTCGCCAGACGGCCAGCTGCGATGTGCTGGATGTAGGAATCCCGTGTAACTTCGTTTTGGACGTATCCCTCGCCGACGCGACCGATAGCCGACGCGCCGAAACCGATCAGGGTTCTGCAGGTGTCGGCCGAGTAGCCCAGCGAGTTACGCCGCAGGCGACCGGTTTTCTGTGCGAGCGCGAGCTCGTCGTCCGGCAAGGCGAAATGGTCGAGCCCGATCTCTCGGTAGCCGGCGGCAGTCAGCGTCACGGCCACGGCCGCACCCTGTTCGGCGCGGGCAGCGCTGCCCGGAAGAACTGCCTCCTCGATGAGGCACTGATTCTTTATAAGCGACGGGATGTGCGCATAGCCGAACACCGCAAGCCGGTCGGGGCGCATGGCGACCGCCGCCCTCGCGGTTTCGACGCAGGACTGCACCGTTTGATGCGGGAGACCGAAGATGAGATCGAAGTTGACGCGTCTCACGCCGTGCCGACGCAGGATCTCGACGGCAGCCGCCGTCTGCGCCTCACTCTGAACCCGGTTGATCGCTTTTTGAACGATGGGATCGAAGCTCTGCACGCCGAGACTCACACGGTTCACGCCGGCTGCTCCTAAAGCCTCGGCCATCTCGGCCGTGAACGTGCGTGGATCGATCTCGACGGCGACGGTAGCTGTTTTCGTGAGAGCGAAGCGGCGTCGCAGGAACTCCATCAGAGCGAGGAACTCGGCTGGTCCTATGAGAGACGGCGTTCCGCCGCCGAAATGCATGTCGCTCACGGGCAGCGTCTGCGGCGCTCGCTCCGAGACCAAACGGATCTCGTCACGCAGCGCCGCCAGATAGTTGAGGATCGGCGCATCATGGCGGGTGATGGTGGTGGGGAAGCCACAATACCAGCAAGCTGATCGGCAGAACGGAACGTGGAAATAGAGCGACACCGGATCGTCAGCCGGCAGGTTCCTGAGCCATTCCTCATAAGCCTCGGCGCCGACCGCCCCAGAGAACTCCGACACAGTCGGATAGATAGTGTACCAAGGCAGGCCGGCCTCGCGATATTTTGTGGTCTGCAACAGTTACCGTCCCATGCTGATAACTAACAACCTTACCGCTGCGCTCGCCTGTGTCTTTGCGCTATGTCAGTCCGTTCCGCTTTGGGTTCGAAACTTGTATTTCGCAGCAATAGCCGCCGTTCAGTCTTGGCTGGACGGTCAGCGACTGGCCATGGCTGTTCCCGCCGAGACCCTCACGCGCACCGTTTGGTTCCACCATCCCTTCCCTTCAGCCTGCGCCTGGTCGAGTAGATTCTGCTGAGCGCGGCTGCCGCATCCAACGAGATAACACGGCGTTGGGACCCGACTTTGCTCGCCAGCTAGCGTCCCATAGTGATCTCTGGCATCTCGATGAGCTCGTTGTGTGAATTGCTGGCAAGAAGCATTAGCTGTGGCGCGCCGTCTATCAGGACGAGAGGCTGCTCGACGCGACCGTCAGGTCAGCCGCAATGCCAAAGGCTGGCGCGCCTACTGACTCGAGGCAAGGCTGCGCGTTCAGCGCGTGATTACCGATCATCGCGCTCGCCAAAATGACGGCGTCGTACCGAGCGGTGCCGCCGCATGATGTCTCAACGTCGGGGCTCACAGCAAACAAAGCTGTCGCCATTGAACGAAACTGTCGCGAAGCGAACAGACGNTGATGTCTCAACGTCGGGGCTCACAGCAAACAAAGCTGTCGCCATTGAACGAAACTGTCGCGAAGCGAACAGACGGACCGTAGCCGAAACGTTTGCCGTTCGTGCTTGGGTTGATCCGCAAGGCAAAAAGGAAGGAAGAGCGAACCAAGGTGCGCCGGCACACTTGAGCTTCAAGCCGCAGCTGGGTCGTCAGGATGGCACGTCATTTGCAGTAGAAGCCTTTGTGACGGCCCGCCCACAACTAGCGGAGATGACGGCGATGATTTGTACAGAAATGTTGAATGGCGTCATTTCGGCGATAATTATATTTGTAATAACAATCGCATATTTGTAACAATAAGACCCAATCATATTCTCAATTTCTGATGAATATCTGACATAACGAGCGCATCAAAACTGCTCAAATTCAACTCAATGCGCATCGTTATCGACTGTTTCCTTAGCAAGAATTCATTCACTGACGTCCATTCCTTTTACTCTTTGAACGGAGATCAACAATGAACATTAGGAGCCTCCTCCTCGGCTCAACTGCGGCACTGATTGCCGTTTCCGACGCTCGCGCCGTGACCGCCGTTGCCGAGCCTGACCCGACTGAGTACGTTAAAATCTGCGACGTCTACGGCTCGGGCTACGTCTACATTTCAGGCACTGAGACCTGCGTGCGCATCGGCGGCTATGTCCGTTACGGCGTCGGCTTGGGCCATGTCGGATTGTTTGACCACGCAAGAACCTCGGATGTGAGGACTGGTGAGGATCAGGGCACATGGCAAAAAAACACGCGCTTCACATTGAAAACTTGGACCGGCCAGGAGACCGAACTCGGCACGTTGAAGACCTACACCGAAACCCGCATGAACTTCGGTAACCGCCACACTTCGGTTTCGGACAGTTCTCGGTCCTATGCCTTCAACGGAAACAGCACCTTGACTTTCGCCTGGATTCAGCTTGGTGGCCTCCGAGTTGGTAAGGACTGGTCGGCCTTCGACATGTTTATCGGCGGCGCGGGTGACGTACTCAACCAGACGCCGGTTCCGTCCGGCGCTTTCGATACCAATGTGGTTCAGTACCACTTCGACGCCGGGAACGGCTTTTCGGCCGTGGTTTCGCTCGAAGAAGGCTCGGGCGTGGTCGGCACAATCGACAGCTACGCTCCGANACTTCGACGCCGGGAACGGCTTTTCGGCCGTGGTTTCGCTCGAAGAAGGCTCGGGCGTGGTCGGCACAATCGACAGCTACGCTCCGCACGTAGTCGGCGGCTTGAAATACACACATGGCTGGGGCGCGATCACCGGCGTTGCCGCTTATGATAGCAACTACGAATCGGTGGCCGCCAAGGTCCGTGTCGACATCAATGTCACCAACGAACTGTTGCTGTTCGGAATGTTCGGCTACGGTTCCAATGGCAAGCTCAACGACGACTCCACGAACGCGATCGACGCTCATGGTCGAGGCTTCTATAAGATTTGGGGCGGGAACTGGGCTTTCTGGGCTGGCGCCGCTTACGAGCTCAACGAGACAACTTCGTTCAAGCTTCAGCTCTCCGGTGATCAGCTCAAGAACCATGGTGTCGCTGCAAACGTCGCCTATGCGTTTCTTCCAGATTTCACAGTTACGGCCGAACTCGACTATGGCCGCTACGGCAACTTCGCCGTCGGCAAGGTGGACGCTTCCAACGTGAACTGGACCAACGCCAACAAGAAGAGCAGTGTCGGCGGAATCCTGAGTTTCGAACGCTCATTCTGACGCGATGAAAGGGTTGAGCTCCGGTTGAGCGGACCAATCCCGCAACACTCCAAGAGAACGTCGCATGAAGCTATACGAGATTGGAGCCTCGATCTCGGGGCCGGACGATGTTTCATATCAGATCTGGTCCGGATGATCGCTCAGGCGATATTCATCGCTCGATTATGTGTTTTGATCTGCAGCTCTTTCATTTCCTCATCCCTTCCGCCCGCTTGACGGACCCCGCCATCCAGCAGTACCCGGCCAGGTTTTCCGAACTCGAAGGCCCAGTCGGGTGAGGACGTGTTCAACTTGTTGAGCGATTGTGGGGTGCGGCCCGACGCACTTGAAAATCGCAAATGGATCGCCTCCGTTCAGCCATCCCCGCGGAAATTCGGACGCGAGAGAACAAGCTCCAGGCTGATCGAGGAACAGACGATTCTCAGGCGACGCTCCATCCGATCTTGCGCCTGGCCGAGACGATCGGCCGACGATCATCGCCGCGGGCCGAATGCGCTTGACAAGTACGCGGCGGCCCGTTCAACCTGAAGCATTCACCAGGGGAGTCCCGGCAAGGGGCTGAGATACTGCTGGCTTTCGCGGCGCAGTGACCCGTTGAACCTGATCCAGTTCATACTGGCGTAGGGACGGTGCAAGCGCTTTGCGGGAGTCNTTCGCGGCGCAGTGACCCGTTGAACCTGATCCAGTTCATACTGGCGTAGGGACGGTGCAAGCGCTTTGCGGGAGTTTACGCCGAGGTCCTGTTTCGGCAGGTCGACAGAAGTGTCTTTTCATCCTTCCGGCACAGAACTGGGTCTCCAATGCATGAGCAAAGGAGCCTCAAGATGAATGCCCTCACCCCCGCCGTGTCGACGGGATCGCCGCCCGCCTCCCGGAAGATCCACAAGCCCGGCACCATCCACCCGCACATCAAAGTGCCGATGCGCGAAATCTCTGTTCACCCGACGGCGGGCGAACCGCCCGTCACCGTCTACGATCCGTCCGGCCCCTATACCGACCCGACTGTCGAAACCAGCATCGACAAGGCCTCGCCCGACTTCGCCACGAATGGATTGCGGCGCGCGGCGATATCGAGGCCTATGAAGGCCGCCATGTCCGGCCGGAACACAATGGATTCGTGGCGGGCGAGCGCCTGACGCCGGAATTTCCCGCGCGCAACCGGCCGCTAAAGGCAAAAACGGGCAAAGCGGTGACGCAGCTTGCCTATGCGCGCGCCGGCATCATCACGCCCGAAATGGAATTCGTCGCCATCCGCGAAAACCTCGGCCGCGAGATCTTGGGCGGCAGCGTGCCGCGCGACGGCGAAGCCTTCGGCGCCGTAATCCCGGACTTCGTCACGCCGGAATTCGTGCGCGAAGAGGTGGCGCGCGGACGGGCAATCATTCCCGCCAACATCAACCACCCGGAAAGCGAGCCGATGATCATCGGCCGCAATTTCCTGGTCAAGATCAATGCTAATATCGGCAATTCAGCCGTCACCTCGTCGATGGCCGAAGAGGTCGAAAAGATGGTCTGGGCGATCCGCTGGGGCGCCGATACGGTGATGGATTTGTCGACCGGGCGCAACATCCACAACATCCGCGAATGGATCGTGCGCAATGCGCCGGTGCCGATCGGCACTGTGCCGCTCTACCAGGCGCTCGAAAAGGTCGGCGGCATTGCCGAGGACCTGACCTGGGAAGTGTACCGCGACACGCTGATCGAACAGGCCGAACAGGGCATCGACTATTTCACCATCCATGCCGGCGTGCGGCTGCACTATATCCCGCTGACGGTCGACCGGGTCACGGGTATCGTCTCGCGCGGCGGCTCGATCATGGCAAAATGGTGCCTGCATCATCACCGGGAAAGCTTCCTTTACGAGCATTTCGCCGAAATCTGCGACATCTGCCGCGCCTATGACGTGTCCTTTTCGCTGGGCGACGGCCTTCGTCCCGGCTCGATCGCCGACGCCAACGACGCGGCGCAATTCGCCGAGTTGGAGACGCTCGGCGAACTGACGAAGATCGCTTGGGCGAAGGATTGCCAGGTAATGATCGAGGGGCCCGGCCACGTGCCGATGCACAAGATCAAGGAGAACATGGACAAGCAGCTCGCTGTCTGCGGCGAGGCGCCGTTCTATACGCTGGGACCGCTGACGACCGATATCGCGCCGGGCTACGACCACATCACCTCCGGCATCGGCGCCGCAATGATCGGCTGGTTCGGCACCGCCATGCTCTGCTACGTCACGCCGAAGGAGCATCTCGGCCTTCCCGATCGCAACGGTGTCAAGATTGGCGTGATCACTTACAAGATCGCCGCCCATGCCGCCGATCTAGCAAAGGGTCATCCGGCGGCGAAACTCAGGGATGATGCCCTTTCCCGCGCGCGCTTCGAGTTCCGCTGGGAAGATCAGTTCAACCTGTCGCTCGACCCCGAAACCGCACGGTCCTTTCACGACCAGACCTTGCCCAAGGAGGCGCACAAGCTGGCGCATTTCTGCTCGATGTGCGGGCCGAAGTTCTGCTCCATGCGCATCTCCCACGACATCCGCGCCGAGGCGCAGAAGGAAGGCATGGCGGCGATGGCCGAGAAATATCGCGCAGGCGGCGATCTTTATATGCCGGTGGAGACGCCCGAGGTAGAAAAACAGGCCTCAGTGCAGGAAGATCAGGGGGCGCGTTGAGCCATGTGCCGCATTCTTGTCAAAGGCGCCGGTGTGGCAGGCCTCACCGTCGCCCATGAATTGGCCGCGCGGGGTGCATCCGTCACGGTTGCTGAAATTCGCAGCCAGATCGGCGGCAATGCCTCCTGGCTCGCCGGCGGCATGCTCGCGCCTTGGTGCGAACGCGAAAGCGCCGAGGAGGCGGTCGTCACTTTCGGCAACGTTGCAGCCGACTGGTGGGAAAGGGCGCTGCCCGGGCTGGTGACGAGGGCCGGCAGTCTCGTCGTCGCCCATCGGCGCGATGCATTGGAGCTTGCCCGTTTTGCAGCTCTTACGCGCAACTATGAGTCCGTCGACGAAAAGGCGGTTGCCGCCCTCGAGCCCGATCTTGCCGGCCGCTTTCATCAGGGCCTGTTCTTTGGCGGCGAAGCTCATCTCGATCCCCGTCGGGCTCTCGAAGCCCTCGCCGGCAAACTGCGTGCGATGGGCGTCGTCTTCCTTTTCGAGACGGGCGAGGTTGGCCTTTCCGGCTTTGATCAGGTGATCGACTGCACGGGCA
Organism: Mesorhizobium sp. L48C026A00; assembly: GCF_000502375.1. NCBI lineage: Bacteria > Pseudomonadati > Pseudomonadota > Alphaproteobacteria > Hyphomicrobiales > Phyllobacteriaceae > Mesorhizobium > Mesorhizobium sp. L48C026A00. The sequence continues at coordinate 38,339 of NZ_AYWU01000016.1, read as the reverse complement.
TCGCGCGGGCCGACGACGATTTACGCGGCATGCGCGGTGAAATGCTGATCCTCCATAGGCGTGATGTCTCGCTCGCGCGGCCAGTGCGTCTCCTGCATCCGCGTCATCCGAGCTATATCGTGCCGCGAGCCGATCATCACTTCATGGTCGGCGCAACCATGATCGAAAGTGACCATGACGGACCGATCACCGCCCGTTCGCTGATGGAGCTCCTCAATGCGGCCTATGCACTCCATCCGGCGTTCGGTGAGGCCGAAATCCTCCAGACGGGAGTGGGCGTGCGCCCTGCCTTTCCCGACAATCTGCCGCGGGTGAAGCGCTGGAAGGACGTCACGATCACGATTAACGGCCTTTACCGGCACGGTTTCCTGCTTTCACCGGCCATGGCCGAGCAGACTGCCAGCCTTGTCTTCAACTCATCTGCCGACCAGGGAACCTGAAAATGAAGCTGATCGTCAACGGCGAAGCGCTTGAAGCCAAGGCAACCACGCTCGACGCTCTTTTGAAGGAGCTTGACTATGAGGGCGGCTGGCTCGCCACAGCGCTCAACGGCGACGTAGTGCCCGCGGCCGAACGGGCGGAATTCCGGTTGAGCGAGGGCGACCGGATCGAAATCCTGTCACCCATGCAGGGAGGCTAGCCGATGTTCGATCTTCTCGGGGCAAAGCTTGCCTCACGCCTGCTTCTCGGAACCGCCCAGTATCCTTCGCCGGCCATCCTTGCCGATGCAGTGAAGGCGTCTGGCACTTCGGTGGTGACGGTATCGCTGCGCCGTGAAATGGCCGGCGGCAGGGCCGGCGAGAAATTCTGGTCGCTGATCCGCTCGCTCGGCGTGAGCGTCCTGCCCAATACCGCCGGCTGCCACTCCGTCAAGGAAGCCGTGACGACCGCGAAGATGGCGCGCGAGGTCTTCGGCACGTCCTGGATCAAGCTCGAAGTGATCGGCAACCACGACACGCTGCAGCCGGACGTGTTCGGCCTGGTCGAAGCCGCGCGCGTCCTTTGCGACGACGGCTTTTTGGTGTTCCCCTATACCACCGACGATCTCGTTATCGCCGAGCGGTTGCTGGAGGCGGGCTGCAAGGTGCTCATGCCGTGGTGTGCGCCGATCGGCTCGGCGGTCGGACCGGTCAACATCATGGCGCTGCGCTCGATGCGCGGATATTTCCCCGACATTCCGTTGATCGTGGATGCGGGGCTCGGACGGCCATCGCACGCAGCAACCGTAATGGAACTCGGCTTCGACGCTGTGCTCCTGAACACGGCGGTCGCCAGGGCGGCCGATCCGGTCGGCATGGCGCGCGCTTTCAGCAAGGCGGTCGACGCCGGTCGCGAAGCCTATGGTTCGGGACTGCTCGAGCCGCGCGACGTCGCCGTGCCATCGACGCCGACAATCGGCAGGGCGGTTTTTTCATGAAGCTCGATCCCTTCTACCTGATCGTCGACAGTGCCGCCTGGATCGAACGGCTGGTGCCGCTCGGCGTTAGGCTGGTCCAGCTCCGCATCAAGAACATGGACGAGGACGAGTTGCGCGCGGAAATCCGCCGCGCGAACGGCGTCTGCGCGGTCCATGGTTGCCAACTCATCGTCAACGACTATTGGCGCACGGCAATCGAGGAAGGCTGCGACTTCGTCCATCTCGGCCAGGAGGATTTGGCTGCCGCCGCCCTGCTGGCGATTAAGTACGGCGGATTGAAGCTCGGACTTTCGACCCACGATCACACCGAACTGGAAACAGCGCTGGCGGCCGAGCCGGACTATGTGGCGCTGGGTCCTATTTATCCGACGAGCTTCAAGCAGATGAAATGGCGGCCGCAAGGGCTTGAACGGCTCAGCGAGTGGAAACGACGGGTCGCGCCGATCCCGCTGGTCGCCATCGGTGGCCTCAACCCCGACCGGCTCGACGGCGTATTCGAGGCCGGGGCAGACAGTGCCGCGGTGGTCACCGACGTCACGCTGAATCCTGACCCTGAAGCGCGCACCAGAGAGTGGATAAAAGAGACCGCCCGATGGCGCTGAGGCAGGAATCGCATGTACTTGTCGTCGGCGGATCGGACTCCAGTGGGGGTGCCGGAATCGCGCGCGATATCGAGACGCTCTCCTCCATGGGCGTGCGCAGCTGCCTTGCCGTCACTGCGGTGACGGTGCAAACACACGACATCGTCACGGACATCCTTCATCTGCAACCCGGTCTGGTGGCCGATCAGATGCGTGTAGCGTTGTTGCAGGCGAACCAAGTGGCGGCCGTCAAGATCGGCATGCTCGCAACGGCTGAGATCGTCGCTGCGGTTGCCGCTGTGCTGCGCGAAAATCCGCGCATACCGGCAGTCCTCGATCCGGTGCTGGCTTCCACGTCAGGCCGAGCGCTTCTTGAAGCAAGCGCCATCCCCATCATGAAGCAGCATCTGATGCCACTTTGCCGTATCGTCACACCCAATCTTATCGAACTGGCGCTTCTTGCCGGCTCAGAGCTAGCGGTGGATGAGGTCGGCGCGCTTCAACAAGGACAACAACTGCTCGCCGCCGGGGTTCAGGCCCTGCTGATCAAAGGCGGCCACGGCTCAGGACCTCGCTCAACGGATGTTCTCGTTCGACCCAACCAAGAACCCGTGCGCCTTGACACTCGTCGGCTGGCAAGAACGATGCGCGGCACCGGCTGTGCCCTGGCCAGCGCGATAGCTGCGTATCTGGCGATCGGGGGATCGATTGAGGAAGCGGTGCGCCAGGCCAAGCTTCTGGTGTTCGAAAAGATTTGGAAACACCCCATATGAGAATCAGGCGCGATAGGCGGCCCCATTTTATCGCCGACGATTTCAAGATCAGACTATGGTCTGATGTAGATCTCTAGAATCAGTTCATGGGCTGCGAATCCTCGGCCGAGCGGGCGGCTTCGGCCCCAAGGCAGGAAACTGAAGAGACGGTGAAGGTAATCCACCTGCTCTGGTGCCTCTACCGGCTCCTTATCCGTTTCGGAGTGCCGGATGCGCAGGCTGTTACCGGTGGCGGTCAGTTCGCTGGCTTCATTCTCCAGAAATGCACGAAACTTCGGCGTCTGCGCGGACGCGGCGCGGTCCAGCAACTGCGCTGCCGTTTCTCGCTTGTTTGCCCCTGCTTCCAGCGTTTTGATGCGCTCGAACGCATCCCAGAGCTTATCAAGCGCGTCCAGGCGATCGGCAAGCTGCGGTGAGAGAAAACGCCGCATCTTCAAGAAACCTGTCTGTGTCAGCATCGCGGGTATGGAACACGGCCGCCGAAGCTCATCCCGCAACGCCGGCGCCCCCAAGCCTCCGGGCGACGCCTTCGGCGGTCAGTTCCAAGGCAATGCCGTTGCGGGCAAAGAGGCGATCGACGGAAGCGACAAACCCGGCGAGTCCGGCAGGGCGATCAAAATCAAGGTGGTAGTGCCCGAAATGAGAGTGAAAGTCTCTCTGGATCGGCTGCGCGATGGACGTCGCACAGAATTCGAGAAGGTCAAGGATGACGAGAAGATCGGGGACCTCGTCATGCCGCATATATTCCGGCAGGTCCGGAATCTCCGCCCGCGCAATTCGCCAAAAGGCGGCGGAATCCGTCCCGCAAGGACGGGGGCCGTCGGTGCACATTTCGGGAAAGCTCGCGCCAAAGGAGCCGTCGTCGATTCGCGCCCGGACAAGCGTGTAGAGGGCTCCCCACATCCGCTCGGGAATCGCTTCTCAGTTCGGGCGCGCGGACCTCGTTCACGATCGCTGAAGTACGCTGAGCCGGTCATGGGCCGGATTTCGTCATCGGCGGTCTGCATCTACATGTCTCGGAACCGCTGGCGCAGCGTGCCGAGGGCGACCCAATCCGACTCGCCCGGCAGCTTGATCTGTCAGTACTTCCATCCGTCGAGGCTGGGTTTGGAGCCGTCCTTTGTAAGAGCTACGCCTTCCGCGGCCGCCGAAGGGCTTTGAACCGCTTCCCGTCCACGACCCAGTCGGAGTCCTGGATTACGCCGCGGTGCTCCTTGCCACGATATTCCATTCTAACTTCTGTTCCTTAGGGAAGCTTGACGCCCTTACCGGTCCAGGCACCGCGATCCGCCGTGCCGTTGACGGCATGCTGAACTTCCGGTGCCGCCTTCAGATTGAGAAGGCGGCGAAGCACGGTGTTCGGCGCTTCGCCAAAACTCTTCCGCTCGGTTTCGATCAGCCAAGCAGTTTTTTTTAGCAAAATTGGAATCGGTTTTCGAGGTGACTCCTTTGACGAACCGGTTTTCAGGCGGTAGAATCATTTTTCATGGGTTTGGCCTATCTAACCAAAATTCGACGGCTAGGCACGGTTTTCGTGGTTATCACCCACCAGCATCAATTTTCAGGACCTGTTACTGTTTTTCAGGAAATACGCCTTCCTGAAACAGCGACTCCGGCTGGGTACAGCGCGCTGATTGACGCTTACAAGCTCCCCGTGCCGCTGCCGCGCACGCTTTCCGCTACCGGTGAGCATCACCGCGTCATCGAACAGGACGGCTGGCGTATCATGACGCCGCGCCACGCGCCGCATCCGACCCTCGAAGGGCACCTGACCTTCGCGCTGAAGTATGAGGGACTCGACCTTGCCCTTCTCAAGCGGCTGTTCCAAGCGACAGGTCCCGCGCCGATCGAAGCGCTGGTTCGCGAAAGCCCGACCGGCAGCTATGCCCGCCGCATCTGGTTTCTTCATGAGTGGCTGACGGGCACGCGTCTTGATCTGCCTGACGCGGATGCCGGCCGCTACGTTCCTGTTGTCGATCCGGACCAGCAGTGGGCTGCGCCGGCGAAGACCGCTTCCCGCTACCGCGTAAAGAACAACCTGCCCGGCACACCAGATTTCTGCCCACTGGTTTTTCGCTCCAAGGCGCTCGAAGAATTCATCGGCCTCGATCTGCCGCAGCGCGCGCAGGCGATCGTCGCGGAGATGCCGCGCGACCTTCTCGCACGGACCGCCGCCTTCCTGCTGCTCAAGGATTCGCGGTCCAGCTACGCGATCGAGGGTGAGCGGCCGCCGCAGGACCGCATCCAGCGCTGGGGCCGTGCCATTGGCGAGGCCGGTCGTCAGCCGCTTGATCGCGATGAGCTGCTGCGCCTGCAACGGATCGTGCTCGGCGGCGCCCGCTTCGTAAAGCTCGGCTTCCGGCAGGAGGGCGGCTTCGTCGGCGAGCATGACCGCGACAACCGCATGCCCCTGCCCAATCACATCAGCGCCCGGCCCGAGGACCTGGCATCGCTGATCGACGGAATGGTTGCGTTCGACCGAGGCCCCGCGCAGGGCCTCGATGCGATCATCGCCGCGGCGATCCTCGCCTTCGGCTTCGTCTACATCCACCCCTTCGAAGATGGAAACGGCCGCATTCACCGCTATCTGATCCATCACGTCCTTGCCGCCCGCGGCTTCAATCCGCCCGGAGTCGTGTTCCCCGTTTCAGCTGCGATCCTGGAGCAGATCGATGAGTACCGGCGGGTGCTCGAGAGTTATTCGCAGCGCCTGCTGCCGCTGATCGAGTGGGAGCCAACGCCGCAATTCAACGTCCGCGTTCTGAATGACACCGGGGATTTCTACCGCTTCTTCGACGCAACGCCACACGCCGAATTCCTCTACGCCTGCGTCCGCAGGACGATCGAACGGGACCTTCCCGAAGAGACCGCCTTCCTGCAGCGCTATGATCAATTCCGACAGCAGGTCGATGCCTTCATCGACATGCCCGAACGCCTTACCGATCTGCTCTTCCGCTTCCTTCACCAGAACGGCGGCCGCCTTTCGAGCCGCGCCCGCGAAAAGGAATTCGCCGCCCTGACGGATCCCGAGGCAGAACGGATCGAGGCGATCTACCGGCAAACCTTCGGCTCCGGCTAGGGGGCATGACTATTTTATGGAGCAAGATTTATTAGGTCCCCTGTCGCAACCATCGGCACAATGTCGGTGACGCCGTCTTGATCATGAGTAATAACGTCTTTTCAAAAATAGATACACGGCTGGCATATCATACTTAGCTCATGTAAAGCGAAAAATACTCCTGCGTTACAATGATCCGTTTTCTTTTGCCAGTCGCTGATCGAGAAGGGATGCAAGACTTTGATACAGGAAAGCGCGCAGGCTTTGCTTGTCACGCTCGATCTAGTGGTAGAAATCTGACACTTGGTACCCGATGGGGATTACCTGATCCGACCGGTTGCGGACGTTGCCACCCTCGTTCAAATAGTCCGCTCTATATCGATCAAATTTGTTGGTGACTAGTTGTCCGGTCTCCGTTTGGCCAATTCTACTTGATAGACACTTCGAGGGTGTCTTCTGCGTCGCCACATTTTAAGAGATATAATCGCCGCGATATATCCGAATATTGCAAGTAAGCCCCACAGACCACCAAGATCGCTCATAAAGGCAGCTACAAGAAGCACAGATGCAACCACGGCCACGGTGTAATATAGGACCGAGGCCCAGACATATTTTTCCATTTGAGAGCTACTCATTTGATCACAATGGCCTCTGCGCTCAACCTGACGAACTCGACGACAACGCGGCTTCCCGTGCGCCTCGCGCCATGCCAACCATTCCGCGTGCCCCGCGGGGCCCAAGTCGATAGAGTCACCGAGCCCTTGTCCACCAACCGCCGGCACGGGCGGCCGCGAAGCACACTTTGCTAGTTTCACGCTTTATGCCGGCTTTTAAAGCGGCAAAGCCGCGCTCGTACTCGCGAGTATTAGTGTACTTCATGTCCTGGTCCATGAACTTCGAAAAGCCGGCATCATTATAAATGACCGAATTAGGGCACAGCAGCCACGCTGCCTTCTGATAGCCAGTGTCGAAAGCGATCGAATCGGCGTTTGCATTGGACAACACAAGAGAGGTGACGCTGAGCGCCAAAGCAGAAAACAACAGGCGAGCAATGCGAATGTAGTTCATTGTTTTATTCCCTTCATTGAGAATTACATCAACTGAGACACTTCTCTATTCGGCGTGCTGAGGTCAAGCGCTATTGAGCTTTTCCGTGTCTCCGGCGTTTTGACGTCTTTCGCAGGGCCTTGCTTCTCTCCGGGATCGGCGTTTCGCCCTCCCAGTATGGGGTCAGGAGAATGAGGCGGCACAATCTACCAAGCGTCTTGATCGCATGTTGCAATCGGTACGAGTGTCTCAGCGAACTCGCCTCATCCATCGTCCTGCGAAGGACGTCCGTCCGCCAGCGAGCGGAACTCTCTGTCTCTCTCCTTCCCGGCCTTCTGGATCAGATGGCTGACGCCATGGTTTGCCGCGTCCAGCGGAACTCGGTGCCGTCCAGCCACATGCGATGCATGACGACTGCCAGGCGACGTGCGAGCGCGACAATTGCTTTGCGCATCCCGCGCCGCTTGCGACGTTCATCGCCCAGGCCTTGAGCCACGACCATTTCGTCACGCGAGTCATCAGCGTTTGGGCAGCCTCATAGAGCAACGTCCGCATCATGCCGTCCCCGCACAGGGATATGCATCCAACGCGCTTGCTTTCACCGGACTCGTTGAGCTTCGGCGTCAGTCCCAGGATAGGCCCCACCGCCTTGGAGCTTCTGAACCGCTGCGGAATGTCGATTGTCGCGGCATAGGCGAGCGCCACCACGGGGCCAACACCGGGAACCGTCATCAAGCGCCGGCAGGTCGCATCATTCCTGGCGATCGTGAGCACTTTTTTGTGCAGGCGAGCAAATTCGGCACGCAGCTTCCGCCGGGCGGCCAGCAGCGGCTCCATGATCTCTTCGAGATCGGGCATGCCTTCGACGAGCTCGCAAATCCGCTCCTCGAACTCCACCGTTCCCACAACACCGACCTTGAGGCCGAAGTTGCGCAGAAGACCGCGGATGTCGTTCTCGATGGCGATCGCCTTTCCCTGCAGCAGCTTGCGGGCCGTCAAGAGTGCCCGTCGCTTCTGGCTCGTGAGCGTCTTCACATGCACCGGGCGGTACAGGTTGACCCGCATCATCTGCGCGATGCCGCGCGCGTCATTGCGATCCGTCTTGTTCGGCTGCGCCTTCAGGAACGCTTTCACATGACGCGTCTCGATGCAGATGACCGGCAACCCGGCGCACGCCAGCCCCTCGAAAAGCCATTGCGACAAGGGCCCGGCCTCGAGACCGACCCGTTCAATGTTCAAGGCAGGATCCTTCAGGACGGCGAGGAGATCGTCGGAGTGGCTGACGACCTTCACCTCGCGGCAGATCCTGCCGGATTCATCGATAATGCAAACCGCGGTCTCTTTCACCGCGACATCGAGGCCGATAAAGTGCTTCATGCTGCGCTTCCCTTCCTGATGCTTGTGGCTATTTGGACAGACCACGTTCTATCATCAGCTCGAAGCGAAGCACCTTCTTGCATCACCGTTGAAGAAGGGGCGCAAGCCGAATACCCCATCTACCCGACCTCGACATCGATCTTCACGCCGGCCCAGACAGCCCACGCCAGCCACTAAGGTCAAAATCCAATTAATCTGAACGACCGAGTTCGACCGATACTGTTGAAAAAGTCCGACGGGTTGTGAAGCAGGCGCCGGCGACAGAATCCCATTTCTTGGCAAGGCCCCTTTCGGAATCACGATTCGCAATCAGACTCCTCGCGAAACGAAATTTTACCCGAGCGTCCCAATGGGCTTGTCGCGGACTTTTTCAACACTATCGACCCTTTGCAGTCATTGAGCCCGGTATGCACGATGACCGGAGTGGGGCCGGGTGCGGAATGGCTGCTTCCGGTCGTGAGTCAGCAGAAGCGGACATTACGCCTGAGTTCGAGGCGGCTTATACTCCGCCGGTACAGGCAGGGACAGCCGAACGTGCGTTCTTCTCCCGCGCATGCTGTTATTCTATTCGCTCCGACGTTTCATATCGTCGAGGCCTTGTGGGCTATAGGGGGAGCAAAGTGAGCATACAGGCGGACTCCACAAAGAAAGAATGCCCCAAATGCCGTCTTCCGATCCCGCGCCTCGCTGTGGTCTGCCCTGTGTGCAGGTCGGAAATCAAGGAAAAGCCATCGCGCCAGAAAAAGTGGGACCGGACGGTCAGCGTGGCCAAATTCGTCAAGGACTGGATCGGCTTTCCCGCGGCCGCGATTGCCGCAATTGCTGCCTTGTATGCACCGGCGCGCGAGAACATCTTGTCACTCCTCGGCCGGGATGGAGCGAACCTTAGGTTTGAAGCCCTTCGCCCGGATGCCATAAGCCTCGGGCAGGACGATACCCCTGTCTCGGCCCAAAAAGACAAGATCGACATAAATATATCCTTCTTGAGAGCTGCGTTTGTGAACGACGGGGCCTCCACAGCATCGGTCATGCCGGAGTTCATGTGCTCCGTGCCCGACGACAATCAGCGTGCCTTCACATCAAGATACCAGCTGATCGATATCAACTCGCAAAAGCGTTTGCTTGAGGACGTCGAGGTTCCGACAACCGGCCCGGTTTTTGTCAATGTGGTCTTAAAGGAATCCGGCTTGGCGGAAGACGGTTACGGCTCCACTGCCACGCTCGGCACGTGCGAATTCCGATTTTCCGACAAGTACGGCAGCAAGCTCTTGACCCTCCACCTGGATAAGTCGGGTATTCTGCAGACGGACCACTCATCCGGTGCCGTCACTACGAGCGACATCGCCACATCAATCCTTGAACTCGACGGGGCCGAAGACAACAGGGTCGCGCCGCGCAACAGGTTTTGCGCGGGAATGCTTCGCGGCATCCGCATGGATTCTGAACCGATAGACTGTATAACGGGCACACATGTGATCGCCATCGAGCCGGTTTACCTCTGGGAACGCGGCCTCCAGCGAGCACTGCGACAGGTAGCCGAATTCCGACGATTGGCTCCGGATGCCGCCGCGAGATCCCCAGGTTTGATCCTGACCGACTGCACGGAAGAAAACTGTGTGATCTCCAAAACAGAAATGGAGTTGGCGCTTGCAAGTTTTTCGCCTTCCGTTACTGTTTGGATGTGTGATGAGTGGGTGAAAAGCTTGGGTAACTGCGTTCGCACAGACTTTACGGTGAACTCAAAATAATTACTGAAGTCGGAAGGCCGGGGCCGCTTTCAAACTTTTCAGAGAGGTACAAACATTTGTGATCGGGATTCGCCCGGCACAGATGTTTGTTCTCTAACGATTAGGCCATTTGGAGGATGGATGGCGGGGGGATGAAAAGCTCTTTGCAAGGGAGGTGGCCTTCGAGCAAGCAGCCGTTGCCGCCATCTGATCTGCAGATCGGCGAGCTTCTGCAGCTTAATCTTTCCTCTATACCTAAAGGTTCTGGCCCAGTTTCCCGTGGGCAACATCCAAAGCACCATGGGTGCGCGGAAGCCCTGTTCCAAGTCCTCCCGTCTATCCCGCCAGAGCTTCGTGTAGGGATTTTTCATGAAGCCTGTACCTACCGGGCCTTGGTCCGGTTTTCGAATGGTCGCCAGCAGGACGATCGCAAAGCCGATGCTCACGGTATGGCGATCAAGGTCCTGGGCGTTCTGGGGCCTAAGCTGTTGGAAGGGCTCGAGCATGAGACCGCGCAGGACTTCGTTCTTGTAGATTCGGAGACCTTTTTCACCGGTGATCCTTTTGAGTACGCACTGGTCAGCCGTGCGACCATGGGAAAGGGGGTATCACGGCTGTGGGCCGGATTGTTGTTGCTCCTGCGCCCATGTCTTCTCATCCGCATCGCCCGCTTCATTGCAAAACGGCCGCTGTCGCCGCTCGAAGCCAATTATTTCAGCACCGTGCCGTTTAGCTTCGGTGCAAGGGCGGTAACGTATGTCGCACTGTCGCAAGATGTGTCCGATGCCTCTGATCAATTCGGGCCGGACGGCTTGTCGCGAGCACTCGCGCGAACCCTGAAAAGCCGGGCTGTGACGTTCGATTTCTGTATCGATCTACACGGGGATGACACGCGCCACCCTATCGAGGACCCGACGCAAAGCTGGTCCAAAGCTGGCGCTGAGAGGATAAAGCTAGCCAGCCTGATTCTCGTGCAGCAGGAGGTACACCCGAACGCGCCAGTAGCCGAAAACCTCCAATTCTCGCCTTGGCATTGCCTGCCAGCCCATGAGCCGATCGGTTTCATCAACCGAGCGCGAAAGCCAATCTATCGCGAAATGGCGCGTGCCCGGCATTTGCGCTGCGGGGTCCAGCCCGTCGAGAGCACCGAAGACCTGCCGGCTTATCGCAAAGGTCCAGGTTCCGCGGGTGACACGCCATGAAAAGCGCCTTGCCGAGAAGGCCCATGGGGCCATCAAGGCTGGCCTTCATCGCCTGTCTGATCGCGCTGATATTTATCGTCGAGTACAACTGGATAACGACGCCTTGGCTGCAGAAGACGTTGAGCTATTGCAGGAGTTTTGACTGGCGTGACAGCTTGCTCTTGGTGACGGGGTGGTTTGAATGATCACATCTCCTTTGCTGCGTGGCCGGTTGGGAACGATCGGACTTGCGATCACACTGGTTTTGCTTGCTGTTTGTCTTTGGCTCGAAGGTAAGAGGCTGATAATTAAGCCGTTTCCGCCGACCTATTTTCATGATGCGGTCGCCGATTTCAAATACGGCTCCATAGGAGCGGAGACCAACGGCTTCCCTTATGAAATTTGGCAAGAGCTCCCAACGATCTTCAGAGACAAAATACCCGGCGGTTGGCACGATTTTGGTTTCATTTTCGAGCCCGGCCGGGATTTGCCAATTGGCCTCAGCGTGCGCCGCACGGCAGTGAACCGTGTCGGTTTCAATTGTGCCACCTGCCATACCGCACAAATCGAAGTTGCTGGGAAACCGGAGGTTATTTTGGGAGCCCCGGCAGCTCAGCTGGATCTTCAAGCTTATCTCAAATTTATTCTTATGGTGAGCGAGGATCCCGGCTTAACGGCTGACGCCGTGATTGAGAGCGCGGCTTCCAACGGCAGGCCCCTGGGGTGGATCAACCGCCAGGCATTGAAGTGGTTTGTAATGCCAGAGCTCAAAAAGCAGGCACACATGTTGGCCAGAAGCTTCGCGTGGATGGACGTGAAGGCGCCTCACGGGCCCGGCCGCACCGATGCAGGCAATACCTGGCGTGAACGGTGGGGAATGCATCCGGAAACCGATACCAAGGTCGGCACCGTGGACTTTCCATCCGTATGGAACCAGCGTGCCCGGCTCAATGGCTGGTTTCATTGGGACGGGAACAACAATTCCTTGAGCGAGCGCAACTATTCGGCGGCTCTCGCCGGGGGTGCCACCGACTGGCTGCTTGATCGACGCAAGATCGGAGAAATCTCAGACTGGCTAGTTGAGCTGCAGCCGCCCCGCTTTCCGGGAACGCTCGATCCTGGTCTAGTGACGTCAGGCCGGAAAGTTTACACTCGTGAGAAATGTGAAATCTGCCATGACCCGGGTATAGGTCGCACAGGTCAGGTCACCGACTTGGACCTCATCGGTACCGATCCGGAGCGAGCCGCGCTTTTCGATGATGAGATGGTGCGTCGGTTTAGCCAGGTGGGCAAGGGCTACACGTGGCAGTTCAAGCATTACCGCTCGAGCCATGGGTATGCGAATATGCCGCTGGACGGGATTTGGGCACGGGCACCGTATCTTCATAACGGGTCGGTTCCTGACCTGGCGTCCCTCCTCGACCCCCCAGCTGACCGACCGGGAACCTTCTACCGCGGCTGCGCAACTTTTGACGTCGAGCGCGTAGGTTACGCATGCACGGAGGGTTTTCTGTTCGACAGCGCCAAGACGGGCAACGGCAACCAAGGCCACCTTTACGGGACAGCGTTGTCGAAAGAGGACAAGGCGGCGCTGCTCGCCTACCTGAAAAGCCTCTAGATGCGGGGAGAGTCGGTCATGTCACTTTCGCTGAGCCCGGAAGGCGAAGCGCGGCTATTTAACGTGGTCTGCCTGTTGATTGGCATCATCATGTTCTATCGCGGAATAACGGATTTCCTGTTGTTCGAGGATAACCCCTACAGGACGCTGTTGGGGTTAATCTTCTTCGGCGGGGTTGTCTCGATCTGGCTTATGTACCAACGCCGGCGCATCGGCTTCTGGATGTTCTGTTTTTTTGATTTCTCGGTCGGCATTGTCTTCATCTTTTTCCTACAGGACATCTGGTATCATCATGTCCTCCCTCACGTCGCCTACGCGGCGCTTTTTGTTCCGTTTTATGGCCAGATGCGCTGGGGCCGCCCTCCCGATCCATTGGACCGGCGTGTCCCGCCAGAACCTAAGTCCAATTGGACTGGGTGGATCACGGATCATCTCGTTTCTTTTGTCGATCGTTGGCCGATTGTTGCGCGTACCATTGAACGGATTCGACCCTTGCAGCGCTTGGTCAACCGATTGGTCATCAACGGCGTCACATCCGCCCCGCCGCCTAGGCCGCTGCCGTTCTCCCTTTGGACACCCGACTCTGGGCCGGTCGCCCGCGTGGAGGACGGCAGCTCGACACGCGGCACGTTTACATCGTGGCCTGGCCTTATAGACCGGGCGTTCACCGGCAGGCATTTACCCCCCATCACCGAAGGAGAGGTCGCGGCTCTTCCTCCGGTGGATGAGGTAGTCGCCTTGTTCCTCCGCGGATCTGATTTCAAGCCGAGCGGTAAGACCACTGCGTTGTTCTGCTTCTTCGCTCAGTGGTTTACGGACAGTTTTTTGCGAACCAATCCGGAGGATGCACGCAAAAACACATCCAACCACGAAATCGACCTGTGTCAGATTTACGGACTTGGCGAGGAGTCAACGCGCATGCTGCGCGAGGGAACGGGCGGGCTTCTCAAGTCTCGAGAGGGTAAGAGGCTGCCATGGGAAAAGCTTTCACCCGTTTACCCACCATTTTTGGTCGATCCTGAAAAGCTGGAAGTCAAACCTGAGTTCGCGCGGATTGCGTTCGACCCCATAATGGCCACGAGTTTCGACGAGAAGGACCCTCCGCACGGCATGGCGCGCGATCTGCGCGCGCTGTTGGAGAAAATTGGCGAATGGACGCAAACCGACGAACGTTGGGTCTGGCACTACGCTGCTGGACTCGAGCGGGCCAATTCCACGATAATGTATTCAGCCATTAACACGGTCTTCCTGCGGGAGCACAACCGCTTGGCACGTGAACTAGGCAGCGAGTATCCGGAGCGCGCGGCGGCATCTGACGGCGACGACTGGCTGTTCCAAACTGCCCGCAATATCAACGTGGTGCTTCTCCTGAAGATCATAATCGAGGATTATATAAACCATCTCGCTGGCTCGCCCTTTAAGCTGAAGCTTGAACAAGGGTTTGCCGACAGGTGCCGTTGGTACCGGACAAACAGAATAACCCTCGAATTTAATCTGCTGTACCGCTGGCATGCGATGGTGCCCGACGTATTTCATCTCGGCGGTCGTGAGCTGAAGGACCAGGAGTTCCGCTTTAACAACGAGCTTCTCGAACAGCACGGCGCCGAGGCGGTGATACACGCAGCCTCAACTCAGAAGGCCGGGAGGCTCGTCCTGAGCAACACCCCCAGCTTTCTTAAGCATCCCGAATTGCGATCCATTGCCTTCGCTCGCCAGTTTCGCCTTGCCGGATTCAATGCCTACCGGCGTCGGTGGCAACTGCCCTCATATAAAAGCATAGCCGAGCTTACCGGCGGTAACTCCGCGCTCACCCAGGCGCTTGAGAGGCTCTATCCTGATCTGAACGGCATCCGGGGAGTCGAGCGTGTGGAATTGCCTGTTGGCCTTCTCGCAGAGGCGCGGAGTGCCAATCAAGTGTTGCCACCACTGCTTCAGCGCATGGTCGCTTCCGACGCGTTCTCCCAGGCCCTAACCAACCCGCTCCTTGCGTCGTTTGTCTACGGCGTCAACTGCTTTACAGAGTACGGCGTGGGCGAAATCGAACGCACCGGCAGTTTCGCTGATGTCGTCCACCGAAATCAGACTCTGGGAACCGAGCCGGTCTCAGCGGATTTCTCCAACCCGGCATTCACCGGTGACACACCAGCCTGAGCGTTACAACGAGTGCGTTAAAGTGCCGCCCTAGGGAGCCGTGTCGTGATGCAGCCCAGCTGGAAAACGTCTCTCTCATAGTCCCAAAGACTCTGGCCCGCCCGAAAACTCTGGCGTTCGATCGGCAGGCCGAGCCTGCCACGGACAGGCGCCGACCGCCAGACGCCTTCGACGTTGATGCTGCAACGAGGTCGCACCCGCGAAGCTTGCTATCGACCGCAAGATCGAACAATGCTCGATCCCGTAAGCGGCCTTTCCGATCCAGGAAAAATCGTACCTCCCAGATCTGTCGAGGCTTCAGAGCACGCTTAGCCCCCACATTCTTACCAGCATTCCAAGCTCTCCGCGCCCGCGCGGCAGGATCATATTGTGACAATTCCATTGTACTTCTCCTTCGGCCACCATTGGCCGACACGGAAACGAATGAGACGACGCCTGGTTGATGGTAGTGGTTGGCCGGAAGCCGTCGATCCGCTTCTCAGCAAATATCCGAAAGCGGATGCTCGTTCGGGAAGCTATCGGTGCGAAGGCGCATCGGATACGGATTCAAGCCAAGGTGCTAGAGACACGGCATAGGTGGGATCAACATCTCACGAAACGAACAGGATGCTACAGGGGTCCCAATGGCATATGAAATCGTGCCCGCGACTGAAGCGAAGATGGCTGAGGTCGAGGCGTGGCTCGACGTAGAGGAATCTATCTACAAGACTGCTATCGAGGCTTGGGAAGCCGGAGGATACGTCGGTGACGAGCCGCCCCGCGGCTTCCGCTGCAATTGGGACTCGGTCAAGCGGACTTGGAGCGAGGGCAACGCCCGTGTCGATATCCTCATGGTGGACGGTCAGGCCGTCGGGTTCCTCGACGGTACGGACATCTTGGAGATCAGGCCCGACCTCCGGAGGGAAGGCTACGGGCGCCTCCTGGCGGACTTCATGGTCGACGTCGCCCATAACGAAGGGCGCTCGGTCCTCGAAATCGAGATCGCGCCATGGACCGCGGAGCCCTTCTGGAAGCGCATGGGTTTCACCGTCGTGCCCGACCGTCGAGGCAGCGGCGGCGGAAATTCCGCCTACCGAATCCTCCACAAGGTCTACAGTCTTTCCGACGGCGGGCGGGTCTCCTTCTCCATCCAGTTCTATTCGGAGCACGAGCGGTACAGGGAAAATCCGAAGCCTTTCTCTCGGTTTTCAGGTATGGGCGAACGTCTGCCAGACGGGAGCGTCCAGCTGCCGGAGCGGGCATTCTGCTTCGAGCCTACCCACAGTCAGCACGGAGACTACTTCGTCAGCATCGAGCTAGGCGGCGAGACGATTCACTTCGACAAGGTCAAGTACGAGACGAGCAAGGCCAACGGTATCCGGCTAGATGCCGGCTATACGTACTTCATCGACCGCATCACACCGCAGTCCTCGCTCGATTAGGACTCGATATATCTGTGGAGGTAGCCAGCGCTGCGCTCCGAGGGCGTGCACATCGAAGACGAAGGCGACGCTGAAGCGCGCGGCACGTGCAGCTGCGAAATAAGTGTTCCAGTTTGGGGGCCGGAGCCGGACAAAATAGCTTCGAGGCTGGGATTTTCTTAAGCGGACCTTCACATCATTCGTGCCTCGGCGTGAACTGACCTATGCCGTCATTCGCACCTATAGCCCCAGCTCTTCCAGAGTGAGGGAGTTTAGCTTCTTGCCACGGGTGCGCTTCAGCTCGGGGTTTTTCAGCTCATCGAGCATCACGAACTTTCCATCACGGAACACATGCCACTTCCGGATGGCGCTCAGCGACACCGTTCCCCCGTTCGTCTTGCTGAAGTGCTTCTTTTTGGTCTGCACAATTTCCATGGCGGGCTGGAACGGCCGACCGTGTGACGGCTCGATCCGCTTGCCGTCCATATAGAAGCCGTCCTCACGGATTACGGCTTCCCCGTCGGGCTTACCGGCATACTTCGCGGGGCGAGACAGGAACAAATACAGCTTTTCGCCCACCGGCAGGTGGATCCCTTCCTTGTAGTCGATGAATTTAGCTGCGGGAGCAGCGGGCTTTGCTGTCTGCTTCTGAAGGGGGGTAAGCGCCCGCACCAGTATCTGTGACTTGGTATCGTCGGGGCTCTTCCGAAGCCCCTCAATCAGTCTCACGGCATCAGCGGTGAGGCCTGCAAACTCAACGTAGCTCTCGGATGTCATGTACTTCCCTCCAGGCGGTTTCGATGCCCGGAAGATATCTTACTTTTTCTAATTTGCAGTGTTAGTAGCTAATTTTTCGAATTAGGAAAAATTAGCCGTAAGCGCGTGATCTTTTCTCCACCTATCTCAGCCTTACCGCGCTCACGGACGTCACAGGTTTCGCCACCAAACTCCCGCGCTATCGCTTCGGCGTGGTCCGGCTCCTTGAAGCGGAACGCTACCCACTCTCGGGAGCGTCTGTTGATGTGAGCAGTGCGAGCCGCCGCTCCCATTTCCCGAGCCCGTGTATGTGCAGGCTCATAAGCTTTTTCGCTGCAGCTCTCACACGGAATGACGGCGTGGTCTGAAGTCAAATTTATCAGAATGCGGACTTTCCACTGCCCGACCTCATACCGGACGTTTGTTCCGATCGAACAGTGCCGCACCATGTCGCGGCTCGAAGATCGGCACAACGATCATGCCGGGCGAGATTTCTTGAACCCGGCCTGACGGCGAGGAAGACCGAGCGTCTCCTGACGGGCGGCTGTCAGGAAGACTGTGCTATTCCCTTCCCACGGCTGCCGAAGAATGAAAGGCCTTTTGACTATGACGATATGTCCGTTTCTCGCTGCTCTCGGATCCGAAGCTCCGCCAGCCGACCGGGCTAAAGACATGGACCTATATGGGTGGCTAATCGGAAGCTGGGAAATGGACACCGTCCATCATCTCGACGACGGCACAATCCAGAAATCGACTGGAGAAATCGATTTCGGCTGGGTGCTCGAAGGTCGCGCGATTCAGGATATCTGGATCAGGCCCAAGCGGCCCGCGCCGTCCACTATGGCACGACTTTTCGCATCTTCGATCCTGGGATCGGTGGTTGGCACATCATCTGGGCTGACCCGCTCAGCCAGGATTACTCGCGCCAGATCGGGCGGGCCGATGTCCAGATCGGCGATGACTCTCATGGCCTGAAAACTCGATGGCGTTTCACTGAGATCACTGCCAACAGCTTCCATTGGATCGGCGAGGAAAGATCTTCCGAGAGCGACCCTTGGCAAATCACATATTAACATTTCGCCCGCCGAACCAATCCTTGATGCTTTCGGGGCAGTTTTGACTAAAGCGGCACTTCCGCTTTCCACCACGCGTCGCCGCTTGCGGCCATTCTAGTGCCGGGCCGTTAGCTGCCGGCCGGCTTCGGATCTTGATCGGAAAAAGCGGACACCCGGCCAACCGCCACTTCCATTCTACTCTACCTCGCTTGGGGGCGCGTGCCGGGAGATTATGCATGTTTTGTTGCTCACATCGTTTTGTGTGTTATAACACATCAAACACTGTGTTAGGAAGAAACGGTGCGGTGCCTTACGCTGAATTCCTCGCCGAGCTTGAGCGTGCTGGACTCAGTGTGCGCAGTTTTGCCGAGTTGATTGGTATGAACCCCAATTCGGTGACCAACTATGCCGGCCGGGGCGAACTGCCGCAGCACATCGCGCTCGTCGCCGTGCTAGTGGCTGAAATGGCGGACCGCGGGCTCGACTATCGAAACGCAATTGCTAAGGTCGCACCGACCAAGAAGCCGCGCGGCGCGACCCGTCGCGGCCATTTCGGCGGCGACCGGCAGGCCAGCCTGGATTTGCAGTCGTGAGCGGGCGGAGGGAACACGCTCGTGACTGATTGGCAGGCGCGACTCGAACCCTTCGGCGCTGATCGGCAGGCGCTGCATACGCTCGACGCAGATGGACCCGAACTGCTGCCCTATGCCACGCTGACCAACGCGCGACGCGACAGCGGCTCGATCCTGGGAGTCGTCGGCGCCGTCTATGAATGGCAGGACGCGCCGCTCGTGTTCCTGGTCGACGCCGATCAGATCGACGGGAATGCACCAATCCACCGGCTCCGGCGCCTGTTGGCGATGCGCGGGGATGCGCCGTATCTCGGGATCGTTGCTCCTGGCCGCCTGGACGTCTACACCATTGCGCTCGACCGCAAGACGCCCGCGCAGGCGCGCGTCGCCATCGACGGATCGAGCGAGACGATCAAAGACCTGTTCCCGCATCTGGCCAACCGTCGTCCGCGCGCCGCGCGCACGCGACAGGGCTGGATCTCCAACGTGGTTCTCAATCTCCTGACCGACGCCATCGATCGCTTGATCGGTCTAAAGCTCGATCATGGCGATGCGATCTCGCTCGTGGGCCGCGCGCTCTTCGCCCGTTTCTTGGGCGATCGCGACCTCCTGCCGTCCAATCTGGCAGCCCCTGAGGCTGCCGCCGCTCTATTCGATAATCCTGACAATGCGCGCGCGACGTGCGCTTGGCTCGATGACACCTTCAACGGCGATCTGCTGCCCCTGACTGACGACATCTTCGATGACCTTCCGCCGGACGCCTATCACGTACTCGGCAACATTATGATGCGCGCGGAGGGCGGCCAGCTCTTCCTCGGGTGGGCCGAGCGCTGGGATCGGCTCGATTTCGCCCACATACCCGTCGGCGTGCTGAGCCAAGCCTACGAGCTTTATCTGCGTAGTCATGCGCCGGCGAAGCAGAGGCAGGAAGGCGGGTTCTATACTCCCCGGCCGATTGCCGATCTGCTCGTGCGCGCATCGTTTCGCGCTTTAGAACGCGATAGCGCCAGCGCCGCAGCGCGCATCCTCGATCCCGCGGCCGGTGCCGGCATCTTCCTCCTCACTGCATTTCGCGAACTGGTCGCCGCCCGCTGGCGAGCCGACGGCAAGCGGCCGGATACGCAGCGCCTGCGCGAGATCCTCTACGATCAGATCACTGGCTTCGACGTGAATGAGGAGGCGCTCCGCTTCGCGGCGCTGGCGCTCTATCTGATCTCTATAGAACTCGATCCGCAGCCCCAACCAGTAGACAAGCTCCGCTTCGACGATCTTCGCGGCAAGGTGCTACACCGTGTCGGCCCGGAGAACGGTGAGCGCGGTTCGGCACTTGGCAGCCTCGGACCCTTGGTCGGCGAGGAACATCGGAGCCGCTACGACATGGTTGTCGGCAACCCGCCCTGGTCGACGGGGACCAAGCTCGCGGACTGGTCCTTGGTCCTGTCCACCGTCGCACGCATCGCCAGCGAACGGTCCAGTGCCAAGATCGCGCCCCCGCTGCCGAACGAGGGACTCGATCTCCCGTTCGTCTGGCGGGCGATGGAATGGGCCAAGCCCGGCGGCCAGATTGCGTTCGCTCTGCATGCTCGTCTGCTCTTCCAGCAGGGCGACGGCATGGTTGACGCGCGCCGAATGCTCTTCCAAGCGCTCGACGTGACCTCGGTGATCAACGGAGTCGAGTTGCGCCAGACCAAGGTTTGGCCGGAAATCGCAGCGCCCTTCTGTCTCCTGATCGCAACCAACCGCGTACCCGAAACGGGCGCGGGTTTCCGGTTGATCAGCCCGCGGCTGGAAACAGCGCTGAATGCCTCGGGCACCATGCGCATCGATGCACATACGGCCGAGATCATCGGGACGCAGCAGATGGTTGAGACGCCCGACATCCTCAAAATCCTGTTCCGTGGAACGAAAGCCGACCTTGGCCTGATCGAGCGCATTAGAGCGAAGGGCTTCCCCACTTTGGAAACGTTCTGGCGGGACGCGATCGGCGTATCAGATCGCGGTCGCATGGTTGGCTCAGGGCAGGGTTATCAGCAACTCCGGGCGAGCAGCAGCACCAGAAAGCACGGTGATGGACAACCCGGTAAGGACGCCCGGCATCTACGTGGACTGCCCGATGTTACCGTCGAGTCTTTGAACGAAGCTGTGGTCGATACCCAAAATCTTCAAAAATTCCAGTACGAGCGCGTTCATCGCCTACGTGATGCCCGCCTCTTCGATGCACCAGTCGCAATTGTCCACAAATCGCCGCCTGCAGACCGTGGCCGGATTCGCGTCGGCGTTGCTGCCCAGCCCGTCGTCTATAATGAGAGCTTCTACGGATACTGCCCGAACGGGTTCGCGCATGCCGACGTTCTGGTGCGCTACCTCACCCTCTTTTTCGGCAGCAAGTTCGCACTGTGGCTCGCACTTATTACCAGCGGCGAGTTCGGATTTGAACGGGAGGTCATCGAGAAAGCCGCGCTCGACCGCATTCCTCTGCCCGACTTTCGCAAGCTGCCTCGCGACCGCTGGGATGAAATCCTCCAGCTCTTCGATGGGCTCCAGCTTTCCAACACGTCCTGGCACGATGTCGATCGCTGGATCGCAGACTTATACGGCCTGGGTCCGGGCGACCTGCAGATAATTTCGGATACGCTCACCTACAACCTGCCGTTCGCCGACACCAAAATCGCAGCCCAGGCCCCGCCACAAGCGAAGGTCACCGAGAATTTCTGTTCGCTCCTCCAGGACGAACTTGCGCCTTGGGCGAAGCGCTTCAACATGCCGCTCACCGTGCGCATAGTCGCAAGCCGTCCGACCTCACCGTGGATAGGTCTTCTGCTCCAGGTGGGAGCCGGTACGCCCGACAATCGCATCGAACAGGATTGGGAGGCGCTCCTTGCCATTGCCGATGCCACCGCGGCAACTGAGATGATCATCGAGGATGACAGCGGCGCGCTCCTCATCGGCCGCCTGGCCCAGAGCCGTTACTGGAGCAAAACCCAGGCGCACCTGCTGGCCCAGCACATCATCTGGTCCCGGCTCGATTTCCTGAAGGGGCGCAACCGCGGATGAGTTTCCCGGAGCCATTGCCTCGCCCGGACCAGATCGCGGAATTGACCCGTGGTCTCGACCTACCCTTGGCGGCGATCGACGATATCTATCTGCACATCATAGCGGATGGCGTGGCTCAGGCATTCGAGGACATCCGCGCAACCAGTCCCACGATAGTGGCGACCGGGGGCGAAGCAGAGGTTACTGCGCTGCTCGAGGCACGGCTCAACCGGATGATCGAGGAGGACCAGGTCTGGCGCCAGCTCGTCGCTGCCGTCGTGCGCGGCAAGGAGAGCTTGAGTTTCAATGGCGTGCATCTGGAAAAGCGCCCTGACCTTTCCATCCTTCTTTCGGCGCGTGCGCTTCGATTCCCGCTGATCGCCGAGGCCAAGATCATCGACGCCACGAAAGGCGAGAATCTCTATTGCAGCCAAGGCCTCAGACGCTTCCTTGACGGGGAATATGGCTGGGGCGGCCGCGAGGCTTTCATGATCGCCTATGTCCGCGACGGCACCACGATCGCGAGCCGTCTTGAACCCTATCTTGCGCAAACTGCTCAAGCGACGAACTATGCGGTCCAGGATGCGCCGATCGTTCTTTCTACTGGTGGCTGCGATGCCGCTCGGTCCAGGCACGGCCGCTCCTTTCTCTATACGCATATGGCTCCGCCCGCGAACGATCCGGGTTCAATTGCGCTCTGGCACCTCTGGGTCGACGCATCCGCCCCGACGGCCTAGACCGCGACCTCCGACGCACTATGTCGGCAAGCGGGAGGCACCCCGCAGCTGAACGAATGGCAGCTTTCGAAATTGGACTGGTGGTACCTGAACGGCCGGAATTGTGATGGGTTTCGGATGCCGGCCGTCTACTGAGATGGCGTGGCTCGAGGCCGGCGTTCGGAAGCCTCCAGGGAAGGAACCCGCGGGGTGGAGATCTCGGTTTTGAGGCTATGGGGATTTGACGGTTCGGCTTGGTCCGTTGTGATCGCACCGATGGGCTTGGTGGGTGGGCAGGCGTAGCTCGACGGGCTGGCGATGGCTGTGCGCATTGCGATGCGGCCCTTGAAGAGCGGGCGGTTTCGGCGCTGCAGATGGTGCGGGACATGCGATCGGCCGGAGACGCACGATCGCCTCGGGCCGCCGACGACCAGAGTCCTCGGCGGGTATGCAGAGCGATGAAGAGCGGTTTGTGGTCATGACGCCCTCGTCCAAGGCGGCGCGCGGGCGCGGTCGCCGCCGCCTTCGAAGGTCTCGATGACGATCATCCTGCCGCCGCAGCATGGACATCGCGGCCGCCAGTCCGATGGCGTGCGGCATCGGCGCCCGTTCCGTTGCATTCGGCCTTGGGCTGCGGCGCGGCGAGAAGTTCGCGAGCGCGCGCGATGTTGGCCTTGGCGTGCGCACTGGCGAGCAGCCCATAGTGGCGGATGCGATGGAAGCCTTTGGGCAGCACGTGGAGCAGGAATCGGCGGATGAACTCGCCCGCTTCCAGCGTCATGGTCCGGTAGCGCTCGCTGCCATTGCGGCGGTAGTCCTTGACGCGGAATGTGACGCCCGCCTCGTCGAGCGCGATCAACCGGCTGTTGGAGATGGCGACGCGGTGGGTATAGCGCGACAGGTAGGCCAGCACGGCCTCGGGTCCGGCGAAGGGCGGCTTGGCGTAGACGAACCAGTTCTTCTTCTTGAGCGGTGCCAGGAAGGCAGCAAAGGCGCGCTTGTCGCCGAGGCCGGCATTATCGCCGAAGAATCTCAGCCGGCCGGCGGCATGGGCATCAGTAAGCTTGGCCAGCAAGAGCCGCCGGAACAGTTTTGAGAGCACGCACACGGGCAGGAGGAAGCCGGGCCGGCAGGACACCCAACGCTCACCATCGAGCGCGATGCCGCCGCCGGGCACGATCATGTGGACATGCGGATGATGGGTCATCGCCGAGCCCCAGCTATGCAGCACGGCGGTGATGCCGATGCGGGCGCCGAGATGTTTTGGATCGGCCGCGATGGTGAGCATCGCTTCCGAGGCGGCGCGGAACAACAGGTCGTAGATCACCGCCTTGTTGGGATAGGCGATGTCGGCGATCTCGGCCGGCAGCGTGAAGACGACGTGGAAGTAGCCGACCGGCAAGAGATCGGCCTCGCGTGCGGCGAGCCATTCCCTTGCCGCCGCGCCCTGGCACCTTGGACAGTGTCTATTCCTGCAGCTGTTATACGCAATGCGACTGTGGCCGCAGTCCTCGCACGCCTCGACGTGACCGCCAAGCGCCGCGGTGCGGCAGGTCTCGATCGCCGACATCACCTTCAGCTGGCCGAGGCTCAAGTGGCCGGCCTGGGCCGCGCGCCAGGCGGCACCATGGCGATGGAAGATGTCGGCGAGCTCCAGGGACGGGCGGCGCACCGCCGCCGCGTCATCTGTCCGGTCGTATCTCGCCCTCTGTGAGCAGGCTGATCCGGTCGAGCGGACTCATCACGGTGTGGATCGTCTTGGTGGCGACATGGGCATAGAGCGCGGTCGTATTGAGCCGGGCATGGCCTAGCAGGACCTGGATGACGCGAATGTCGACGTCCTGCTCCAGGAGATGTGTGGCGAAGGAATGCCTCAGGATGTGCGGCGTTACCCGCTTCTTGATCTCGGCGGCCTCCGCCGCCGCACGAACGGCGCGGTTCATCTGCCGCGTGGAAAGTGGCGTGATCGGGTTGCGGCCCGGGAACAGCCAGCCCCGCGGCAGCATCACGCCGCGACGTTTGCCCTCGCGCCACCAGGCGCGCAGAAGCCGAGCAGTTGCGGCGATAGCATGGCGTGGCGGTCCTTGCGCCCCTTGCCCTGCTCGACGCGGATCAGCATGCGCGTCGAATCGATGTCGCTCACCTTGAGCGCCACGATCTCCGACACCCGCAACCCCGCCCCGTAGCCCGTGCCAAGCGCCGCCTTGTACTTCGGTCCCGGTGCGGCTTCGAGCAGCCGCGCCACCTCCTCGACGCTCAGCACCAGCGGCAGCTTGCGTGGCTGGCGGATGACGGTGAGACGGCGCGAGAGATCGAGCCGGTCGAGCGTCACGGTGAAGAAGAAGCGCAGCGCCGAGACCGAGCTGTTGATCCCCGGCGGCCGCATGCCGCTCTCGGTCTGGTGTAATTGGAAACGCCGCAGATCCTCAGCCGTCGCGGTATCAGGCGAGCGCCCGATGAAGGCTGCAAACGCCTTCACGCAACGGATATAGTCTCGGCGCGTATCCTCGGTGAAGCCGCGCATGGACATGTCTTCGATCATGCGCTCGCGAAGTGCGCTGCCGGATGGATGCGTAGGGACGGTCATCGGATGCTCCTCTCAAGCTGAAGGTTGACACTTCATGCTCGGAGGCCGAGGGCCGTCCGTCACCCCTGATCGATTAAAGCCTCACCGACGCTGCCAACGAAGCTTACGCCTCAAACCCCGCGCCCCTCCCGCGAGCGGGTTCGTTCACTGGGCGCGAACCGGACATACGCCGAGCGGGTGCCGAACGTCGGGTTTCCACCGATAGTGTTGAAAAAGTCCGGGTTGCAGCGGTCCTGAAGCACTGATTCAATCTTCGTTGTAAGAGGAGATTGAGTCGATGATGGGCGAGCAAAGTGTGATGCAGGAGGAGCTGTTCTATGGCTTCAGCCTGCAGCGGCATGTGCCGGCGGACCACCTGCTCAGAGCGATCGACCGCTTCGTTGATCTGTCCGCCATCCGCCAGCATCTGGCGCCCTTCTACAGCCCGATCGGCCGTCCCTCGATCGACCCTGAGCTGCTGATCCGCATGCTGATCGTCGGCTATTGCTTCGGCATCCGCTCGGAGCGCCGGCTGTGCGAGGAGGTACATCTGAACCTGGCCTATCGGTGGTTCTGCCGGCTTGGCCTCGAGGGTGATGTGCCGGACCACTCAACCTTCTCCAAGACCCGCCACGGACGCTTCCGCGATGCCGATCTGCTGCGCGAACTGTTCGAAACCGTCGTCCGACGCTGCATGGCAGAAGGCCTCGTCGGCGGCGAAGGCTTTGCGGTCGATGCCAGCATGATCGTCGCCGACGCGCAGCGTCAGCGCGGGGTCGAGACGGCCGAGGAGCTCAAGCCTGAGACCAAGCGGGCCGTGGCCGAATACCTCGCCACCTTGGATGATGCCGCCTTCGGGGCCGCCACGCCGGTGGAGCCCAAGTTCGTCTCCCCTGTTGATCCCGCCGCGCGCTGGACTGCCGCTTGGGGTGGCCCAGCCGTCTATGCCTATTGCACGAACTATTTGATCGACGTGGAGCACGCCATCATCGTGGACGTGGAGCCCTCGACCGCGGTGCGCCAGGCCGAGGTGACGGCCGCCAAGACCATGATCGAGCGGGCGCACGACGAGCTCGGCCTCTGGCCGGAGCGGCTGATTGCCGACACCGGCTACGGCTCGGCCGAAATGCTGAACTGGTTGGTGCATGAGCGTGGGATCGAGCCGCATATCCCGGTCTTCGACAAGTCCAGGCGCAAGGATGGCACCTTCTCGCGCGATGACTTCACCTACGACCATAAGGCCGATACATACATCTGTCCTGGCGGCAAGACGCTCAGGCAACGCCAGAAGACCTATCGGGTGCCGCACCCTCTCGTCGACGAGAACGGCATGATGCGCTATCGCGCCAGCAAGCTGGATTGCGACGCCTGTGCCCTGAAGCCCCGCTGTTGCCCGAAGGAGCCGGCGCGCAAGGTGCTGCGCTCGATCTATGAGGGCGCGCGCGACATGGCCCGCGACATCGCCAAGACCGACGCCTACCAGATCTCACGCTATCAGCGGAAGAAGGTGGAGATGCTGTTCGCGCACCTCAAGCGCATCCTGAAGCTCGATCGATTGCGATTGCGCGGCCCCTGTGGTGCCCGCGATGAGTTCCACCTTGCAGCCATCGCCCAGAACCTCAGGAAATTGGCCAAGATCTGCACCCTCGGGACACCCATCCGAGCCACTTAGGGCGAGGAGGTCGCGTCGACCTTAATCAAGACGCTTCGGTGCGAGTGGATCCACGGCTTCATCGCCGACTTCTTCAACACTATCCACCCAAAGCGGTATTCCCTTTCGGGTACCAAGCGTCAGATTTTCATCACTAGATGAGAGGCACTACCTGATTTCAAGCACCAATGCGGTGTTGATCGGCGATGATCGCCGCCGCGAATAGTCGGCCTATTTCACGCCGCCTGCTCTGGCCAGAGCGGCCATTGAGGCGAGTGAAGGGTTTCTGAAATCCAGAATGCACCCGACTGTTCTGGACGCTGCGTGCGGCGGCGGGTCATTTCTGACCCCCGGTGACCGGCATCTGGTCAGACAAAAACTTGAAAGAGGAGTGCCGTTAAGCGAGGCCTGCAAAGCGACGCTCCGCGACATCAGAGGCATCGAGATCGATGCAGGTCTTTCGGCTCTGTCGCAGGCACTGCTGAATGACATGCTGGCGCATGAATTCCGTATGTTCGCACCGGTCGGCCGGCTGCAGTACGTTGCGAAGATGCGCTCTTGGCCTCCGCGCCGCAGCTGTACGATCTGGCAATCGGCAATCCGCCTTACGGAAAGGTGGGCGCCGAAGCGGATAGGCGCTGCTTCGCAACGCCGGACTGGCAAACATGGGAGGGCACACAAACCTGTACTCCTTATTTCTGCTGAGAAGCCTCGACTGGCTGAAACCGGGTGGCGGGCTGGTGTTCGTGGTGCCCACCAGCTTCGTTGCAGGCCCCTACTTTTCAGGGTTGCGGCAGGAAATTCTCGTTCGGGCTGAAGTGCTGCGTATCAACCTTCATGAGCAGCGGGAGAATCTCTTCCTCGGGGCCGTGCAGGATGTCTGCCTGCTCACAATGCAGCGCCGGCGTTCGCATCGCGTGCTCGGCGATCAGGGTCATTCGTATGAACTTGGCATTATCGACTCGAACGGCCGCCGAACTCCGTGCGGAAACGGCATCGCGAAGCCGACGGTGAACCATGGTTGCTCCGCGTCGCGCAGCAACTTGGAACTGCGAGCGCAACTGTCGGGAAGGCTGCGCGTTCAGCGCGTGATTATCGACCATCGCGCTCGCCAAAATGACGGCGTCGCACCGAGCGGTGCCGCCGCATGATGTCTCAACGTCGGGGCTCACAGCAAACAAAGCTGTCGCCATTGAACGAAACTGTCGCGAAGCGAACAGACGNTGATGTCTCAACGTCGGGGCTCACAGCAAACAAAGCTGTCGCCATTGAACGAAACTGTCGCGAAGCGAACAGACGAACCGTAGCCGAAACGTTTGCCGTTCGTGCTTGGGTTGATCCGCAAGGCAAAAAAGGAAGCGCGAACCAAGGTCCGCCGGCACACTTGAGCTTCAAGCCGCAGCTGGGTCGTCAGAATGGCACGTCATATGCAGTAGAAGCCTTTGTGACGGCCCGTCCACAACTAGCGGAGATGACGGTGATGATTTGCACAGAAATGTTGAGTGGCGTCATTTCGCCGATAATTATATTTGTTATAACGATTGCATATTTGTAACAATAATACCAAATCATACTCAATTTCTCTTGAATAATCTGGC
This sequence comes from Mesorhizobium sp. L48C026A00, assembly GCF_000502375.1. Lineage (NCBI taxonomy): Bacteria > Pseudomonadati > Pseudomonadota > Alphaproteobacteria > Hyphomicrobiales > Phyllobacteriaceae > Mesorhizobium > Mesorhizobium sp. L48C026A00. Next base: position 10,062 of record NZ_AYWU01000016.1, on the reverse strand, counting down.
ACGACGAGCGCATCAAAACTGCTCAAATTCGACTCAATGCGCATCGTTATCGACTATTTCCTTAGTAAGAATTCATTCACTGGCGTCCATTACTTTTACTCTTTGAACGGAGATCAACAATGAACATTAGTAGCCTCCTCCTCGGCTCAACTGCGGCACTGATTGCCGTTCAACCAGACGCCGATTCCGTACGGCGCTTTCGATACCAATGTGGTTCAGTACTACTTCGACGCCGGGAACGGCTTTTCGGCCGTGGTTTCGCTCGAAGAAGGCTCGGGCGTGGTCGGCACAATCGACNTACTTCGACGCCGGGAACGGCTTTTCGGCCGTGGTTTCGCTCGAAGAAGGCTCGGGCGTGGTCGGCACAATCGACAGCTACGCTCCGACGTAGTCGGCGGCTGGAATTACACACATGGCTGGGGCGCGATCACCGGCGTTGCCGCTTATGATTGCAACTACGAATCGGTGGCCGCCAAGGTTCGTGTCAACACCAATGTCACCAACGAACTGTTGCTGTTCGGAATGTTCAGGCGATATTCATCGCTCGATTATGTGTTTTGATCTGTAGCTCTTTCATTTCCCTCATGGCCTCCGCCGCTTGACGGACCCTGCCATCCAGAAGCACCCGGCCAGGTTCAGGTCCGAACTTGAAGTCCCAGTCGGGTCAGGACGTGTTCAACTTGTTGAGCGTTTGTGGGGTGCGGCCCGATGCACTCGAAAATCCGCAAATGGATCGCCTCCGTTCAGCCATCCCCGCGGAAATTCGGGCGCGAGAGAACAAGCTCCAGAGCATAAGCGAGGCTGATCGAGGACCGAAGGGCCAGGCGCGCATCCGCACGCAAATGTCGGCCGCCCATTCCAGCGCCGACATCGACCGTGCGGTCGAGGCGTTCGGCGCAGTCGGGCGTGAACTCGGTGTGATTTCCTGAACGGCCGGAACCGAAAAGCGATTCCGGATCAAGAGTTTCAAGGGACAAAAGAATGTCGAACATGATGAAGGCGCTGGTCAAGGCCAAGGCCGAGCCGGGCATCTGGATGGAAGAAGTGCCGGTGCCGGAAATCGGCCCGAACGACGTTCTGATCAAGATCAAGAAGACCGCGATCTGCGGTACCGACGTCCACATCTACAATTGGGACCAGTGGGCGCANGGCGAAGGCCACATCGTCTGCGGCCACTGCCGCAACTGCCGGGCGGGCAGGGGGCATCTGTGCCGCAACACACTCGGCGTCGGCGTCAACCGGCCAGGCGCCTTCGGTGAATATCTGGTGATACCGCAGCACAACGTCGTGCCGATCCCCGACGATGTGCCCGACGAGATCGCCGCAATCTTCGATCCCCTGGGCAATGCGGTCCACACCGCACTGTCCTTTGATCTGGTCGGCGAGGACGTGCTGGTCACCGGCGCCGGGCCGATCGGCATCATGGGTGCGCTGGTGGCGCAGTGCGTCGGCGCGCGAAAGGTGGTCATCACCGACATCAACCCGGTGCGGCTTGCGCTGGCGAAAAAGCTCGGCGTCCAGCATGTGGTCGACGCGTCGAAGGAAAAGCTGCGCGATATCATGCCGGCGCTCGGCATGACCGAAGGTTTTGACGTCGGCCTCGAAATGTCGGGNCCATGAACAATGGCGGCAAGATCGCCATTTTGGGCATCGCGCCGACCGGCTTCGAGATCGACTGGAACAAGGTCATCTTCAAGATGCTGCATCTCAAGGGCATTTACGGCCGCGAGATGTTCGAGACCTGGTACAAGATGATCGCGCTGGTGCAGGGCCCGCTCGACGTCAGCGGCCTGATCACCCGCCGCATTGGCATCGACGACTTCCAGACCGGGTTCGACGCGATGCGCAGCGGCAATTCGGGCAAGGTGGTGATGGACTGGTAAGCGCCTAATCCTGCCCAGGGCCTCCTTGAGCGCACTCAATCCATTTGTGATCGCGGTGCGCTCACCAGCGCTGAGTTTTGCCAGCAATTCCCGCTCGAACGCCTTTGGCAGCGGCACCATCTCGCGATAGGCGGCAAGGCCCGCTCCAGTCAGCGTCAGGTGCTCGATGCGGGGTCTTTTTCATCCGGTTTTCGCGTGAGTCAGCCGAGACGGAGAAGCATGCGACCTTCTCGGAAATTCGACTGCTCCGGAAACGCGAATGCGCCATCGTCTTTATCATGTTCGCAGGCGGAGCATGAACGCGCGACGCGCTGCTGCGGCGACTGCACGAGCGATTGATCGTCGAGGCGGATACTGGAAATATTGCCACTCTGCGGACGAATGTTTCCGTGCCCCGCACGGCGGGATCGCACCGCCAGCGCTGGTTTACGGTCGTCGGTCCTGATACTGAACTGATGGCTAGCGCGCAAACTTTCGCTATCGATGCCGCGTATTCGGTTGCGGCTGGACAGCCGGGCATAAGCGTTTCGGAGAATGTCAAAGCGGATTTTGTATCGAACTAGCTGCCTTTGGCATCGGCCGTGATCCAGGCTATTTTCCAAAATGCACGTTTGCACTACTCTTTTTTCGTCATTTGTTTGCTCGCCACCAAGCCAATCGCGGACGTGCTTCCTTTGCGCATGAAGTCAGTTGTAAGGGTCGAAATTGTAGCCAGGCGAGTTCAGCTTTGCATCAGATCCCCAGCTGCACGGCGTTCGATCTCATAAAGGGAACAATGTGCTACGCGCATTCGACTGCCGAACCCGTTCGCTCCAACTGGCAACCGTTGAATAGCCAGCTCATCGCGGTCGCCGCTTTTTGGCCGGAGCTGTTGATGCCGTGGAGAGAGTGTCGCTGATGGAGGAACGGCTACGCTTCGTGGCCCGTCTTTTGGACGGCGAAGGCATGGCGATGTGTGCCGGGAGCAAGAGCGGGTTGGGCAAACGTTGCAACAGATCCTTCAAGCAAATTCATAGACTCTTAGCAACTCCAGTTCGCTGTGAATGGTAGGCTTATTGCAACGTCTGAGATCAGTGGGGTCAAAAACGTGGCGCCGCTTTTCTCCGACCCGCCGAACTGCGAGCAATTTCGGCTAAGGCAATGGCAAGAAGAGCGCCCATCTTGGTTGTTCGAACACAGCATTTTCGGCTCAACAGTATCTTCACGGCCACCGTGATTGTCATGTCGGTGGGCACCAGCCATATAATTTGGTTCGAAAGCTGCAACATCTGTGGAGAACGCGAAATGACAAATTCAGTAGGACGAGTGCCCAGGTTTTCCATGTGGCTTGATCCTGACCAATGATGACACTGGTCAGTCGCCTACGCACGGTGGCGCATTTTGATCGCCTTCGAATCCTGGGCCTTTGCGCGCATGCGGACCTAACTGTCTGCGAGCTAGCGGAGATTCTGGGCGTGCGTCGCGAGCGGGTGGTGCGACACGTCCGGCTGCTCGCCAGAGCCGACTTTCTTTGCTGCAACGAACAACCCCCGTGGCGCTCGTACCATCTCAAAGCAGGAGGCAACGACGGTGGGCTGGTTCAATTATTGGTCGATCTCCTGCCCCAAGGCGAGGGCTATCATAAACGGGACCTGCAGCGGCTCGAAGCGGTACGAGACACGCGGCCCAAGGGGACCGCATGCTTGACCGTGAAATAGATCAATCCAATTGGAGCGCGAAACCACCATGGACAACTCCGCCGGCGGCGCCATCGCGGCGCCCGACACTTACGGACGGTCTCGCTTGGCCGCGGTTGATTGCCGCGTTCACGAGCTGCTTCTAAGACAGGAGCGGCAGGAGCGGACGACCCTCAAACTCATTGCCTCTGAGAACTTTGCCTCCTCGGCCGTGCTGGAAGCGACCGGTTCGATTTTCACGAACAAGTACGCCGAGGGGTACCCCGGTGCGCGCTACTACGCTGGAAATGAGATCGTTGATGAGCTTGAGAATCTAGCCATTGAGCGCTTGAAAACACTATTTGGCAGCGAGCATGCCAACGTCCAGCCTTATTCCGGCTCACCGGCCAATCAGGCCGTCTACCGCGCGCTTTTGAGCCCCGGTGACAAGGTCATGGGCTTGCCCCTTCCGGAAGGGGGCCATCTGACTCATGGTTGGGCCATCAACTTTTCCGGAACTGACTATCAACGCGTCCCTTATGGGCTGCACGAAAAGACGCAGCAAATTGACTATGACCGCTTGCGCGAGACAGCCAAGCGGGAACGGCCGCGGCTCATTTGGGTCGGCGGAACTGCTTACCCGCGTGTCTTTGATTACGCGGCAATGGCAGAAATCGCCCTGGAAGCGAACTCCTATCTCGTAGCCGACATTGCGCACATCAGCGGCCTGATTGCCGCGGGAGCGCACCCGAATCCCGTGCGCCATTGCGACGTGGTCAGCAGCACCTCCCACAAATCGATCCGCGGTCCCCGCGGTGGTTTCATTTTGTCAAGGAACGAAGATCGCTATCAGGCCCTGTATCATACAAAGAGCAAATACAATCTCGCCAGACGAATAGACCGGGCGGTCTTTCCTCACCTGCAAGGCGGGCCCCACATGAATGCCATCGCTGCGCTAGCAGTTGCCTTGCACGAAGCCGCGAACCCGTCCTTCCGAAGCTACGGCCAACAGACCGTCAAGAATGCCAAGGCTCTTGCACAGGCACTGATCGAGCGAGGTTATGACCTGGTTACCGGGGGGACGGACAATCACATGCTGATCCTTGATCTGCGTGATCGACCACTATCGGGCAAGGCCTATGCCGAGCGGCTAGCAAAAGCAGGCATCATCACAAACTTTAATATGGTGCCTGGCGACCCGCGGGATCCGGCGGTCACAAGCGGAATTCGCCTGGGGTCGCCAGCAGTGACGTCAATGGGCATGCGCGATGTGGAAATGGTGCAAATTGCTGGCTTCATTGACTGCGTGCTCCGGCGGCCTGATGACGAAGATCTCCATGCCTGCGTGCGAAGAGACGTTGCCGATTTGTGCGCTGCGTTCGAGGTCCCGGGCATCACCAACAGGTAAGGTGGGCTAAGCAAAATGCCCCATACAACTCCAACACCCGAAACGAGGCATTTCATGGCTAGGCAGTTCGTGTTCTCTTCCGAATCGGTTGGCGCGGGACACCCGGATAAGTTGGCCGACAACATCTCGGATGCCATCCTCGATGCCATCCTCGGCACCGATCCCAAGGCGCGCGTCGCCTGTGAAGCGTTGGTAAAATCAGGGATAGTCGTTCTGGCTGGCGAGATTACCAGCGATGCGCGGGTGGATTATAGCCAAGTTGCGCGCGATACGATTCTCGATATTGGATACGACGATGAGGCCGTCGGCTTTGACGGCCGGCGTTGCTCCGTCGTTCATGCACTCACCGAGCAATCGCCCGACATTAGCCAGGGCGTTGACGAGGGACGAGGGCAGGACCTCCAGCAGGGAGCGGGAGATCAGGGCCTCATGTTCGGCTACGCATGCCGCGAAACCGATACCCTGATGCCTTTGCCGATCCAGCTCGCGCATCGCTTGACGAAACGACAGGCAGATCTCCGGAAAGCACGACAGCTTGGCTGGTTGCGTCCTGACATGAAATCCCAAGTCTCAGTGCGCTATGAGGGGTTGCGCCCGGTCGCCCTTGATACCATCGTCGTATCGACCCAACATGACGAGCAGGTCTCGCAAGAGACGGTCCGCGAGGGCGTCATTGAGGAAATCATAAAGCCTGTCCTGCCGACCCACCTGGAGACGGAAGGCATCAGAATTCTGGTCAACCCGACGGGGAGGTTCGTAGTCGGCGGGCCGCGCGGCGACTGCGGTCTCACTGGACGAAAGATCATCGTCGATTCCTATGGTGGGATGGGTCGTCACGGCGGCGGCGCCTTTTCGGGCAAGGACCCGTCCAAGGTTGACCGCTCAGCTGCCTATGCGGCCCGGTATGTCGCAAAGAATATCGTCGCTAGCGGACTTGCGGACGTCTGCGAGGTGCAGCTTGCTTACGCAATCGGCGTGGCCAGTCCCGTTTCTGTCATGGTCAACACGTTCGGGACAGCGAGGGTTGAGGAAAGAAGGATCGAGCGCCTCATTCTTGAGTTGTTCGATCTCAGACCGAAGGGCATTATCAAGATGCTTGATCTCTTACGCCCTATATACCGCAACACCGCGACCTATGGCCATTTCGGCCGTGAAGAGCCTGATTTCACCTGGGAGAAGACAGACAGGGCCGACGAATTGCGTCGCGAGGCAGGACTTGCCGCCCCATGAGGGCTGGCGCCGAACGGATTGGCAAGCGCAAAGCCCATTCCCACTGGCCAGACCCGCCCGCGGCCGGCATGCCAGAAAGCCGGGTGGGCTTTTGGCGGAGACATCATTGATGCCGGACTATGACGTGCTTTGTGTCGGGAATGCCATCGTCGACATCATCGCCCAGTGCGACGAGGCGTTCCTGGAGACCAACGGCATCATCAAGGGCGCGATGAACCTGATCGACACGAGGCGCGCCGAACTGCTCTACAGCCGCATGGGCCCGGCCATCGAAGCCTCCGGCGGCAGCGCCGGCAACACGGCGGCGGGCGTCGCCTCCTTCGGCGGCCGCGCCGCCTTCTTCGGCAAGGTCTCCAACGACGCACTCGGCGAAATCTATGCGCATGACATCCATGCCCAGGGCGTCGCCTTCGACACCAGGCCGCTCAACGGCGAACCGCCGACGGCGCGCTCGATGATCTTCGTCACACCCGACGGCGAGCGCTCGATGAACACCTATCTCGGCGCCTGTGTCGAGCTCGGGCCGGAGGACGTCGAGGCCGACAAGGCTTCGGGTGCGGCGGTCACCTATTTCGAGGGTTATCTGTGGGACCCGCCGCGCGCCAAGGAAGCGATCCGGCAGACGGCGAAGCTCGCGCATACCGCCGGCCGCGACGTGTCGATGACGCTGTCGGATTCGTTCTGCGTCGACCGCTACCGCGACGAGTTTTTGGACCTGATGCGCTCGGGCATGGTCGACATCGTCTTTGCCAACGGCCACGAGATCAGTAAGCGCTGTTCTCAGGCCACGGCCCTGAGTTCGGGAGCCGGGATGTAGGCCCAGGGCAGCAGGTCGTCGATCTGGCTGTTCGGGNTCTCAGGCCACGGCCCTGAGTTCGGGAGCCGGGATGTAGGCCCAGGGCAGCAGGTCGTCGATCTGGCTGTTCGGGTGGCCATTGACGATCCTGGTGAGGACATCGGCGAGATAGCCGAGGGGCTCGACGCCGTTGAGTTTGCAGGTTTCGATCAGCGAGGCGACGACTGCCCAGTGTTCGGCGCCGCCATCGGAGCCTGCAAAGAGGGCGTTCTTCCGATTGAGCGCGATCGGACGAATGGAGCGCTCGACTGTATTGGAGTCGATCTCGATGCGGCCGTCGTCGAGGAAGCGGGTCAGGCCTTCCCAGCGCGAGAGCGTGTAGCGGATTGCCTCGGCGAGCTTGGTCTTCTGGCTAATCAGGCCGAGCTTTTCGCGCAGCCAAGGTTCGAGATCGGCAATGATAGCGCGGCTATTTTCCTGACGCATCGCGCGGCGTTCGTCAGCCGACCGGCCGCGGATGACGTCTTCGATCTTGTAGAGCTCGGCGATCCGTCTCAGCGCCTCGCTGGCAATCGGCGCGGGACCGGCTGCCGCCNTGGCCATTGACGATCCTGGTGAGGACATCGGCGAGATAGCCGAGGGGCTCGACGCCGTTGAGTTTGCAGGTTTCGATCAGCGACGCGATGACGGCCCAGTGCTGGGCGCCACCGTCGGAGCCTGCAAAGAGCGCGTTCTTGCGGTTGAGCGCAATCGGACGGATTGAGCGCTCGACCACGTTGCTGTCGATCTCAATGCGGCCATCGTCAAGGAAGCGCGAGAGGCCTTCCCAACGCGAGAGCGTGTAGCGGATCGCCTCGGCGAGCTTGGTTTTCTGGCTGATCAAGCCGAGCTTTTGGCGCAGCCAGGGTTCGAGATCGGCGATGATAGCGCGGCTATTTTCCTGACGCATCGCACGGCGCTCCTCGGCCGATTGGCCGCGGATGCCGTCCTCGATCTTATAGAGCTCGGCGATCCGTCTCAGCGCCCCACTGGCGATCGGCGCGGGACCGGCTGCCGCCAGTTCATAGAAGCGTCGGCGCACATGCGCCCAGCAGAAGGCGAGCGTCACGCCGCTCTTGTCGGCCAGCACGCGATAGCCGCCATAGCCGTCGACCTGCAAGATTCCGGTGAAGCCTGCGAGATGAGCGATCGGACGCTCGGCCTTTCGGTCCGGCGCATAGATATAGGCGACGCCCGGCGGGTCGCTCCCATTCCATGGTCGGTTATCGCGGGCATAGGCCCAGAGTTGGCCGGTCTTCGTCTTGCCGCGGCCCGGATCGAGCACCGGCGCGGTGGTTTCGTCAGCAAAGAGCTTCGGCGAAGCCTTCAGCTTGCCAACCAGCCGCTCATGCACAGGACGCAGATGCCAGGCGGCGCGGCCGACCCAGTCGGCGAGCGTGGAGCGATCAAGATTGATGCCTTGCCGGGCATAGATCTGCGCCTGACGATAGAGCGGCAAGTGATCGGCGTATTTGGAGACCAGCACCTGGGCGACCGTTGCCTCGGTCGGAAGACCACCCTCGATCAGCCGGGCGGGCGCCGGAGCCTGAACGACCACATCCTCGCAGGCGCGGCAGGCATATTTGGGCCGGCGCACGACGNGGTCAGCATATTTGGACACCAGCACCTGAGCGACCGTCGCCTCGGTTGGCAAACCGCTCTCGATCAGCCGGGCGGGCGCCGGAGCCTGAACGACCACATCCTCGCAGGCGCGGCAGGCATATTTGGGCCGGCGCACGACGATCACACGCAGCTGCGCCGGAACGATGTCGAGCCGCTCGCTCACGTCCTCACCGATCCGATGCAAGCCATTGCGGCAGCCCGGACAGGCATGGTCCTCGATGTCGACGACCATTTCCACCCGCGGCAGATGGGGTGGCAACGCGCCGCGGTTCGTCCGGCGCTTCCTGGCGCGCTCCAGACGCTCTGCGGGAGATGCTTGTTCATTCTCTTCCTCGTCGGCGGCCTCGATCTGCTCGGCCTCTTCGAGCCCCAGCAGCAACTGATCCTCGGGAAGCGTCTCAGCTCTTCGGCCGAAGCGGTGACGCTGCAATTCCTTGATGATCTGGATCAGGCGGGCGTTCTCGACGTCGCGCGCCAGGACCATCGCCTTCAGCGCGTCCGGATCGTCGGGAAGCTGGTCAGCCGCCATCGCCATGACCGGATCAGACCATATTCGCCGACATCCCGCGACAGCGGAATCCAGGCTGATTCACTTCGTCGCGGGTCAGCCCGCCTGAACCGGAACGCGGGTCCTGCGCGCCTCGTGGACCCGCCGCCAGTCGAGACCTTCGAGCAGCGCCGACAACTGCGCGGCCGTCAGCCGCATCATGCCGTCATGCACTTTCGGCCAGCGGAACTCGCCGTCCTCCAGACGTTTGGCGTAAAGGCAGACGCCGGTGCCATCCCAGAAGATCAGCTTGATCCGATCCGTCCGCTTCGCCCGGAAGACATAGACCGCGCCGCTGAACGGATCGGCGCCCATCGTCTCGCGCACAAGCGCCGCGAGGCCCTCCGCACCCTTGCGGAAGTCCACCGGCTTCGTCGCCACCATGACCTTGACCGCACCCGTCGGCCCGATCACGTCGTCGCCTTCAGCGCTCGGATTACAGCGGCCACCGTCCTGGTGTCGGCGCCACGGCCGACCCGCATAGCGACGCCGTCTATCTCCAGCTCGATCACACCGTNGCCACCGTCCTGGTGTCGGCGCCACGGCCGACCCGCATAGCGACGCCGTCTATCTCCAGCTCGATCACACCGTCTCGGGCGGCTTTCTGCTTCCGCCGCCGCCTTGCCGCCGGTTCAGGCCTCGGCGCTGCAATCACCGCCGGAACAAACAACGATTCCGGTGCCGGCGCTTCCGCCAACGGCTGACGAGCGGCCCGACGCCAGGCGAACAGCTGCTGCGGGGACAAAGCGTATCGCCGCGCCACCGCGCTCACGGTCGCGCCGGCTTCGTAGCTTTCCGCCACGATCCGCGCCTTCTCCTCCGGCAGCCATTCGCGCCGCCGACCGGAGCCCGTGAACACCTCAGATCGGAAGAGCGTCGTG
>NZ_AYWU01000015.1:0-261201 GCF_000502375.1 Mesorhizobium sp. L48C026A00 | reverse complement strand
GCCCTGACCGCGCGGGCGGCGCTGGCAGCGCTGCTCGAGGCCTATCTTGGCAGGCGCAGTGCCGCCCGGGTGCAGGCCGGCGCGCTGCGCCGCGGCACCGGGGAGACCATCCGCGCCGCGCTGCTCTGTGCCGATCTGCGTGACTTCACCGCCCTGTCCGAGGCGACGGAGCCCGCAGCGATGATCACCGCCCTCGACGCTTGGTTCGACCGCGTCGCCGGGGCGGTGCATGCTTTCGGGGGCGAGGTGCTGAAGTTCATCGGCGACGGTGTGCTGGCGATTTTCCCGGTCACGGGCGCCCCGGCCGAGGCCTGCGAGGCGGCGCTGCGGGCTGTTGTCGCCGCCCGCGCCGGCATGGCCCATCTCGATGCGGTGCGGCAGACGGAGGGGCTGCCGCCGCTGCCCTTCGGCGCGGCACTGCATCTCGGTGAGATGCTGTGGGGCAATATCGGCGCGGCCGACCGGCTGGACTTCACTGCCATCGGCCCTGCGGTCAACCTGGTCAGCCGGCTCGAAGGGCTATGCAGGCCCCTTGGTCGCAGCGTGCTCATCTCGGGCGCGGTCGCGGCGGAGACGACAACGGCTTTGATCCCTTTGGGCGAGCACTTATTGCGCGGTATCGCTGATCCCTGCGCGGTCTTCACCCTGCCGGAGGATTGAGCCCCGCGGGCCGGGGTCCGGGCAAGGGTACCAGATGCGTGACTAATACAAGCGGGAGCCGGTACGTCTGTGCAGGCAATCGGCTTTGCAGCCACGAGCGGCGACGGACTGAGCTGATCATGTCGCCTCATGTGCTCCGGCCAATAGCAGCACGTAGGTTGCCTTTTCAAGCTTCCTTACCGCTCGCTCAGATTTGTCTATCTGACAACAAACGTCAGCTGTCATACATTCCGGACGTTCGCTGCGATGCCACGAACGTCCGCAGGGGGGCACGTCACGGCGTTACTCGCACCGACGTGAAGGTCAGCTATTGAAGATCCGAGGGCCAAAGCTGCCAGTCCGCTTGCGGCCCCAAAATGACCATGAACGGCCGAGGTTTGGTGGAAAACGGAACGTCCGCTGTCGGCGCACCCTCCAGCAAATTTCCACCACATCCCAGAACTAACGGTCGCTTCATCGGGATTGGCTGATAGCTTCGGCACGTCTTGGCATGACATGACTGCGGGAGGATGCCCCCTTGAGAATGAGATATCTGCTAGCAGCCTCACTCGTTGTGGCGATCGTCCTGACGCTCAGATGGGAATGGCTGGAGCCCCATCACTTCGAGGATGACGTCATGCGAGCCGCGCTGGCGGAGGAAGTTCGCCGGGACGACACCCGTTGCCCGCTCAGCAGCAAAGCTGTGGAGCAGGCTCGGCCATGGGTTCTTGCAGCCTGCGCGGCAGGCGGGCTCGGCTGGCATGAGGCAGCGGCGAAATATGGCGACGATGCAGCCAGAGTGTTCCTCGTCTATGGCGAGGATGCGGATTTCGTGGAGGTTTTCGACCGTCTCGGCCATCCGGTCGTGCCGGTGATTGCTTACTTCGTGAAGAATGGATCGTCGCAGTACTTGTTGCAGGAAACCATCGGTCAGGGCCTCTCGAGCCTGTGGGACGACCGGCAGGTGGGATTCGGCCTCGCCGAGATTTCGCCGGAGCAATATGGGCTTGTTGCCATTCGCGAGCTCAAGGATCGCGGGCATGAGATGCTGTCGGAGTTCGAGATCGTTGACGGAACAGCAGTCCGCAGACAGTTCACCCGCACGCTGCTTGGTGCGAAGAACATAGTCCTGGGCGGCGTTTCCGACCTGGAAGGGGTGATCACCCGCGGCGAGCGGCTTCCGACCTGGGACGAGATGGGTTGGGCGGCCTTCGATGCGGCAATCGTCGTCGGGGGCATGGGCGCCGCAGCCAAGGCATTGCGGGTTGCGAGGGCACCGGTGGCCGCAGCTGGTCGCGGAACTGTGCGGATCGCACATCTGAGGGCTGCAGGCAAAGGTGCGTTCCAATCGCTTTCCGCCGTCGGTACCGCAGCCGGTGTCGCCGCCGTCGTCGCACTTCCCTATGTGGCGATCACGCGACCTCACCTTCTGACAAACGCGGCCGGTTGGATAGCCGAACAAGCAGGTCTCCCGGCCTGGCTCGGCGCCTTTGCGGCCTACCTTATACTCTGTCTTGTCCTGGCTTCTCTGCTGAGGATGGTTCTGGCGCCGCTGGCCTGGACGCTGCGAACGCTGGGCAAGATCGTTGGACGATTCGCCGGTGCCGGCGGTGTCCGATCCGCCTAAGTCCCGGGCACAGCGCCAATGGTGCGCGAAGCAGACATAGTTTAGATGGCGCGGCCTCAGATTCTGCAAAATCGCGAGTGGGTATGTGCCGGAACAGCCGACCTGGGGTTGGCGGGTGAAATGGCAGCAATAGCGTGTCGCAGTTAAATAGTTATGCGTCTGCCAGCTCCATCGAGCGGCCTAGATACTTTTCCATCTTTTCAGTGGGGATATCTGTGGGGCAGGCAGTATTCGGGATGCCTAACCCATTGTTTTTTCTGGTCGGAGTGGCAGGATTTGAACCTGCGACCCCATCGTCCCGAACGATGTGCGCTACCAGGCTGCGCTACACTCCGTGACCAGACCGCGGGCTTATAGCCGCCGTACTTCGTTCCTGCAAGCGCCAATGGCAGCGCTTCTGTCGCATTTCTTGCCGTTTCGCTCTAACGTCATACAGGTTTCAGTTCCCTGCGGGATAAACACCGCTTAACGGCTCGTGTTATAGGCATGGCCACCTGCGTTGAAACCACTCTGAATCCAGCCGCTTGGAGTTGCTGTCTTGTCCCTGAAGATTGTTAGCGAAGCCCTTCCCAACACTTTCGAGTTTGAAACCTCGGCGCTGATCAAGGCGTCCGGCTTTCGTGAGTATGATGCGCGCTGGTGGTTCGGCCATCCGGGCTCTGCAAAGCCACCTGAGCTCAACCTGATCGGTGTCCAGGCGCTCGGCATGGGGCTCGGCACGCTGATCCGGCGTTTGGGCGCCGGGCCGGACATCGTGACCGGGCATGATTTCCGCTCCTATTCGCTGGCGATCAAGCTGGCGCTGGTTTCCGGGCTGATGGCCGCCGGCGCGCGGGTTAGGGATATCGGGTTGGCGCTATCGCCGATGGCTTATTTCGCCCAGTTCGCGCTCGACACGCCGTCTGTCGCCATGGTCACCGCCTCGCACAACGAGAACGGCTGGAGCGGCGTCAAGATGGGGGCGGCGCGTCCGCTGACTTTCGGTCCGGAGGAAATGAGCGCATTGAAGGCGATCGTGCTTGCCGGCGACTTCGACCTGGTCGGCGGCGGCTCCTATGACTTCGTTGCGGATTTCCGCAAGATCTATCTCGACGACCTGACCCGCGACAAGCGCATAGCGAGAAAGCTCAAGGTGGTCGCCGCCTGCGGCAACGGCACTGCCGGCGCTTTTGCACCTGAAGCGCTGGAACGGATCGGCTGCGAGGTGATCCCGCTCGATGTCGAGCTCGATCATAAGTTTCCGAATTACAACCCCAATCCCGAAGACATGAAGATGCTGCACGCGATCCGCGACAAGGTGCTGGAGACAGGAGCAGATGTCGGGCTTGGCTTCGACGGCGATGGCGACCGCTGCGGCGTGGTCGACAATGAAGGCAACGAGATCTTCGCCGACAAGGTCGGCGTCATGCTCGCGCGCGACATTGCGCGCCTGCATCCAGGCTCGACCTTCGTCGTCGACGTCAAGTCGACCGGATTGTTCAATACCGACGCCGCGCTGCGCGCCGATGGCGCCGTCACCGATTATTGGAAGACCGGCCACTCCTATATAAAGCGGCGCGTGGCCGAGCTTGGCGCCATCGCCGGTTTCGAGAAATCCGGTCATTTCTTCTTCAACCCGCCGATCGGGCGCGGCTATGATGATGGTCTGATCACAGCCATCGCCATCTGCGAGATGCTGGATCGCAGCCCGACAAGCAGCATGGCCGATCTCTATCGCGACCTGCCGCTGACTTTCGGCACGCCGACCATGTCGCCGCACTGCGCCGACGAGCTGAAATATGGCGTGGTCGAGCGGGTCGTTTCCGACTTTCAAGCCATGAAGCATGACGGCGCCATCTTCGCCGGCCAGAAGATCGCCGAGCTGATCACCGTCAATGGCGTTCGCGTCGTTGCCGAGGACGGCACCTGGGGCCTGGTGCGGGCGTCGTCGAACAAGCCGGAGCTTGTCGTCGTGGTGGAGAGCCCGGTGTCGTCCGAACGGCGCCGGCAGATGTTCGAAGCCGTCGATGCGGTGCTGCGCCGCAGCCCTGAGGTCGGCGCCTACAACCAGACGTTCTAAGTTCTCTGGCTAAGGTCTCTGGTCGGCGGCGCCGGTGAGCCTCAATAGGGGCTCGCCACATCCCCGGTCTCGACATAGACCGACTTCAACTGCGAATAGAGTGCCAACGCCGCAAGCGAGTTTTCTCGCCCGATTCCCGACTGCTTGAAGCCGCCGAAGGGAATTTCGACGGGCGTCAGGTTGTAGGCGTTGATCCAGCAGGTGCCGGCCTGCAACTCGGCGATGACGCGGTGGGCGCGCGGCAGGTCGCGCGTGAACACGCCGGCGGCAAGGCCAAATTCGGTATCGTTGGCGCGCTCGATCACCTCGTCCTCACCGTCGAATTTCAGCACGCTCATGACAGGCCCGAAAATCTCCTCGCGCGCGATGCGCATCGTGTCGGTGACGCCGGTGAAGACCGTCGGCTCGACGAAGAAGCCGCCTTGGAAACCTTGCAGCGAAGGTACATTGCCGCCGCAGGCGAGCACAGCGCCATCCTGCTTGCCGGCCTCGATATAGCCGATGACCTTTTCATGCTGCGCCTTGGAGACCAGCGGTCCCATCTGCGTTTCCTGGTCGAGCGGATCGCCGATACGGATTTTCTTGGTCCGCTCGACGAGTCGTTCGACGAAACGGTCGTGGATGCCCTTCTGCACGAAGACCCGCGTGCCGTTGGAGCAGATCTGGCCGGTCGAATAGAAATTGCCGAGCATGGCGCCGCCGATGGCATTTTCGAGATCGGCATCGTCGAAGATGATCAGCGGCGACTTGCCGCCAAGCTCCATGGTGGCATGCTTCATCTTCGAGCCGGCGAGCGACAGCACCTTGCGGCCGGTCGGCACCGAGCCGGTCACCGAAACCTTGGCGACGACATCGTGGCCGACGAGGCCGGCGCCGACATCGCCATAGCCCTGCACGACGTTGAACAGCCCATCGGGCAGGCCGGCCTCGGTGTAGATTTCGGCGAGCGCCAGCGCCGACATCGGCGTGTTCTCCGACGGCTTGAACACCATGGCGTTGCCCATGGCGAGTGCCGGCGCCGATTTCCAGCCGGCGATCTGGATCGGGTAGTTCCAGGCGCCGATGCCGACGCAGACGCCCAGCGCCTCGCGCCTTGTATAGGCAAAGGCGCCGCCGAGATCGACGGACTCGCCATTATAGGCAGCGACCGCGCCGCCGAAATATTCGAGGCAGTCGGCTGCCGATGGCGCGTCCGCCACCAGCGTCTCCTGGATCGCCTTGCCGGTATCCAGCGTCTCGATGCGCGCCAGGTCGGCGTTGCGCACGCGCAATATGTCGGCGGCGCGGCGCAGGATGCGCCCGCGCTCGACCGGCTTCAGCCGCGCCCAGGCCGGTTGTGCTGCACGCGCTGCTTCGATCGCCAGTTCCAGCACGTTCGGCGTCGCCGAACGCAGCATCGCGATGGTCTCGCCGGTTGCCGGATAGATGACCGGCAGCGGCGCACCTTGCTCATCGTCGATGTAGCGTCCGTTGACATAGTGCGATGCCTTTGGCTGGGCGCGCATGGGACCTTCTCCAAATTGTCTTTCGATGCGACCGGCGGGCAGACACCGCCGGATCATCGCTTATCGCATCGGCCCGAAAATCGGAATCGATTTTCGGAAAGCACGATGCGAGGACTAAAAAAGCGATAGAGCGCTTGTGCGTCCGAATGGACGAACGTCGTTCTATCGATCCGACACCTGCCAGCGCGGATTGATCCATGGTTCCTGGTTGGACGGCGCCAGCGGCGTGCGGCCGAGAATGTGGTCGGCGGCCTTTTCGCCGGTCATGATTGACGGCGCGTTGAGATTGCCGTTGGTGACGCGCGGGAAGATCGAAGAATCGGCGATCCGCAGCCCGTCGACGCCGATGACACGGCATTGCGGATCGACGACGCTCATCGGATCATCCTTGCGGCCCATCTTGCAAGTGCCGCAAGGGTGGTAGGCGCTTTCGGCGTGATCGCGGATGAAGGCATCGAGATCGTCGTCCGACTGCACGTGCGAGCCCGGCGAGATCTCCTTGCCGCGATAGGCATCGAAGGCCGACTGGCCGAAGATCTCGCGCGTCAGCCGGATGCAGTGGCGGAACTCGATCCAGTCGTCCGGATGCGACATGTAGTTGAAACGGATCACCGGCTTCGAGCCGGGATCGGGCGAGCGCAGCGTGACGGAACCGCGCGACTTCGATCGCATCGGCCCGACATGCGCCTGGAAACCATGCGCTTTCGCCGCCGCCTTGCCGTCATAGCGGACCGCCGCCGGGATGAAGTGATACTGGATGTCGGGATAGTCGACGCCGGCGCGCGAGCGCACGAAGGCGGCCGCCTCGAAATGGTTGGTTGCACCAAGGCCCGACTTGAAGAACAGCCATTGCGCGCCGATCAGCGCCTTGGAGAACGGGTTCAGCACCGAATTCAGCGTGATCGGCTGCGTCGATTCCTGCTGGATGTAGAGCTCCATATGGTCCTGCAGGTTGCGGCCGACGCCGGGCCGGTCGGCGACCACCGGAATGCCGTATTCCCTCAGATGTTGGGCCGGGCCGATGCCGGACAGCATCAGGATCTTGGGCGAATTGATCGAGGAGGCGGCAACGATCACTTCACGTCGCGCCTTGATCACCTGAATCCGTCTGCGCACTTCGATCTCGACACCGGTGGCGCGTTGATTCTCGATGATCACCCGTCGGGCGAAGCCCTTGACCAGGCTTACATTTTTCCGCCTCAGCGCCGGCCTGAGATAGGCACTCGCCGCCGACCAGCGGCGGCCGCCGCGAATGGTCTGCTCCATCGGACCAAAGCCTTCCTGCTTCGCGCCGTTGTAGTCGTCGGTCAGCACGAAGCCGGCCTGACGGCCTGCCTCGACGAAGGCGCCGTAGAGTGGATTCGTCCTTGAGCCGCGCTGCACGGTCAGCGGGCCGCCGTGGCCGCGCCAGCCATTCTCGCCGCCGTTGGCGTCCTCCATGCGCTTGAAGTAGGGGAGCACGTCGGCAAACCCCCAGCCAGCCGCGCCCTGTTCGGCCCAATGGTCGAAATCGCGGGCGTGACCGCGTACATAGACCATGCCGTTGATCGAGGACGAGCCGCCGATGACCTTGCCGCGCGGCGTCGCCAGCACACGGCCGCCGAGATGCGGCTCCGGCTCGCTGGCAAAACCCCAGTCGTAGAGGCTCATATTGAGCGGGATCGACAGCGCCGACGGCATCTGGATCAGCGGCCCGATGTCGCTGCCGCCAAATTCGATGACGATCACCGAATATTTGCCATCCTCCGACAGCCGGTAGGCCATGGCCGAGCCGGCCGAGCCGGCGCCGATGATGACGAAATCCGCCTCAAGCATGGTTCATATGCGCCCATCGTTCATATGCGTCATGAAATCGGTGAGCGAGACATTGCCGCCGGTTGCCACCACGAGCACGGTCTTGCCGCTCACATCCACCTTGCCGCCGAGCAGCGCCGCGAGCGATGCAGCGCCCGAAGGTTCCAGCACCAGCTTCAACCGTTCGAAGGCGACGCGCATCGCGCCGCGCACCGATTGATCGTCGACGGTGATGCCGCGAACGCCCGCGGTCCTGACCGCCGCGAACGGCGCGTCGCCGGGCCTGCGCGCCATCAGCCCGTCGCATATCGATTTCGGCCCGATCGGCATGGTTTCGATGACGCCATGCGCCAGCGACGCGCCCATGCCGTCGAAACCTTCCGGCTCGACGCCAATGATCTCGGTCGCCGGCGACAGATAGTGGAAAGCCAGCGAAACGCCGCCGATCAGCCCGCCGCCGCCGACCGCGCAGAACAGCAGATCGGCGCTGGCATTCCTGGCATCGAGTTGCTCGAGTGCCTCCAGCCCGGCACCAGCCTGGCCGGCGACGATCTCGGGGTCATCGAACGGATGCAGCAGCGCCAGCCCCTCGGTCTCGGCGATCTCTCGCGCCGTGGCGGCGGCAACCTCCTCACGCGCGCGCTCGCCATGGTCGGTCAGCACCACGCGCGCGCCATAGCCGGTCGTTGCGTCGCGCTTGGCGGCCGGCGCGTCGATCGGCATGACGATGGTCACTGGAATGCCCAGCGCCTGGCCGGTGGCGGCCAGCCCTTGCCCAAAATTGCCGGAGGAATAGGCGACGACGCCCTTCCTGGCTTCATCGGGCGAAAGCCGCTTCAGCCGCCAATAGGCGCCGCGCATCTTGAAGGAACCGGCCCATTGCAGCGACTCCGGCTTGACGAAGACGCGCAAGGCGCCGGTCTCCCTGGCCAAGGCCGCCGACTCCAGCAGCGGCGTGATCTGCGTCGCCTTGGCGGTGACGGCATACGCCTGTTTGAGGTGATCGAGGGAGGGGACGAGGGTTGTCATCATTCGCCTCGCGGAAAGCGCTTCTGCTCTTCGAGCAGGTCGAGGTTCATGTGGTTGCGCATGTAACGTTCCGAGGCCTTCTGCAGCGGCTGGAATTCCCAGGGGTAATGCGTGCCGTTGCGCAGCGCCGGATAGACCACCCAGCGGCGCGCCTGGCTGGCGCGTACGGCGGCATCGAAGGCAGCCATGTCCCAGCGCGCCCGGACCTTATCGGTGAAAGAAGCCACCAAAGCCGCGTGCGCCGGGTCGGCGGCGAGGTTGGTCAATTCCCGCGGATCCGATTCAAGATCAAACAGTTGCGGCGGATCGATCTCGCAATGGATGAATTTGTAACGGCCCTCGCGGATCGCCACCATCGGCGCGTTGGAGCCTTCGGCCGCATATTCCATCAGCACAGGTTCAGTGCGCGTCTTGCCGTCGAGCAGCGGCAGCAGCGACTGGCCGTCGGTCCATGGAGCAATCGCGCTCATGTCGATGCCGGCGAGGTCGCAAAGCGTCGGCACGACGTCGAGATTGGAGACCGGTGCGTCGATCAGGATGGCCGAAATGTCTTTTCCGGCGATCATCAGCGGCACCCGCGCCGAGCCCTCGAAAAAGCACATCTTGAACCACAGGCCGCGCTCGCCGAGCATGTCGCCGTGATCGGAGCAGAACAGGATGATCGTGTCGTCGAGCATCCGCGTGCGCTCGAGCACCGACAGCAGTTCGCCGACCTTGTCGTCGAGATAAGAGATGCTGGCGAAATAGCCGCGCCGCGCGCGGCGGATCTGCTCGCCGGTGATGTCGAAACTGTCATAGTCGCTGGCGCGGTAAAGCCGCCGCGAATGCAGATCCTGTTCGTCATAGGGGATGAAGCCGACTTCCGGCTCGAGCGCCGGGCAATCCTCGTAGAGATCCCAATAGCGCCGGCGCGCGACATACGGGTCGTGCGGATGGGTGAAGGAGACGGTCAGGCACCACGGCCGGCGCGCGGCATCGTCCGAGACGCGGGCGAAATCATAAAGCTTCTGCACCGCGTGAAAGGCGACCTCGTCGTCATATTCCATCTGGTTGGTGATCTCGGCGACGCCGGCGCCGGCCACCGAGCCGAGATTGTGATACCACCAGTCGATCCGCTCGCCGGGCTTGCGATAATCCGGCGTCCAACCGAAATCGGCCGGATAGATGTCGGTGGTCAGCCGCTCCTCGAAACCATGCAACTGATCCGGCCCGACGAAATGCATCTTGCCGGACAGGCAGGCGTGGTAGCCGGCGGCACGCAGATGATGCGCATAGGTCGGGATCGACGAGGCGAATTCGGCGGCATTGTCATAGACCTCGGTGCGCGACGGCAACTGGCCGCTCATGAACGCCGCACGGCCCGGCGCGCAGAGCGGCGAGGCGGTGTAATTGTTCTTGAAGCGCGCCGAACGAGCCGCCAGCGCCTTCAGATGCGGCGCATGCAGGAAGTCCGCCGGCCCATCCGGGAACAATGTGCCGTTGAGCTGATCGACCATGACGATCAGAAAATTGGGTCGCTTCGACGTCACTGCGCGCTCCGCCGGCCGAGTTTCGTTTCGAGATAGTCCTCGATCAGCGCGATCGCGGTCGCGGCATTGGGCACGCCGTCCTTCAGCGCGCGCCTGATGTAGAGCCCGTCGATCAGCGCCGCTGTCGCCTCGGCGACGCGGTCGGCTTCGCTTCTCGGCAGGATGCAGGTCAGCCCGTTCAACAGATTGGAATGCAGGCGTCGCGCATAGACCTTGAGCAGCCGGCGCAGCGCTCGCGATTTCTGCGCCTCGACATAGAAGGCGAGCCAGGCGGCTATCGTTTCCGGCTGGAACTGGGCGTCGGAGAAATTGACCGCGACCACCGCCGAAACGCGCTGGCGTGGCGTGCTGGCCGATCGAAGCGCGCGCCGCATGTCGGCGGTCAACTCGGCCAGGATGTGCCGCATCGTCGCCAGCAAAAGTTCGTCCTTGGCGCCGAAATAGTGATGGGCGAGCGCCGAGGACACCCCGGCTCGCCCGGCGATTTCCGACATCGTCACATCAAGCGAACCGCGCTCGCCGATCGCCGAGATCGTCGCGTCGATCAGCGCCCTGCGGCGCAGCGGCTCCATTCCGATTTTCGGCATCTTTGCTCCGGTCCCTTGCGGCAAGATTATTTTTTATTGACGGATCAATCAACAAAAATCCGACGCGATTGTGTGGCAAATGTCAGCTGCCGTGACCAGATATCAAGATCAAGTGGTTGTGTGGTTCTGGCCCCTTTACGAAGTCGCTGGAACGGTTCATTCTTGAACAATGTTGATAGCGCGCCGCCACATCGCGTAGCCCGGCCCGCAGGGATGGAGATAACCATGACAGCATGCATCGTTGGCTGGGCGCATTCGCGCTTCGGCAAGCTCGAAGGCGAGACACTGGAGGGCCTCATCACCAAGGTGGCTAGCGAGGCGCTCGATCATGCCGGCATCGGTCCGGACGAGGTCGACGAGATCGTGCTCGGCCACTTCAATGCCGGCTTTTCCGCACAGGATTTCACCGCAAGCCTGGTCCTGCAGGCCGATGACCGGCTGCGCTTCAAGCCGGCGACGCGCGTCGAGAACGCCTGCGCCACCGGCTCGGCGGCGGTCAGGCAAGGCATCCGCGCTATCGACGCCAATGCGGCTCGCATCGTGCTGGTGGTCGGCGCCGAGCAGATGACGACGACATCAGGTCCAGAAATCGGCAAGAATCTTCTCAAGGCCTCTTATTTGCCCGAGGAGGGCGACACGCCGGCAGGCTTCGCCGGCGTTTTCGGCCAGATCGCCCAAGCCTACTTCCAACGCTATGGCGACCAGTCGGACGCGCTGGCGATGATCGCCGCCAAGAACCACAGGAACGGCGTCGACAATCCCTATGCGCAGATGCGCAAGGATTTCGGCTATGAGTTCTGCCGGCACGAGAGCGAGAAGAACCCCTTCGTCGCCGGTCCCCTGAAGCGTACCGACTGCTCGCTGGTGTCGGACGGCGCCGCCGCGCTGGTGCTTGCCGACACGGCGACGGCATTGAAGATGCGCCGCGCCGTCGCTTTCCGCGCCAACGAGCATGTGCAGGATTTCCTGCCGATGTCGAAGCGTGACATCCTGGCATTCGAGGGTTGCGAGCAGGCGTGGAACCAGGCGCTGAACAAGGCCGGTGTGACGCTCGACGATCTGTCCTTCGTCGAGACGCATGACTGCTTCACCATCGCCGAGCTGATCGAATATGAGGCGATGGGCCTGGCGAAACCGGGCGAGGGCGCAAAACTGGCGCTGGACGGCGAGACGGCGAAGGACGGCCGGCTGCCGGTCAATCCGTCAGGCGGGCTGAAAGCCAAGGGCCATCCGATCGGCGCCACCGGCGTGTCGATGCACGTGCTGAGCGCCATGCAGCTCGTCGGCGAGGCCGGCGGCATCCAGGTGCCCGGAGCAAAGCTCGGCGGCATCTTCAATATGGGCGGCGCCGCCGTCGCCAACTATGTTTCCATTCTCGATCGGATCAGATAAAACCCGCCCGCATTACAGCGCCGCGCGCCCTTCCGGGCGCGCAAAGGACGCTGTAACACTTTGATTTTACGCATGATCCTTTTCGAAAATCGAATCCGATTTTCGAGGTCGTGCGTTAGCGGGGAATTCATGACAAATCCGGTTCTGGTCGAAGTTTTGCGCGGCGCCGTGGTCGAGAGCGCGCATCGTGGCGCCATTGCGGTCTTCGATGCCGATGGCAAGCCGGTCTGGGAAATCGGCGATACGGCTCGCCCGGTGTTCCCGCGCTCGGCGGTCAAGGCGATCCAGGCGCTGCCGCTGGTCGAAAGCGGCGCCGCCGATGCGTACGGTTTCGGCGACCGCGAACTGGCGCTGGCCTGCGCTTCGCATTCCGGCGAGCCAGCGCATGTCGAACTGGCGCGGGCGATGCTGGCCAAGGCCGGGCTGGACGTGGCGGCACTGGAATGCGGCGCGCATTGGCCGTCCAGCCATGACGCGACCGTTGCGCTGGCCAGCAACGGCAATTTGCCAAACGCGCTGCACAACAATTGTTCCGGCAAGCATGCGGGCTTCCTCTGCACCTGCGTCCACGCCGGCGTTGCTCATCGCGGCTATGTCAAATCAGGCCATGCCTCGCAGGACATGGTGCGCGATGCAATGCAAGCGGTGACCGGTGCTGCCCATGATGTCGATCATTGCGGCACTGACGGCTGCTCGATCCCGACCTATGCCGTGCCGCTACGCAGCTTCGCGCTCGGCTTTGCCCGCATGGCGACCGGTGCCGGCTTTGAACCCGTGCGCGCCAAGGCCGCAAAGCGGCTGCTTTCCGCCTGCATGGCCGAGCCATTTCTGGTCGCCGGCACGGGCAGGGCTGATGTTGCGCTGATGCAGGCCGCGTCAGGCCGGATTTTTGTGAAGGGAGGGGCCGAAGGCGTCTATTGCGCGGCACTTCCCGAGCTTGGCCTAGGCATTGCGCTGAAATGCGATGATGGCGCCGGCCGCGCCGCTGAAGTCACGGTCGCGGCCGTGCTGGCCAGGTTTTTGCACGCCGACAAGGCGCTGGCGGCGATACTGACCGAAGAGGCACATCCGCCCATAGAAAGCCGGATCGGCGCCAAGGTCGGCTCACTCCGCCCTACTGCTGCGCTGGACTGAGAACGGGCATTCAGCTCGCATGATTGCGTCCGACGGTCAGTTGCGCAAAGCCACACAAACTCCCAGCGTCCTCCCGTCGCGCCGCAGGAATCGTGTCACGCCGGATCGGCAGATCCGGTTTTCCGGCAATAGCTTGTGGAGTCGCCACGCGAGGCATAAGCTCGACTGATGAGCAGAGCCTTCACGCGCGAAGAGGATAGCGAAAACGCCATCGCCGGCATCGGCGAGCGGCCGATCAGCCACCATCGCAATCTGGTGACGCAACGCGGCCTGGCGCTGATCGACGCCGAACTGGCTGCCCTGCGCGACGATCTGGGCAGAGCGGAAAAGAGGGCCGACCGCGAGCGCATCGCGCTCATCTCGCGCGACCTGCGCTACTGGACCGCGCGGCGTGAAAGCGCCGAGCTTTCCGTGCCGGAACCGGGCAGCGACCTGGTTCGCTTCGGCATGGGCGTCACGCTGGAAGGCGAGGACGGCAGGAAGGTGCACTGGAGGATTGTCGGCGAGGATGAGGCCGATCCGGCCAAGGGGACGATTTCCCATGTTTCACCGATGGCCTTGGCCTTGTTCGGCAAGAAGGTCGGCGAAATTGCCGTGGTGAACGGCAGGGAGTGGGAGATTGTGAAGCTCTCCGACAGCTAATGCATGTCGCCCCAAAAGCATGCGGGCCTGACCCGAGGGTGCGCAGCGGTTTTGCGATAGCGACTGCATAAAAACGAGAACTTAAAGCGCGTCGCGGGAATCCATCCCGAACGCGACGCACATTAGCCCTCGACCTTGACGACATGGTCGCGGAAGAACGCCGCAGCACCCGCCTCGTCGATTTCGCCGGCGGCGACGCCCATGACGAACTCATAGATCGTGCCGTTGTCGGCCGTCAGCACATAGCCGTTGACAATCAGGAACGCGCCGGCGGCGACGATGGCCGCGCGCTTGTTGCCGTCGACAAAGGCGTGATTTCTGGCGATGCCGAAGATATAGGCCGCCGCCAGATCCTCGATCGATGGATCACCATAGTTCGCCTTGTTCTCGGCTCGGGCGAGCGCCGATTCGAGGGCATTCTCATCCCTCAAACCGTGCGCTCCGCCGTGCCGACGCAACTGCTCGGCGTGCATGGCTTCGACCGCACGCCGGCTCAGGAACTCCCAGCTCATTCGGCGAGCTTCTGAAGCGCGACTTTGTATTTGTCCATGACTTGGCGAGCAGCTTCCATCTGCCGCTCGAAGCTGTCGTCCACTGGCCGAAGGGCGATGCCCTTGCTCGTTTCGACGATCTCAAGCTGATCGCCGGCCTTCAGATTCAGGTGATCGAGAATTTCCTTGGGCAGGATCACGCCTTCGGAATTGCCGATTTTGCGAATGGTCGTGTTCATGGATTCAACCCTTGTTGCAACGCCAATTATAACTCCAATTGTCGGTCGTTGCAACATGGATTATAACAAGTTCAGCCGGCCTGCAGCAGCCTATCCATCAGCCGCTCCGCCGCTTCCGGGATGACGGTGCCTGGCGGGAAGATTTCCACAGCACCCGCCTGCCGTACCGCCTCATGATCTTGCGGCGGGATGACGCCGCCGGCGACGATCAGCATATCGTCGCGGCCAAGCTTCTTCAGCGCGTCCCTGAGTTCGGGAATGAGCGTCAAATGACCCGCGGCCAGCGACGAGGCGCCAATGATATGCACGTCGTGCTCGACGCCAAGCCTGGCGATCTCGTCCGGCGTCTGGAACATCGGCCCGACGGTGACGTCGAAGCCTAGATCGGCAAAGGCGGTGGCGATCACTTTCTGGCCGCGATCGTGGCCATCCTGTCCCATCTTGGCGACGAGAATGCGTGGCTTGCCGCCGGACTTCTCCTCGAACGCGACGATCTTGTCCTGCAGCCGATCGACCGCCGGATTGTCGCCGAGCGCCTTGCGATAGACGCCGGAGATCGTCTGGACGGAGGCGACATGGCGGCCAAAAACCTTTTCCAGCGCCAGTGAAATCTCGCCGACCGTGGCGTTGGCGCGTGCGGCGCGAATGGCGAACTCCAGCAGATTTTCGCCGCTCTCCGCAGCCCGGCTCAGCGCACTCAGTGCGCTCTCGACGGCGCCGACGTCGCGCGTGCCTTTCAGCCGCTGCAGTTTCGACAATTGCCGGGCCCTGACTTCGGCGTTGTCGATCTTC
This sequence comes from Mesorhizobium sp. L48C026A00, assembly GCF_000502375.1. Classification (NCBI taxonomy): domain Bacteria; kingdom Pseudomonadati; phylum Pseudomonadota; class Alphaproteobacteria; order Hyphomicrobiales; family Phyllobacteriaceae; genus Mesorhizobium; species Mesorhizobium sp. L48C026A00. The sequence continues at coordinate 245,742 of NZ_AYWU01000015.1, read as the reverse complement.
AGCACGTCGACTTTGATATCCGTCTCGGGACGATGGGCGTTGACGCCGACCAGGATCTGCTCGCCGGAATCGATCCGCGCCTGCGTGCGCGCGGCGGCCTCTTCGATGCGCAGCTTCGGTATGTTTTTTTCGGTTGCGGCGGCCATGCCGCCCAGGCTCTCGACCTCTTCGATATGGGCAAGCGCGCGCGCCGCCAGGTCATGTGTCAGCCGTTCGAGATAGGCAGAGCCGCCCCACGGGTCGATGATGCGGGTGGTGCCGGATTCCTTTTGCAGGATGAGCTGCGTGTTGCGGGCGATGCGGGCCGAATGGTCGGTCGGCAGCGCCATCGCCTCGTCGAAGGCGTTGGTGTGCAGCGATTGTGTATGACCCTGCGTCGCCGCCATCGCCTCGATCATGGTGCGAATGATGTTGTTGTAAGGGTCCTGCGCCGTTAGCGACCAGCCCGAAGTCTGGCAATGGGTGCGCAGCGACAGCGAGCGCTCGTCCTTCGGCGAGAAGTTCTTCAGCATCAGGGTCGACCACAAAAGGCGGGCTGCCCTCAGCTTGGCGACCTCCATGAAGAAGTTCATGCCGATCGCCCAGAAGAAGGACAGGCGCGGCGCAAAACGGTCGATATCGAGACCCGCCGCGACACCGGCGCGGGCATATTCGATTCCATCGGCGATCGTGTAGGCGAGCTCGAGGTCGGCGGTCGCCCCTGCCTCCTGCATGTGATAGCCGGAGATCGAAATCGAATTGAACTTCGGCATGTGCTGCGACGTATAGGAGAAGATGTCCGACACGATCCGCATCGAAGGTTTTGGCGGATAGATGTAGGTGTTGCGCACCATGAACTCTTTCAGAATGTCGTTCTGAATGGTCCCGGCGAGGTCCTTTTGCGCAACGCCCTGTTCTTCCGCGGCGACGATGTAGAGCGCCATGATTGGCAGCACCGCGCCGTTCATGGTCATCGACACCGTCATCTCGTCAAGCGGGATGCCGTCGAAGAGCTGGCGCATGTCGAGGATGGAATCGATGGCGACGCCTGCCATGCCGACATCACCGGCAACGCGCGGATGATCGCTGTCGTAGCCGCGATGCGTGGCAAGGTCGAAAGCGACCGACAGTCCCTTCTGGCCGGCCGCGAGGTTGCGCCGGTAAAAGGCGTTCGACTCTTCCGCCGTCGAGAAGCCGGCATATTGCCTGATCGTCCACGGCTGCTGGACATACATGGTCGGGTAGGGGCCGTGCACGAATGGCGGCAGGCCCGGATAAGTGTCGAGATGCGGCAACCCCTTGAGGTCGCCCTGGTTGTACAGATGCTTGATGGCCAGTCCTTCCGGGGTCATCCGCTGGCCCTTGACCTCAATCGGCGCCCGGCGCGGCGCCGACCAGCCGATCTGGCTGAAATCCGGAATCATGATGCTGCTCCGATCGATTGATCGATACGGATCGGAAACAGCGGCTCGCACACCGCGACGCCCTCGGTGACCGAGGGCCGCCGCTCCGCCGCCAAGGTTTCGACCGGACGTTCGATCTTCGACGGGTGAAGCGTCGTGCCGATGATGGCCCGGTCGCCCGCCTGATAGGCGGCATTGCGGCGGGCGGCGGCCGCCTGAACCCGTTTCTGGATGTGTCCTTGCTGCAGGCTGGACAGCACGCCGCCTTCCGCCTCGATCCGCTGGAATTCTTCCCACGCAGCTTCACAGAGTTCGCCAGTCAGCGCTTCAACGGCGCCCGAACCGCAAGCAGGGTCTGCGACATGATCGATATGGCTTTCGTTGGCCATGATCAGTTGCGTATTGCGGGCAACACGGCGGCCAAAGCCCGCCGGCAGGCCATGCGCGATCGTATGAGGCAGGATGGAGACCGAGTCCGCCCCGCCGGCTGCCGCGGCAAAAGCGGCGATCGTGGTGCGCAGGATGTTCGTCTCCGGATCCGCCGAGGTCATCATGCGGAACGATGTCTCGGCATGGATGTTGGCGGTGGCGGCGGAGATCGAGCATGCCTCCTGGACCCGCGCCCACAGCCTGCGCAGGGCCCTGACCTTGGCCATCGATACGAACTGGTCCTGGTCGACGCTCAGCGCAAAGCCGATATGGGGCGCCGCATAGACAAGCGGCTGGCGCGCCTCCTCAAACATCCGGAGATAGGAGACCGCCGAAGCCATCATGGTGCCCAGCTCCTGCGCTTCGGTGGCACCGGCATTGTGGAAGACGCGTCCGTCTGCCTCCAGCAGGACCCCGGGCACGCCCATCGAGAAAAAGTGCGCCAGGGACTGCGGCATCGACGCCTGCAGGGCCTCGATCGACATCCGCAACCGGCCGGTTCCGGCAAAGATCGCCGCCGGGTCGATGCCGAAGGACAGGTTGAGCTTTGCCGGGTCTGACCGGCGCTTGCTCAAGAACGCAACCAGCCAGTCGGCCACGGCGCGGCTCCAGGGATGCGCGTCGATGCGGACCTGGATGCGGTTGAGCGGCACGCCGTCCAGCACGGTCTCCAGCGCCTCGGCAGTCCTCGGCAGGCCGTAGCCGAACGCATTCGGCGCGCCTTCGAAGACAAGCGACAATCCGGTGGCGCCCTGTGCGACGTCCTCCAGGGCCTGGGCTTTGGCGCGGCCGACATCCGGATCGTCGATACGCTGGCTGACGATCCACGGCGATCCGGGGTTTGCCCGTGGGAGAGGCTCTGCGGTGACCGAACGATCATAAAGCGGTTCGATGCGGATGGCATCGTCCGTATGGGATACGAGTTTTTCCTCGAAGGATCCGCCGGCCAGGGCTTTTTCCGCAAGGGCCAGCCACCGCTGCCGGTCAGGGTTCGGAAGTTCGGCATCGTGGTTCAAGGCACCGGCCATCCGCTCTCCTCGTCTTCTCGGCCGATAGGCCTGGAACGTCAGTCTACGGTTCCCCGTCGCATATCACAATGCAACACGGGCCCTGCGACGGTGAACCGTCAACCGATTGCCAAACATGCGCAAAATCCGCAAGCTCCAAAACCCAATTTCGACCATGGCCATTGTCGCTGCGCAATGGCGTCATTATACCTGCGGCGAGCCCCGCTACTTTCAATAGATCAGGGCATTCAACACTTCAGGTTGCGGAGACCCGACACATGGCTGACGACACCAGTATTTTCATCGGAGCCAGCCGAAAGCCTGATGACAGCTACCAGCGCGCCGAAAACCTGCTGCTTCAGTATGGCAATCGTCATGGCCTGGTCACCGGCGCGACCGGCACCGGCAAGACCGTGAGCTTGCAGATTTTGGCGGAAGGTTTCTCCAATGCCGGCGTGCCGGTCTTCTGCGCCGACATCAAGGGCGACCTGTCCGGTATCGCCATGATGGGCGCGGCACAGGATTTTCTGGTCAAGCGCGCCGAGCAGGTCAAGCTCGATCCCTATGATTTCCAGGAATTTCCGGTCATATTCTGGGATCTTTTCGGCGAGCAGGGCCATCCGATCCGCGCCACCGTCTCGGAAATGGGGCCGCTGCTGCTGTCGCGGCTTATGAACCTTTCCGAGGCGCAGGAAGGCATCATGAACATCGCCTTCCGCATCGCCGACGAGGAAGGCTTGTTGCTGCTGGACCTGAAGGACCTGCAAGCGCTTCTTGCCAACATCGCCGAACGTGCCGAAGGAATCGGCGCTCGCTACGGCAATGTGACGAAACCTTCGGTTGGCGCAATCCAGCGCACGCTGCTGGTTCTGGAGCAGCAGGGCGCGACGAATTTCTTCGGCGAGCCGGCATTGCGGATCGCCGACATCATGCGCACTACCCGCGACGGGCGCGGCGCGATCAGCGTGCTGGCCGCCGACAAGCTGATGATGAATCCCCGGCTCTATGCGACATTCCTGTTGTGGCTGATGTCGGAACTGTTCGAGGAGCTGCCCGAAGTCGGCGATCCCGACAAGCCAAAGCTGGTCTTCTTCTTCGACGAGGCGCACCTTCTGTTCGACGACGCGCCGAAGGTGCTGATCGACCGCGTCGAGCAGGTGGTCCGCCTGATCCGTTCGAAGGGCGTCGGCGTCTACTTCGTCACCCAGAATCCGCTGGATATCCCCGAAACCGTTCTGGCCCAGCTCGGCAACCGGGTGCAGCACGCCCTGCGCGCCTACACGCCACGGGAGCAGAAGGCCGTGAGGACCGCCGCCGAGACGTTCAGGCCCAATCCCGACTTCGACTGTGCTACCGTGATCACGCAGCTCGGCACTGGCGAGGCGCTGGTCTCGACGCTGGAAGCCAAAGGTGTTCCGTCCATGGTCCAGCGGACGCTGGTTCGCCCGCCGTCGTCGCGACTTGGCCCGATCACGCCTGACGAGCGCCGCACGCTGATCACCGAGAGCCCGGTTGTGGGACAGTACGACCAGACCGTCGATCGTGAATCGGCTTTCGAGATGCTGCAGAAAAAAGCCAAGGACGCTCTGGACGCGGAGGCGCAGCAGCAGGAGAGCGGCGGCTCGCGCTGGACCATTCCAGGCTTCGGCAATGACGATCCCGCGCCCCAGCCCACCGGCGGCAGGCGGGCACCGGCGCCACGAGCGTCCAATCGCCAAACGGTGGCGGAGGCGGCGATCAAATCGGTGGTTCGCTCGGTCGGCACGTCGGTTGGACGGGCGATCGTGCGCGGCATCCTCGGCAGCCTGGCCAGGGGGCGGCGCTGAAAGCACCGCATCGGACCCAAAACCGGGCACCGGTTTTGCGAGAATCCGATGCTCGGGGAAAAGCATCGGACCGGAAATTCGCGGCGCCGAAAGTCCGCCGCTCCAGCGCCTTCGACCAGCTCAGAAGACCGGGTCCGAGATCGCCCTTGCCGGGCCGAGCAGGATCGATCCTTCCGGGACGCCCGCATCGATTGGAATGGCTTTGCGGTCTGCCGTGGCAACCAGTTCCTGACCGACACCGGAGGTAACGATCACCGGCGTCTTGTTGGGCACACGGTCATAAAGGTCGATAATGTCCTGATTTATCAAGCGAACGCAGCCAGATGACACTGATTTGCCTATGGAAAACCACTCCGGCGAGCCGTGCAGGCGGTACAGCGTGTCCTCGTTGCCCTCGAAGAGATACAGCGCCCGCGCTCCGAGCGGATTGGTGAGCCCGCCGGGCATGCCGCCATTCTCGGCGCTGTATTTTGCGTACTCGGGCTGGCGGGCGATCATTTCGGCCGGCGGCGTCCATTTCGGCCACTTCTGCTTCCACTGGACGACGGCATCGCCAGACCATTCGAAACCGGCGCGACCCAGCCCGACCCCATAACGAATGGCTTGTCCGCCCGGACGCACGAAATAGAGGTGGTGGCCGGCCGTATCGACGACGATGGTGCCGGGCGCTTGGCCGGTCGGATCGGGAACGATCTGACGCAGAAATTGCTCGTCGATTTTCTCGTAGGGTATGCCCGGCAGCTCGAACCCATTGTCGCTGACCGGACCGTACATTGTTGCATAGTCCATGAGCGGCGGCTCGACGTTGGCAGGCGGCGGCGGCTCGACAGGCCGGCCTGCCGTCGTGGTGCAGGCGGAAACCGCAATCGAGGCGGCGCCGAGCGCAGCGGCGTTGAGAAAGCCGCGACGGCTTAGGCGATAGGAGTCGATTTCGGTTGTGAACATCGTTGCCTTTTTTAAGTCTCATATCGAAACAGAACATGAATACGCCAATCACTGCGGCGCGCCAGCCCTACCAATGCCTGGCGCGATAGGCGGTTCCGATTCTGGCCTGAGGGTGAACAAACAAAGGCAAAGCTGTGACGGTTCAGCCCCTGTTGCGCCGAGGCAACAGGCCCGCAGCGCCGCGCGTAATGATCCTTTCCAAAAATCGATTCCGATTTGGGCTCATGTGTCAGCCTGCGGCGAGCAGGCCTTCGAGCGAGGGCAGGATCAGGGCCGGCGGAAAGTCCCGGTATTCCTCGGGCTGGTCGGAGCGGTTGATCCAGACTGTCCGGAACCCGAATTTGGTGGCGCCGGCGACGTCCCAGCGGTTGGATGACTGAAACGACACCGCACCCGGATAGAGACGCCAGCCTGTCGTGACCATGTCGTAGACCGACGGATCGGCCTTGAAGCGCTTGACGGCCTCGACGGAATAGATGTCGTCCAGAACCTGGTCGAGCGCGGCCGATTTGACCGCCGCTTCCAGCATTTCAGGCGAGCCGTTGGATAGGATCGCCAGCTTGGCGCCAGATGCTTTGAGCGCCTTGAGCACGGCCGGCACCTCCGGATAGCAGTCCAGCCGCCAATAGGCGTCGAGCAGCTTGGCCCTCAGTCCCTTGTCCGCGGAGGGAACCTTGCGCAAGGCGAAATCCAGCGCCTGTTCGGTGAGTTGCCAGAAATCGGCGTAGGCGCCCATCAGCGTCCTCACCCAGGAATATTCCAATTGTTTGGCGCGCCAGATCTCCGACAGGAGCTGGCCGTCCGGTCCGATCTGGTCGGCATGACGGCGGACGGCTGCGTGCACGTCGAACAGCGTTCCGTAAGCGTCGAAAACGTAAGCCGCATGTTGCATGGTGACAGTTTTGCGGCGAGGCAAGGCCAGGCGCAAGCACGGATTGCAATTTCGCATGCCGCTGGCCTTAACAAATCTCAGCCATATCAGTTGACGGCAGACGCCAAAGCATCTTCCAATGGCGAGACAAGACAGCTCTGAAACGCGGAATCAAGCGATGACACTGGCGGCTGCGGCGCAATCCGCGACATGGACCTTCGTGGATGGCGACTGGTATGACGGCAACGTCGCCATTCTGGGGCCGCGCAGCCATGCCATGTGGCTCGGCACCAGCGTGTTCGACGGCGCCCGCTGGTTCGAGGGCGTCGCCCCCGACCTCGACCGCCACGCCGCCAGGGTGAACGCCTCGGCGAACGCGCTTGGTCTCAAACCATCCATGAGCGCCGAAAAGATCGTCGGGCTGACCTGGGACGGGCTGAAGAACTTCGACGGCAAGACGGCGGTCTACATAAGGCCGATGTACTGGGCCGAACATGGTGGCTATATGGGCGTGCCGGCAGATCCGGCCTCGACCCGGTTCTGCCTTTGCCTCTATGAATCGCCGATGATCTCGCCGGCAGGCTTTTCTGTCACCGTCTCGCCGTTCCGGCGCCCGACCATCGAGACCATGCCGACCAACGCCAAGGCCGGCTGCCTTTATCCCAACAATGGTCGTGCCATCCTCGAAGCCAAGATGCGCGGCTTCGACAACGCGCTGGTGCTCGACATGCTGGGCAATGTCGCCGAGACCGGAACCTCGAACATTTTCCTGGTCAAGGATGGCCATGTCCTGACGCCGGCGCCGAACGGCACGTTCCTGTCCGGCATCACCCGTTCGCGGACGATGACGCTGCTTGACGAATATGGCTTCAAGACCATCGAAAAGGCGCTGTCGGTGCGCGAATTCCTCGAAGCCGACGAGATATTCTCGACCGGAAACCACTCGAAAGTCGTGCCGGTCACCCGCATCGAGGATCGCAATCTCCAGCCCGGGCCTGTAGCGAAAAAGGCGCGCGAACTCTATTGGGAGTGGGCGCATTCGACTTCGGCCGGCTGACTGGCTAAAAAGCGAACCGGCGCTTCGTTCCGGAGTTGCTCCACACCAATCCAGACCTATGTTAGTCCGGTATCGACACCGGATTTTTTCCACGAGGAGTACGACCGATGGCTTTTGAATTGCCCGCCTTGCCCTATGACTATGAGGCATTGCAGCCTTACATGTCGAAGGAGACGCTGGAGTATCACCACGACAAGCACCACAAGGCCTATGTCGACAACGGCAACAAGCTGGCTGCCGAAGCCGGGCTCGGCGATTTGTCGGTCGAAGAGATTGTGAAACAATCCTTCGGCAAGAACCCCGGGCTCTTCAACAATGCCGGCCAGCACTACAATCACATCCACTTCTGGCAGTGGATGAAGAAGGGCGGCGGCGGCAACAAATTGCCCGGCGCGCTGCAAAAGGCGTTTGACAGCGATCTTGGCGGTTACGACAAGTTCAAGGCCGATTTCGTCGCCGCCGGCACCACCCAGTTCGGTTCGGGCTGGGCCTGGGTTTCGGTCAAGGACGGCAAGCTGGCGATCTCGAAGACCCCGAACGGCGAGAACCCGCTGGTCCATGGCGCGACCCCGATCCTGGGCGTCGATGTCTGGGAGCACTCCTACTATATCGACTATCGCAACGCCCGGCCGAAATATCTCGAAGCCTTCGTCGACAATCTCATCAACTGGGACCATGTCCTCGAGCTCTACGAAAAGGCGTAGGCCTGACTGAGTTGCAGAAGAGCCCCGGCAAAACCGGGGCTTTTCTCTATGTGCCAAATGATCGGCCGCCCTTTTCCAACGACCGTCGCGAAAAATTCACACAAGCGTGAGGCGAATTTCCGGAATTTTCAAGCCAGTTTTGCCGTTATGGATCAGTCGGACCTTCACCCGAAACATCTTCACCATGGAGCCAGTTGAATGAGAAAGCTTATCCTCGCCATCTCGATGCTCGCCTTCGCCGGTTCGGCGGCGTTTGCCGATCCGATCCAGGAGCGGCAGGCCATTATGAAGGAACGTGGAAAGATCGCCGGCCAATTGTCGAAAGTCGTCAAGGGCGAGACCCCTTACGACGCAGCGGCCGTGCTGGCGGCGTTGAAGGCGCTGGAGGCAAACGCCGAGAAGTTCCATGCAAACCTCGACACTCTTTTCCCGGCTGGCAGCGACACCGGCGACACCACAGCTGCCCCAAAAATCTGGGACGATATGGCCGGCTTCAAGGCGGTGGAAGAAAAATATCTCGCCGACGTCAAGGCTGCGGCGGCCGCCGCTCCTGCCGACGTCGATGCCTTCAAGGCGGGGTTCAACACCATAGGCGGCGATTGCGGCACCTGCCACAAGACATACAGGATTAAGAAGGGCTGATAGCGGGCGATGCGCCTGCTGAAAAAACTCGTCGGCGCCGCCCTCGTTCTGGGCGTCGCCGGCGCGGTTGCCGGCTGGTTCCTGTCGGCGCCGGTCAGGCTCGACAGCGAGGCTCTGGCGCAGCTCGGCCCCGGCGATGCCGCCAGGGGCAAGCGCATTTTTTATGCCGGCGGCTGCACGTCCTGTCATGCGAAGCCAGGCTCGCAAGGCGACGCCCGCCTTCAACTGGCCGGCGGTCTCGAACTCAAGACGCCGTTCGGCATCTTCGTGCCACCGAACATCTCGCAGGATGCCACGGACGGTATCGGCGGCTGGTCGGTCGAAGACCTCGCCAACGCCATGCTGAAGGGCGTGTCGCCGAGCGGCGAGCACTTCTATCCGGCGTTTCCCTATGCGTCCTACGCACGCATGAAGCCGGCCGACATTGCCGATCTCCATGCCTTCCTGAAAACGCTTCCGGCGGTGGCGGGCAAGGCGCCGCCCAATTCGCTGGGGTTCCCATTCAACATCCGTCGCGGCATCGGGCTGTGGAAACGTCTCTATTTGAGTGACCAGCCGGTGGTTTCCTTCCCCGATGGCACGCCGGATCCGGTGATGGCCGGCCGTTACCTGGTCGAAGGGCCCGGCCATTGCGGCGAATGCCACACGCCGCGCGATTTTGCTGGCGGCACCAGGAAGAGCGAGTGGCTGGCCGGAGCCACCGCTGCCGAAGGCAGCGGCATCGTGCCGAACATCACTTCGGGCGAAGGCGGGCTCGGTGACTGGTCGGAGGCCGACATAGCCTACTTTCTGGAGACCGGCTTCACCCCGGATTTCGATTCCGTCGGTGGCGCCATGGTCGACGTGCAGAGAAACTTGGCCGAGTTGACGCCCGAGGACCGGGCGGCGATATCAGCCTATCTCAAGGCGATACCGCCGCATCCCAGCGGCTATCCGGCGCGCAAGCAGCCAGCGAACTGATTCCGGGAGCCGGACGGGATGGCGGCGCGTCAGCGATCGCCGAGGAAATCGAAGCCGGTCTCGAAGAAATGATTGTAGTTGCAGGTCATTTCCTCGCCGGGCGCGATGTCGCGCAGTGCATAAGTCTCCTCGGGCGAGGCGACGTCGCAATTCGGGTCGTCGGCATGGTTCATGTAGCGGGCGTCGTCGGCTTCGAAGACGACAAAGTTTGGATCGCGCCGGTCGGGATAAGAATAGCGATCGAGATAGGCTCTGACCGGCCCGGTTTCGCGTTCATAGACCTCGACTGGGATGCGCCGGTCGTAATTGGGATGGAGCTTCCAGATCAGTGTGCCGCGGGGAATGTGGTTCTTGGCAAAGACACCGATGCCCTGGATGGGCGATTTGTCGAGATAGACGTCGACGAGCAACATGGCGGACCCTTGGCGTGACTGGATGATTTTTGGGTGGCGCGGCTGCGAAAAGCCGCGCATTGGGTAGCGCGCAGCTATGGCAATCGCGAGCGGAAAATCGACCTGACCTGACCCAGAATCGATTTTCCGCTGGTGGGGATGGTGCGCAAGATCAAGCTCCTACAGCGCCGTCTGTGCGTCCAACAGGGTCGGCGGCGCTGTGGTGGCAAGGTCGGCCTTGCCCGCCACCTTCAGCGCAAACGCATAGGTGAAGGCGATTTCCTCGAGCCGGGAAAACCGGCCGGATGCACCGGCATGACCGGAGTCCATGTTGATCTTGAACAGCACCGGATTGTCGCCGATCTTGCGGTCGCGCAGCCGCGCCACCCACTTGGCCGGCTCCCAATAGGTGACACGCGGGTCGGTGAGGCCGGCAAGCGCCAGGATCGGCGGATAGTCGAGCGCGGCGACATTGTCATAGGGCGAGTAGGCGGCGATCGTTCGGTAGTCCTCCTCCGAGGCGATCGGATTGCCCCATTCGGGCCATTCCGGTGGCGTCAGCGGCAGGGTTGCGTCGAGCATGGTGGTGAGCACGTCGACGAACGGAACCTCGGCGACAATACCGCCGAAGCATTCCGGCGCCATATTCGCGACGGCGCCCATCAGCAGGCCGCCGGCCGAGCCGCCCTGACCGACGATGCGGTCATGTTGCGTATAGCGTTCGGCGACGAGATGGTGGGCGGCTGCGATGAAATCGGTGAACGTGTTCATTTTGTGCGCCCGCTTGCCGTCGTCGTACCAGCCATAGCCCTTGTCCTTGCCGCCGCGGACATGGGCAATCGCGTAGACGAAGCCGCGATCGACCAGCGATAACAAATTGGTGTTAAAGGCGGCCGGGACCGTGATGCCGTAGGAGCCGTAGCCGTAAAGCAGGCAAGGCGCTGATCCGTCGAGCGGCGTGTCGCGATGGTGGATGAGCGAGACCGGCACCAGTTCGCCGTCGGCTGCGGGCGCCATCAGCCGCCGCGTCACGTAGTGGTCCGGGTCGTGGCCGGACGGAACTTCCTGGGTCTTCAGCAGCACGCGCTCACGGGTCCGCATGTTGTAGTCGAAGACCTGCGCCGGCGTTGTCATGGATGAGTAGGAAAAACGCATGATCTCGGTATCGTATTCATAGGATCCCGACAGGCCGAGCGAGAAGGCTTCCTCGTCGAAGGAGATCAGGTGTTCCTCGCCGCTGTTGCGGTCATGCACGACGATGCGCGGCAGGCCTTCCTTGCGCTCAAGCCTGACCATGTGGTCCTTGAAGCCGATCACCGAAAGGATCAGCCGGCCCGCTTCGTGCGGCACCAACTCCTGCCAGTTGGCGCGCACCGGGTCGCTCGCCGGCGCAGTCATGATCTTGAAATCCTTGGCGCCGTCGGCGTTGGTGAGAATGAAGAAGATATCGCCACCTTCTTCGAGGTCGTATTGCAGGCCGGTCTCGCGCGGGGCAACCAGCTTCGGTTCGGCGAACGGCTCGCTGGCGCTCATGATGCGATATTCCGAGGTCTCGTGGTCGTTGATGCCAACCATGATCCACTCGTTGGAGCGTGTGCCGCCGACATTCATGAAGAAACCTGGATCGGTTTCTTCGTAGATCAGCCGGTCGTTCTCAGGACTGTCGCCAAGGGCATGGAACAGCACCTTGGAAGGACGGTGGTTGGGATCGAGGCGGGTGTAAAAAAATCCGTCATTTCCGGCATCCCACACGCCGCCGCCACCGGTATCCGGAATCCTGTCGGCCAGATCGTTGCTGTCGGCGAGGTCGCGGACGCGAAGCGTGTAGAATTCGGAACCCTTGTCGTCGAAGGCCCACAGAAGCTTGCGGTGGTCGGTCGAATGGTCGACACCGCCGAGGCGGAAATAGGCCTTTCCTTCGGCCTCGAGATCGCCGTCGAGCAGGATCTCTTGGTCGCCGCCCTCGCGCGGCGTGCGGAAATAACGCGGCTGCTCGCCGCCAAGCTTGAAAGATGACCCATAGGCGTACGGCCCATCCTTCATCGGCACGGACGAATCGTCCTCCTTGATGCGGCCCTTCATCTCCTTGAAAAGCTGCTTCCGCACCTGGGCGGTCTCGGCCATGAGGGCTGCCTGATAGACGTTCTCGGCTTCGAGATGGGCGCGGATCTGGGCGTCGAGCAGCGACGGATCCCTGAACATCTCTTGCCAGTTGTCGGCTCTCAGCCAGGCATAGTCGTCCGTCCGCGTCACTCCATGGTGCACATCGAAGACCGGTCGCTTCTCTGGTTGCGGCGGGCTGACAGTCGGAAATGCTGGGGTTCGGGTCATTGCGTCTCGCTGTGGAAGTTACTTGTATGGAGAATGAACACGCCGATCAGCGCAGGTTCAAGAGCCGGAGTATATGTTTGCGCCGGGCTCCAGAAGATGAGCCGGAGGAGAGGGAAAAATGAAGTTCCGTTTTCACGCTGCTGCGGCTTTCGCCGTCGCTTCGACAGTCTTGGCCTTTATCGGCCAATCTCATGCAACCGTGTTCGCAGCTTGGCAAGTGACCAACCTTCCGTTTGGCGACACGCTCAACGTGCGCAAGTATCCGGCGGGATCGTCCCAGAGGCAGGCCGCCTATCCCAACGGTGCTGTTTTGCAGATGACCGGGAGATGCACCGGCGGCATAAACCTGCTCGACATCGGCAAACAGCCGGTTTGGAAGCAGGAACAGAAGATCCGCTATCGCTGGTGCGAAGTCTGGCACGATCCGGCCCAGAACGGCAATTTCGTCACCGGCTGGGTCTACGGAAAATACATCACCCCACATTGATGGATCGGTGCCGGTCCGCGGTGCCGGCTTGCTTGCAAAAGCAAATCGCAACCTATGGTTTTGTAGATTCTAAAAACAACCAGATAGCCTACGCCACAACCAAGCATAGCCAAGCATTGAGATTTTTTTACTGCTCTCATGGATGTAACGGCAGCTTGACTGGGCGTCCGCCGCTGCTGGTCTGCCCAGAAAATATCGCAAAGTTACAGAGTGCACGAAAGGTTGAAGCTGATCGTCGAATATTTTATTGCCATCGATGAATACAGCGCAAGAAGCGAATTGACTTACTTGGTTTAGTGGCTCATTAGGATGCTGCGACGCGAATCGCAGAGGCTCTTTCCTGCAAAAATTTCGCGCGATGCCCGACCTATCAAAAATAGGGCGCAGGTAGAAACAACTCACGTTGGGGCCAGGAAGCCATGGACATTATCGAAACACCTTCCAGAAATAGTGATGCGCTGATCGAATTGACGGCCGATGTCGTGGCCGCCTATGTCAGCAACAATCCGGTGCCGGTCGGCGAACTGCCTAGCCTCATCGCCGATGTCCATGCCGCCCTCGGGCGCGTGGGCGGGGCCAGTGAACAGCCTCCTGCCGACAAGCAGAAGCCGGCAGTAAACCCGAAACGCTCCGTCCATGACGACTACATCGTCTGTCTTGAAGACGGCAAGAAGTTCAAGTCGCTGAAGCGTCACTTGATGACCCACTACGGTCTGACGCCCGACGAGTATCGTGAAAAATGGGGCCTGGACGCCAGCTACCCGATGGTTGCTCCCAACTATGCTGCCGCCCGCTCACAGCTCGCCAAGAAGATGGGTCTCGGCCGCAAGCGCAAGGGGCGCTGATACCGGCTCTCTTCCCAACCTGGGTTAGATGATCAACGGCGCCTCAGGGCGCCGTTTTGATCTTGGGGCGATGCTGGAGCAATCGATATGCGTTGCGACATGTGCGGCTCCGATCATGTCGGGCCATCGCGCGCTGTTCGTCTGATCAGGCCGTCTGCTTCAAGGCCGCCTCTGCGTCGCGCTTGATGCGCTTGACCATGGAACGAAGACCATTGGCACGTTGCGGCGACAGGTGCTCGTCGAGGCCAAGTGCCTTCAGCGTGGCTTCCGCATCGGTTTTCTGGATCTCGCTGGCGGGTCGTCTGGAAAACAGCGCCAGCATGATAGCGACGAGGCCGCGCACGATATGGGCGTCCGAATCGCCGGCGAAGGTGACGACTGGGTCGGGCCCCGGACCATACTCGGTGGTCAGCCAGACCTGGCTGACGCAGCCGGGCACCTTGTTGGCAGGGTTGCGTTCCTCGTCGGGAAATGGCGGTAGGGCCTCGCCCAGTTCGATCACATAGCGATAGCGGTCTTCCCACTCGTCAAGCAGGGAGAAGTCGTCGCGGATCGTTTGGATCGTCGTGGTCATAGCCCCGGATATAATCATCCGGCGGCGCCGCGTCACGGAAAAAGAGGAAAAGCGCGTCGCGTGAGGCCGGCCAAAACGCTTTAGGGCGGACGGGCTGCGGTGCTGTGACAGATGCGCTGAAAAATATCTCAGTTTTTCGCCGGCAAATCGACTTTCGCCGGCAACACGATGTCTTCGGGCACGCTGCCGGTCGTTGTCGCCGTGTCGGGTTCGGCGGTCTTGTCGTCCAACATGGCGGCCGCGATCTTGGCTGTCTCCCTGGCCCGGGCGGTGATCGTGTGCATTGCGGACTTGCCGGTCTCGCAGACGTCGGGCTTGCGCTCGCATATGCCGGCAATGTCGCCGACGGCTTCGCGTGCCGCAAACAACGCCTGGATCGGCCCGACGCTTTGGTGGCCGGTCTCGTCGGAGCCGACATTCAGCGGCAGCGCCAGAAGCACCAGCGAAAACCAGAAAGCCATTCTGATCAGAAAGCCCATCTGTATGCCCTCATTCGTGACCGGATCATGCGTTCATGCGACATGACCTCTTTATGGATACGATAGTGGCATGGACGCGCAAAGGACGGCTTGCCCGGTCAGCGAAAATTTTCCTCAAATTTTAGGCAAATTCGAAACGAAGCATTTTGCAATGGATTTGTCTCAAATCCAGCCGATTTTCTTCACTTAAGCTTAACCATCTATCCAGCTGTTTTCCTTATGTATTTCCCAGAAGCACGGCTTACCGGGGGCGACTGTCAAAGGCGGGAGGGCGGTTCGCGCGGATAACGCTCCATTTACTATGGCCGCAATTGCCAAGGTTTGCCCCGTGCCGGCCTCCCAATATCTGCCTCAGGCCGGGCATTGATCGGTCCTGCCTTATCCATTCCTTAAACGCTGGATGCGAGTTTCAGATCGACAAAAGCAACTGCGAAGCAGGGCTGTTCACGACCAGGTGCGAGTGCGTTGAGTTGAGTTCGATAAGGGCCAGATACGTTGAGTTGCCCGGCGCGATGGCAGCCGGTTGCGAACGTATGGTTCATCCGTCGATCCTCGGACAGAACGACCGCCGGTGCCAGAGGCGGTTTATCGGTGTCATGCTGGCCGCTCCGTTCTTTGCCGCAGGCGCAGCAGTCACGCTGGTCACCTCGGGCATGGGCGTGGCCGTGACCATGGCTGCGATCTTTGCGACGTTCGGCCTCTGCTGGTTTGCTGCCTTGCTGGTGGCAGCATCGGGCAAGATGGCGTTCGCCGGCCAGGTCGCCCTGGTGATGGGCAGTCTTGCTCTTGCCGGTATCATTGCCGCGGCGGGCGGGATGGCCTCGCCGGTCGCCATGCTTGTCGTGGCGCTGCCGTTCGAAGCCTGGTGGATCGGCGCGTCTCGTCGCGCTGCATTCTGGGGTGCCCTATCCGCATGTGTCGCTATCCTGCTGCAGGCTTTTGCCGGTTCTGTCTTTCCGTTCGGCCCGGCGGAAATCGCCGCTTGGCATTGGCTGCTGCCGCTGGCCTGGGCGCTCACTCTCATTCCCCGCGTCGCAGCGCTTGGCAGCCCGGCCGGCGCGCAGCTTGATCCGGCGACCGACGACCGGCTCGAGAACATCATCGACGCCGTTGTCCTGCGGGCCGGCAGGCATGGCGAGGTTCTGGATGCGTCGGCAAAGGCGCGCACGATCCTCAAGCTGCAGCCGGAACTGCTGTTCGGTACCGGCCTGTTCGACCGCATCCACCTGTCCGATCGCGTCGCATACCTCAGCGCGCTGGCCGACATGCGCGATGGCGCGCCGGCGCGCCGGCTGGATCTTCGCGTCCGGCTGCCGCAAAACTGCAACGGCCCGACGGCGGACAATTACCGGCCGTTTTCGCTTGAATTGGCGCGGGGGGAAGAGCAGCAGGACGTCCTCACGTTCGTCCTGCGCGACAACTACGAACTCGCCGGCTTGCGCGAAGAGCTAGCCGCTGCGAAAGAGGCGGCCGCGTCTGCCGAAGTGGCAAAGGGACGGTTTCTGGCGGTCGTCAGCCACGAGCTGCGCACGCCGTTGAACGCCATAATCGGTTTTTCCGACATGCTGCTGCATGAGATGTTCGGCACCTTCAAGGACCCGCGCCAGAAGGAATATGTCGGCCTGGTCAAGGAGTCCGGCCAGCATCTGCTTGCCGTCGTCACCTCGATACTCGACGTGTCGAGGATCGAAGCCGGCGCCTACGCGACCGAGCCAGAACCCTTCCGTTTCGTGGAAGCGGTCGAAATGTGCCAGTCGATGATGCGCTTGCAGGCCGAGGCAAAGAACATCGATCTTCAGGCCCAGATCGCACCGGATGCAGGCGAGATTAACGCCGACCGTCGTGCCGTGCAGCAGATACTCATCAACCTCGTCTCCAACGCCATCAAGTTCACGCCCGATGGCGGCGATGTCGTCGTCGGCGCCAAGCGGATCGGCTCGCGACTGCATTTTTGGGTCAGGGACACCGGCATCGGCATCGCCGAGGAAGACTTTGCCAATCTCGGCAAGCCATTCATGCAGATCCAGAACGACTATACGCGCCGCTTCGAGGGGACCGGGCTCGGCCTGTCGCTGGTGAAGGGTCTGGTGGCGCTGCACGAGGGCACGATGTCGATCGAAAGCATGCCGGGGGAGGGCACCACGGTCACGATCAGCTTGCCGGTGAACGGACCGAAAGGACGTTCGAACGACAAGCCCGGCGTACTGCCGATGCCTGCAGCCAAGGCGGAGACGAAAGGGGACAGGCATGGCTCGCTCCGCAAAACAGCCTAAGGCGGTCAAGCGCCGCGGCAATGCCTTCCAACGCAGCGCGGTCGCCCTCGGCAGCCAGATTTCACGCAATCCGGTTCTGGTTGGTGGTTCGACCGCCTTCCTGGTGACGCTGTTCTACGTCTCGGCGAACGCTTTGTGGTATCAGCCTTTTCCTCATGCCGGCGCGTTTTTTGCGACTAGGAGCATGGAGGGCTTTCCTCGAGCCGGCGCCGACGAGCCTGAAACCACCATCAACATCGTGCGGCCGGACCCGGCCCCGATCAAGAGCGATCCGGTCGTCGAGCAGGTCCAGGGCATATTGCAGGATCTCGATTTCTATTCCGGCACCGTTGACGGTATTTCCGGCCCCAACACGCGCAAGGCCATCCAAGCCTATCAGCAGAAGGTCGGGCTCAACGCTTCCGGCGAGATCGACAGCATTCTGCTCGATCAACTGGGCGCCATGCCAACCGCCTCGACGGTCGTGCCACATCCGGCACCCCGTCCGGACGACATGGCCGCGATTCCCGTCTCGGCTTCGCCGGCAGATGCGTCGGCGCAGGCACCCGACGCCCGCATCATCAAGATCCAGGCCGGGTTGAAGGCATTCGGCAATGACGACATGCAGCTCGATGGCGTGGTCGGGGCCCGCACCAAGGCAGCGATCAGGGAGTTCCAGTCGCTGTTCGGCCTGCCTGAGACCGGCGAACCTGACGAGGTCGTCTACGTCAAGATGCGCGAGATCGGCCTGACCAACTGATGGGCGCAGGCGCGCGGTTTTGGTTTCACCCAAACGCAAAGCGCTCTAAGTACCGTCCGATGTCTTTCAGAATGCTGCCATGCGCGTAACCACCGATCTGTGGGTGTCGGCCCTGTTGCGCCGGGTTTTCGGCGCCGGGGGCTTTGCCGCCGTGGTCAAGCGCGGCGCGACCGAGGCCGGCGCCGTCTTCGTGCTGGCGCGTGGCCGCATGGGCGAGATTGCCTTGTTTGGCCCGGCGCCGCAGACGAGCTACGATTCAGCCAAACCCGACGACCGTTTCTTCAGCCTGCTCGGCGCCGGCGACGATGCCGCCGTCTTTGACGCGCGACTGGAGAGGGAGAAGAAATTCGACCCCGACATCTGGGTGGTCGAGATCGAGGCCGGCTCGGTTCCCGTCGAGGAGCTTCTTTCCGTCAAGTCGCAATAGCGATATGCAGACAAAGGCTTAGAGCGTTCGCTTGAATCTCTTTTCAGGGTCAAACGCGACGCGCGTTAGGGCTGGCGGCAGTATTGTCGCTGTGCGCTTTGCGGACGTCGGCGTTTGCCGCGATCGGTCCGGCATTGCGAATGGCCTTCGACAGTGTCTCGGCTTTCCAGCCGCGTAGCCTGTCCAGCGCTCCGTCGCGATGCAGCAGCCGATAGCGGTCGAGAAAGATGCGGATGGCCTGCGGATGCGAGAACTCTGTGGGATAGGCGGCGGCGGTGATCAGGAACGCCCTCTCTTCGCTGAGATCGAGCGCGCGCAAGGCGGCCAGCAGCGACGTGTAGTTCTGGTTCGCGGTGAGCGACCGCGCCGTTGAAAAATCGATCTTGAGCGCGTCGGCCAGTGCTGTCTGGAAGAATGCGGCATTGCCGGTCAGCGCCGTCTCGCGCAGTTTGACATAGGTGTTAGCGCCGGCGAACGGATTGATCGTCGCGCCGCCGCTTTCGGCATCACGCATCATCGACCGCAGCCGGCGCCGTGCAGTCTCGGCGGCGGCGCCGGGCACCTGCTGGCTGTCGGCGACGACTTCGGCGCTTTCGGGCACCGTCTTGGCGTTCGCCTCAGGCTGCCGCACGCTCACCAGCGTCGGCTTTTCAAGCGCCCTAATCAGGTGGGCGATGGTCGGGTTCAGATCCTTGCGGCGCGCAATGGCGCGCGCATGCGGCAGGCCATGGCGTCCGATCAGCGCGATGAGGTCGATATCGCTGAGCGCGCGCGAGCGGATGAGCAGCGGTGCGGCAACGTCGACCGGCTCCTGGCAAAGCCGCCGGACCAGCGCAGCGGGCGCATATTCGCATTCGGAAAGGGCGGCGGCGACGTAGCGGCGCGATTCGACCGACACATCGGCGAAAAGCGGCAGCGTCAGATCCTCAAGTTGCGCGATCTCCCGGCGCGAAGGGCGGGTCAGCGAACAGAACGCCGACACCGTGGCGCGGAACAGCCTTTCGGCCTTTCCCGATTCAGCCCGTATAGCGATTTGCCTGAAATCCGCAGATGACACGAAGGATACGCCTGACACTCGACACAGTCTGGACCATGCTCGACCGGGACTGTGTCGGTTTCGCATTTGCCACGGGTCAGGACTTCCTGACCTCAGAACAAAGATCAAATTAGCGGCGATCCGTTAGCGTTCCGTTAACCTACTGGCTCCTTAATCAGATTGGAGGCGTTGCGTTGTGCTCCGGGGCAACCGAGAGGAATGCACGAACCATGGGCATGGTACTGTCTTTCGTGCCGCGACCGGCGGCAACCAATCGAGCAGACCGAAACACCGGAGCGCCGGCGGCGGTGATCATTTTCCCCGGCGTCCGCTACGAGCAACCGCCACTGACGGGCGAGACGCGGCCAGGCGCCGGTCCGGACAAGCCGGGTTCGTCAAGGACGATGCCGGGGACGTCGGGGACGTTGCCTGTTCCGCATCATTGAAGCGCGTCGCGGCTGAATGGATTGGCCGCGCCCCGTTGGGCGCGCAAAGGACGCTCTATCCCGTTGAATGAGAGCCGCGGCCCTGTTCGGCTCGCAAGGCACGGGCCGCAACCGGCGGCATGTTTCGGTTGTCGTCAGTAGTCCTGCAACTCGCAGGAACTCTGCTCGAGAAACCGCGACACGGTCGGCTTCCAGCTGTCGTCGGGCACGAAGGAGCGGATGACGAACATGCCTTCGTCGATCGGCGCTTCAACGAAGATTGCCCCTTGCAATTCCTCCGGGAGATCCTTGCGGATCTCGATCATCTGCGCCGGCGTCAGTACGATACTGTCCAGCACCCTTCCGGTCGCGCTGTGGTCGTTGAAGGAGTAGATGTTATGGCCGCTGCGGTCAAAGACCGATACGGACCAGAACGGGACGGTTCCCGGTGCCTTCACCCGAACCATCCCATCGGACAGATCGAAGCGGCAAGCCGCAGCATAAAACAGCGGATCGACCGATTTCACCACAGGCGTACCGCCGGCCTCAGCGTCCAGCCTGGTCATCCGATAAAGGTTGGAGGCCATGGCCAGCCGCGACCAGGCATTGCGTTCGGAAAATTCCGGGGCGAGCAGCAGCACGATGATGTGTACGATGCCGGCGCCAAGCAGGCCGAGCAGGATCGCGTGCAGCAGCCTACGCATTGCAGCCGACCTTTACGATCTGCGGCAGCGTGACATCCGAAAGGCCCGTGCTGCTGGCGATCGGCGTGTCGTAGAATGTCAGCACGAGATACATCCGGCCGAAGCCGTCGGAAAGCAGCCAGTTGCCGGGCGCGGGGCGGTTGCTGACGGAAATAAGCACGGAATTGTCGGGCTGGCGCAGCACTTGGTAGGACTGAAGTGCCGCAAGCCTTGGCTTGCCGGTCTCGACCACGCCGAGCGACCGATCGGCGGCATAGAGGGTCCAGAACCGGGCTGTGGGAAATCCGCCTTCGATTTCATAGGCGCATTGGCGTTTCAATAGTTCGCCATCGGAATCGCGTTCGGCGATAAACGACAGGCCTTCTGCCTGCCCGAGTGCAAGGACACCCTCGCGCGCCACGCGGGCTTTCGAATAAGGATCCGCCGTCTGCGTGCCGATATCGGGAAACGCCGTCCATTGGCCGATCCTGATCGCGCCAATGCCATCCTGCGTCTTGAGGGCGTACCAGACGCTGCCGCCGCCGCCGCCGATGGCTATGGCAAGCGCGAGGAGCGTCAGGAATNGATCCTGATCGCGCCAATGCCATCCTGCGTCTTGAGGGCGTACCAGACGCTGCCGCCGCCGCCGCCGATGGCTATGGCAAGCGCGAGGAGCGTCAGGAATGCGTTCTTGAGCATGAAGAGCCGCGGGCAAGAGGAGTGCCGCTCGGGGATATCGCGGGGCAGGGGGCGATGGCAAGCGGACCTCTGTGGAATTGCGGCGCGAGGGATGGCCTGGCCTGTCGTGCCGGCATCAAAGCGCCGACAGGGTCTCCGGTGTCACAGGCGCCTGGAGGACGGGCGCCGACTGGAACAGCCTGGTGATGTCCCTGAGCGCCCGCGTCGTCTGGCTGGACAGCACCGGCGGCCGCTCGGCGGCGGTGTCGGCCGCTGCCTGCTCGGCATTCTTCTTTTCCGCTTCCTCGGCCTTGGCGGCGATCTCTTCGTCGACGAACGGATGATCGAGGCCGGGGATCGGCTTGAGGTCGATATTCTGGTGCGCATAGACCATCAGCCGCTGCCAAACCATCGCCGGCAGCGAGCCGCCGGTCATGTTGTTGGTCGGGGTGAAGTCGTCATTGCCGAGCCACACGGCAGCCGTGTAGTTGCCGGTGAAGCCGACATACCAGGCGTCGCGGTAAGACTGCGTTGTGCCGGTTTTGCCGGCCGAAACGATATTGGGAAGCGCAGCGCGCCGCGCCGTGCCCATCACCGGCACCGCCGCCAGCATGGTGTTCATGGATTTCAGCGCCTGCTCCGAGAGCACACGGCGCGGCGGCGGCGCATCCTTGGCGAAATCGTAAACCACCTCGCCGGTGCGGGTGACGAGCTGGGTGACGCCATGCCGGGAGCCGACAAAGCCGTTCTGGGCGAACACGCTAAAGCCTGTCGCCTGGTCCATCACGGTCATGCCCGATGTGCCGAGCACCATCGTCTTGTGCGATTCGAGCGGCGATTCGACGCCCATGGCTTCCGCCATCGCCTTGATCGGCTTGATGCCGAGATGATTCTTGGCCAGCCGCACCGGCACGGTGTTGACCGATTTGGCCATCGCGGTGATCAGCGTGACCTTGCCGGCCCGTCCGTCATTGTAATTGTGCGGCGACCAGGCACCCCAGGAGATCGGCGCGCCGGAAACGACGGAGTCCGGCGTGAAGCCGTGCTCCATCGCCGTTGCGTATACGTAGGGTTTAAACGATGAGCCGCTCTGGCGCAGCGCCTTGGTGGCGCGGTTGAACTGGCTGGCACCGTAGTCGCGGCCGCCGACGATCGCCCTGACTGCGCCATTGGTTTCGATGACGACCATGGCGCCTTCGGTGACGTTGTATTCCTTGCCGAACTGGCGGAGATGGAATTCCATCGATTCTTCCGCCGCCTTCTGGATGTTGGCGTCGAAAGTTGTGTGGGCGACCAGCGAGTGCTGGCCGGACTTCGCGGCGATCTTCTTGACCTCTTCGAATGCCCAGTCGAGGTAGTAATCCGGGCTCTTCTGCTCGCCGCGGTCGACGATTTCAGCCGGATGCAGCCGCGCCTGCAGCACCTGACCCTCGCTCATGAAGCCGCCTTCGACGAGATTCGACAGCACCACATTGGCCCGCGCCCTGGCAGCAGGCAGGTTGATGTGCGGCGCGTATTTGGTCGGTGCCTTGAACAGACCGGCCAGCATCGCCGCTTCGGCGAGGTTCACATCCTTGACGCTTTTGCCGAAATAGAAATCGGCGGCCGCTTCGATGCCGAACGTGCCGCCGCCCATATAGACGCGGTCGAGATAGAGCTGCAGGATCTCCTTCTTCGACAGATTGGCCTCGAGCCACAGCGCCAGGAAGGCTTCCTTGACCTTGCGCTCCAACGTCCGTTCATTCGTCAGGAACAGGTTCTTGGCCAGCTGCTGGGTGATGCTCGAGCCGCCCTGCACCACGGAATTCGCCCGCACATTCGCGAAGATCGCGCGCGAAAGGCCGAGCGCGTCGATGCCGTAGTGATCGAAGAAACGCCGATCCTCGGTGGCCAGCACCGCCTTGATGACTTGGTCGGGCATCTCGTCGACCGGCACCGAATCGCGCTGGATGATGCCGCGCTGGCCGATCTCATTGCCGTAGCGGTCGAGGAAGGTGATGGCGAAATCGCCCTGGGCGCGCCAGTCGCCGGCGGTTTCCTGGAAGGCCGGCAAGGCGAGCGCCAGCATGACGACGATGCCGCCGGCGCCGAGCGTGAAACCTTCGCTCAACAGTTCGATGATGCCGCGGCGCCAGCCGGAGACGCGGAAGCGCCGGAAAAAAATGGTGGCCGCTTCCCAGAACCGGCGCGCCTTGAAGCCGGTCTCGTAGAGCGAGGAATCGAACCACGCATCCGCCGCCAGCAGTCTTGCGGCAATCGGACCCCTTCTCCTGCGTGTTTTCAAAGGACTGGCCATTCCAAGATCCGGCTGCGGCTACGCCTCCCACTGAGAAGCGGCACTCGTACCAGACTATTTGTCCATTTTGGCCTCGCTCACAAGGGTGAGGGGGGCTTTCGCGGTACAGTTTGTTGATACCAGGGTCGCGCCTGCCACCTCTGCCACCTCGCACTCACTTAACGCGCCGCGATAAAACGCATGAAATGCGCCACGTCGGCATCGCTTGGCTCCTGGCCGGTGAAACTGCGCAGATAAGCGGCGAGATGACTGACTCTTGCCTCGACCGGTTCCTTGAGGTCGAGCACATAATAGCCGATCTGCATGTAGTAGAGCACACGGGCGCGGATGAAGGCATCCTCTTCGGCGTAGCCATGCCGGCGATACATGTCGCGGATCGCGCCCAGTCGGTCATTGTCAGCCTGGTCGATGGCCCGGCGCACGTCGTAGGAGCGACGCGCCCATTCCCGGATGGCGAAGTCGAGCCCGGGATCGAACAGGCGCTCGTCGGCCCAGCATTCGAACACGTTCATGACCCCCATGATGATGCTTTCGGCCGGCCGCTGCGCGCGTTCGACGATCGACTTGGTGTTGGTGTCCCGCCAATGGGCAAGCAACTGGTCGAGCAGGTCCTGACGGCTCTCGAAATACCAGTAGAAGCTTGAGCGCGATACGCCGAGCTTCTGGCCGAGCGGCAGCACGCGCACGCTTTCGATGCCGTCTGAAATCAGTGTCTGGAGCGCAAGATTGATCCAGTCCCGGCGCGTCACCTTGGTGTTGCCGGGCGCCGGCTCGTGCTGCGGAGAAATCATGGTCATGGCCGCACAATAGGCATGAGGGCGAACTGCATACAACCGTACTAGACACATATGTACAGTACAAGTATCCTGTCTGCCTCAACGAACTGGGCCGAGCGGCCGACGCGCGTCATCGCGGCTCCTGCCTACGATCCGCAACGCAGGGCAATACGGCAATGAGGAGTATCCGCCATGGTCGATGACGCCGCACGCAACCTCAGGCGCGAACGCAGGCGCGGACGAACCGGCGAGGCCGGCAGCGAGACCAGCCGCCGGCCGGACTATCGTTCGCTGAAGAACCCGTTCCTGCCGCAGCCGATCTTTTCGGCTGACCAGGTCGCCGCGATCCACGACACGGCGCTGCGCGTGCTCGAGCAACTCGGCGCCAAGGTGCTGCTGCCGGAGGCGCGCGCCATTCTTGCCCGTGCCGGCGCGCTGGTCGACGAGGACAGCCAGATGGTGCGCATCGGCCGCGATATCGTCTCGGCGGCGCTGGGCTCGGCGCCGAAATCGATCCGCGTCCATGCCGGTGACCGTGCCCGCGACCTCACGCTCGAACTCGGCTCGATGACGTTCCTGGCAGGATCCGGGGCGCCAAACGTCACCGATCTGGAGCACGGCCGGCGGCCGGGAACGCTTGCCGCTTTCGAGGATCTCATCCGCCTGGTGCAGCATTTCGACGTGCTGCACATGCTGGGACCTTGCATCGAGCCGCAGGACATCGACAACCGCTTCCGCCATTATGCCGTCAACCGCGCGCAGTTGACGCTGTCGGACAAGCTGCCGTTCGTCTTCGCGCGCGGCACGCCGCAGGTCGAGGATGGCTTCGAGATGCTGCGGCTGGCGCGCGGCTTGTCCGAGGACGAATTCCGTTCGGGCGCTCATTGCTACACCGTCATCAACACCAACTCGCCGCGTCAGCTCGACATTCCGATGGCACAAGGCATCATCGACTTTGCCAAGGCGGGGCAGGTGCTGATCATAACGCCCTTCTGCCTGGCCGGCGCCATGGCGCCGATCACCGTGGCCGGCGCGCTGACGCTGCAGCACGCCGAAGCGCTGGCCGGGCTGACGCTGGCCCAGATCGTGCGGCCGGGCGCGCCGGTGGTCTATGGCTCCTTCTCCTCCAATGTCGACATGAAGTCCGGGGCGCCGGCCTTCGGCACGCCGGAGCACGTCAAGGCGACGCTCGGCGCCGGTCAGCTTGCACGCTTCACCGGCCTTCCCTGGCGGTCCGGCGGCGGCAGTGCCGCCAACATTTCGGACGCGCAGGCAGCCCACGAAACGCAGTTCGCGCTATGGGGTTCGGTGCTCGCCGGCGCGACGGTCTGCATCCATGCTGCGGGCTGGCTCGAAGGCGGGTTGAGCGTCTCGTTCGAGAAGCTGATCACCGATATCGAGGCGCTGCAGACCATCGCGGAACTCTGCGCCGCGACGCCCGGCGACGAGGCCGCGATCGGCTTCGAGACCATCGCCGAAGTGCAGCCGGGCGGGCATTTCTTCTCGACCGGGCACACAATGGCGCGCTACCGCACCGCATTCTACGAACCGCTGGTCGCCGACTGGTCGAATTTCGGCAACTGGACGCAGGCCGGGTCAAGAACCGCCACCGAGCGCGCCACCGGCATCTGGAAACGGCTGCTGGCCGATTTTCGGCCGCCGGCTTGCGCCGGTGCCACATCAGGTGTTCTCGACGAATTCATTGCGCGGCGCACGGAAGAGGGTCGCGCAGCACCGGTCTCGTGAGGATCAGCGCAGCGTCCCTGCCCGAATAGATGGCGGCCGTAAGCCCAGGCTAGCACTGGTCGGAGCGGGCGTACATGAGCAGTCGGTGCCGCATTGAGTTTTGTGCGAATGAATTCAGTATTATTTCACAATGTCATTTCAAGCATTTGTTCAATCAAAAACATTCTGAAAATTGGTTTTTCCGTTCCGAGTTCCTATTTTAGGTGAGAAACTAATTTTCATCACCTCAGCGAAAAGGAGATTTTATCGATGGCGGAACCCAATCAGAATATCATGGAAAAAGCTGAAGCGCGCTTCATGGAGAAGCAGAAGAAAACCGCCGAGCGAAATCAGGCTACGGCCGAATATATTTCCGAGGCCAAGGCCAGGACCATCAAGACCGAAAAGTTGCGGGCGCTGCGGCTGGCCAAGGAAGAGGCCGACCGTGCGGCGGAAGCCCTCAATCCCGTCGCTCCCAAGAAAAAGCGGGCGGCAGGCAAGAAAGCGGGGGCCGCTTGACGGCATCAAGTCATGAGCCTGACATTTCCAAACCTAAGCCGAAGCTACGACGAGGCGAGCCGGCGGATCCGCTTCGTCGGCTATGATGGCATGTGCCAGATCTCTTTCTTTGTCCATGCAGACGCCATCTCGACGGCGCCGCCGGGGACGGCGACAGCTGAAGCCACATATCTCGCCGCCTTCGATTCGGCCGTCGGTCCCATACATGACGTCGCAAGGAACGCTTATACCCGTACCGGCAAGAGCATGTATGTGCTGACCGCAGCCGATTTTCGATAAATCCCGACTGTCCGCGCGATCGCGGCCTTGGAAATCCCGGGATCTGGCGGCAGAATTTCAACGCGGCTACGCTGCAGGCGGAATCTGTCGGGTGAAGGCCTGTTCGGCCGCGACGGGCGAGGGAGAATACAATGACCGTGCCGGCTGCCGCGTTGCAGAAGGCCTTGTTCCAGGCGCTGGACGCTGACGGTTCCCTGTCAGCGGCGCTGGGCGGCGCAAAACTATTCGACCATGTCCCGGAAAACATCCCGTTTCCCTATGTGACGTTCGGCCGGACCAGCGTCTATGATTGGGTAACAGGCAGGGAGAAAGACGCCGAGCAGCTTTTCACTCTGCATTTCTGGTCGAAATCCGAGGCCAGGAAAGAAATGCTCGACGTGATGGACATGGTCAGCGCCCGCCTCCAGGATGCGGCGCTCGCGCTCGACGAGCATCACCGCGTCAATCTCAGGCTCGAATTCACCGAGGTCCGTTACGACCAGGATCTTTCAGCCTGTCACGGGCTGCTGCGCTTTCTTGCCGTGACGGAAGAAAACGCCTGACGCGCTTTCAACAAGGCTGCAACACAGTCTAGACTGGCGCCGGGATTTGCCGGGTTGGGGCGGCCAAATCACCGGGGTTGGTTGTGGGTGAGACAGGCATGTGTTGCAGGCAATGTTCATATCACGTTCAGCACCGATGCGTTAGGACGCTGATCATGAAAACGCTTCGCTCCCACTTCCCAACCGCGACACTTGCTCTCTGCGCTGCCGGTCTGTTTGCGTCGCAGGCGACGGCGCTGCCGGTCGTCGTGCCCGAGCAGAACCGGCCGATCGTCCTGGCCGCCTCCGACTGCTACGCGATCGGTCAGCAGGTCGCCGAGCAGAATGGCGGCACGCTGGCCAAGGCGTCACAGTCGACGCGCGGTGGCCAGCCGGTCTGCGTCATCGTCGTGCTGGTCCCGGGCAAGGATGGGCAGCGTCCACGCCGCACGGAGATCGTCGTTCCGCTGAACTGATGCCTGCCGTATCCTAGGCGCTGGAATCGGCCTATACCTGACGTCCAGCTCCTCAACAGGCCGATTCCTCAACTGGTATGATCCCATATGCGCGTACTCGTTGTCGAAGATGACAAGGACCTGAACCGGCAGATATCCGACGCGCTGGTCGATGCCGGCTATGTTGTCGACCGGGCTTTCGACGGTGAGGAAGGGCATTTCCTCGGCGACACCGAGCCCTATGACGCCGTGGTGCTCGACATCGGCTTGCCGCAGATGGACGGCATCAGCGTGGTCGAACGCTGGCGGCGCGGCGGCCGCAAGATGCCGGTCCTGATTCTGACGGCGCGCGATCGCTGGAGCGACAAAGTCTCCGGCATCGACGCCGGCGCCGACGATTATGTCACCAAGCCGTTCCACATCGAAGAGGTGCTGGCCAGGGTCCGAGCGCTCATCCGGCGCGCGGCCGGCCATGCGTCGTCCGAACTGACCTGCGGACCGCTGCGGCTCGACACCAAAGCCTCCAAGGCCGATGTCGACGGCGTGCCGTTGAAGCTGACGTCGCACGAATTTCGCCTGCTTGCCTATCTGATGCACCATATGGGCGAGGTCGTGTCCCGAACCGAGTTGGTCGAGCACCTTTACGATCAGGATTTCGACCGCGATTCCAACACAATCGAGGTCTTTGTCGGGCGGCTTCGCAAGAAGATGGGCATCGACATGATAGAAACCGTTCGCGGCATGGGCTATCGGATGCGTGAGCCGGAGGCGTAAGGCGGAACCGCTCAGACAGACTGCAAGGACGCCGCTTTCACTGCGGTTCGGGCCGCGTTCGCTGGCGTTCCGGGTGATCGCCTTTTCCACGGTCTGGGCGATACTCACCCTGGTTGTCATCTTCACGCTGATCACAACCCTTTATCGCCAGGCGAGCGAGCGCGGTTTCGACAGCCTGTTGTCGGCGCATCTGTTCAATCTGATCGGCTCGGTCGGCGTGTCCGAAGGCGGTTCGCTGACCGGCGCTCCCGACCTGGGCGACCTTCGGTTCTCGGAGCCGAATTCCGGCTGGTACTGGTCGGTGGAGCCTGCGTCGGAAGGAGTGAGTGGTGAGTTGCACTCCTCCTCGATGACCAAGGCGATCCTGTCGCCAAGCGTCGCCGAGGTTCCTTTCAATGCCAGCTTCCAGCGCAGCTATACGACAGAAGGCATCGATGGCGAGGAACTGGAAGTGTTCGAGAGCGAGTTCGTTCTCGACGCGAAAAATCGCGCAGCGCGCTTCCGCGTCATGGGCAACCGGACCGAGCTCGAGCAGGAGATAAGCGCCTTTCAGCGTCGCCTGCTGACCTATCTTTCGCTGTTCGGCGTCGGCATGATCGCCATCAACGCCATCGCCATCCTGCTGGGCCTGCAGCCATTGCGCCGGGTCAGGGACGCTCTCGCCATGGTGCGCGAAGGAACCGCGCAAAAGCTCGACGGTCGCTTCCCTGCCGAGATCGAGCCGCTCGCGAACGAGACCAACGCGTTGATCGAAAACAACAAGCGTATCGTCGAGCGCTCGCGGACGCAGGTCGGCAACCTCGCCCATTCGCTGAAGACGCCGCTGGCGGTGCTGATCAACGAGGGACGGGCGCTCGGCGGCGCCAAGGGCCAGCTCATAGCCGAACAGGCCGCCTCGATGCAGAAGCAGATTGACCATTATCTGCAGCGCGCCCGCGTTGCGGCGCAACGTGACAGCGTCGTCTACCGTACGCCGGTGGCGCCGCTGGTCCAGCGCATGGTGCGCGTGCTGCAAAAACTCAATCCCCAGACCGCTCTCTCGCTTTCGCTGCCGGCAGTCGATATCGTCTTTGCCGGCGAACGCGAGGATCTGGAAGAATTGCTTGGCAATTTGCTCGACAACGCCATGAAATGGGCAAAGAGCGCCGTCGCGGTATCGGTGGCGCCAATCTCCGCCAAGAAGACTGGCGCCGGCAAGGAGGGTGCCGTCAACCTGTTCGAGATCAGCATCGAGGATGACGGCCCGGGTATTCCGGAAGACAAGGCACGCGAGGCGCTGAAGCGCGGACGGCGTCTCGACGAGACAAAGCCGGGCACCGGGCTTGGACTTGCCATCGTCGCCGACCTCGTCAACGAATACGGAGGCGTTCTGGCTCTGGAACGGTCCAGCATGGGCGGGTTGAAGGCGGTGGTTCGAATGCGGAGCCTTCACTAGGCCTATGCTTTTTGCTGGGCCGGTCGACATTGATCGACGGTGCGTGATATGGCGGCATGTCGACTGGTCCCGGAGCCGTCGGCCGCGGCCAAATTTCCGACAAACATCGACACTATGGCCACGCCGACTTCCCCCGATGGCGCGGCCCCCAGCTTTAACTCAAGAGACCGGTTTTTGGCATGAAGATTCGCGTCGCGCTCGTCTCCGCACTGCTGGCCGTTTCCGGCTGCACGACGCTGGGCAGGAACCCTGGCCCCACGGTGGCGCCGCAGCCGGCCGCAACGCCGCCAAGTGACGGCAAGATCGCGACGACGGTCATTTCCGCCATGGGCGGCGGCCTCGTCAGCGGATCGATCGGTACTGGCTTGAGCGATCCCGAAAAGCGCAAGGCGCTGGAGGCGGAATACAGGGCGCTCGAGTACACGGCGAGCAGCCAGAAGGTGACGTGGAAGAGCGATCGGTCGGCGCATTACGGTGAAGTCGTGCCCGCCCAGCCCTATCGTGTCGGCTCGCAGGACTGCCGACAATACACCCATACGGTGTTTACCGGCGCCGCCGGCGCCACCGCGCGCGGAACCGCTTGCCGCAACGCCGATGGCAGCTGGACGCCGCTAACGTAACGACCGGCCGGATAATGCATGTCGCGCAAAAGTGTGCAGCGGTTTTGCGATAACGACATGCATAAAAACAATAATTCGCGCAAAAGCATGCCCTCGGGCCTGACTCGAGGGTGTGCAGCGATCTTGCGATGACGATATGCATGAAAACAACTATCTAAGGTGCGTCGCATGACGCCGGTCGAACGCGACGCGCTTTAGGTCCGGTTGACATCAATCAAGGACATGCGACGCATCTGCCGTCAAAGCGTCGCAGGACGCCTGTGTTGGCAGGGCAGGGCTCTGCCGTTATTGGAAGAAGCATGCTGTTCTGGGTCATAGCCGCCATTCTCACGCTGGGTGCAAGCCTGGCGGTGCTGCTGCCACTGGCCGGCGGCCCGAAGGGTGGTTCGCCAAGCAGCGATCATGACCTTGAAGTCTATCGCGACCAGCTGTCCGAGCTTGACCGCGACGTGGCGCGTGGCCTGATCCAGCCGGCCGAGGCCGAAGAGGCGCGTGCGGAGATCGCCCGCCGCATCCTTCGCCTCGACAATGCCGCCGACAAGGCAGCGGCGCGGCAGCCGTCGATGGCGACCAGGCTGGTCGCGACGGCTGCGGTCCTGGCGGTTCCGCTGGTCAGTTGGGGCTTGTACAGCCAACTCGGCTCGCCCGATCTGCCGTCGCAGCCGCTCAGCGAGCGACTGGCCAAGAATCCCGCCGACAGTTCGGTCGACGAACTGGTGGCACGCGCCGAGGCCCACCTTGCCGCCAACCCGTCCGATGGCAAGGGTTGGGACGTCCTGGCGCCAATCTATCTGCGGATGCAGCGGTTCTCCGACGCAGTGACGGCCTACCGCAACGCTATTCGCCTCGACGGCGACAGCGCAGCCCGCCAGGCCGGCCTCGGCGAGGCGATCGCCAGCGAAGCGGGCGGCATTGTCTCGGCCGATGCCCAGGCAGCCTTCGAGGCGGCGCTGAAGCTCGATCCGGCGACTCCGAAGGCCAGCTTTTATCTGGCGATGGGCATGGCGCAGGAAGGCCGCATCGAGGAGGCGACGGCCGGCTGGCAGAAAATGCTCGCGGCCTTGCCGCAGGACTCGCCCTGGCGCGGCGCCGTCGCGCAGGCACTGGCCGAAACCGCCAGGCGCAGCGTCGCTTCGGGAGTGCCTGCAAAAGGCCCGAACGCCGGGGATGTCGACGCCGCCTCGTCGATGTCGCCGCAGGATAAGGAAGCGATGATCAACACCATGGTTGCGGGGCTTGACGAAAAACTGCGGCAAAACCCGCGCGATGTGGAAGGATGGATGCAGCTTATTCGTTCCTATGTCGTGCTGGGCAAGGCCGATCAGGCGCGCGACGCGCTCAATCGCGGTATCGCCGTTTTTGGCTCCGATAGTGACGAAGCGAAGAAATTCACCGCCTTTGCCGCCTCGCTTGGCCTGACGGCGACGGAGTAAGAAATGACGCGCAAGCAGAAAAGACTGTCGGTGATCGCCGGAGGGTTGGCCTTCCTCGGTGCCGCCACCGGCCTGACCTTCTATGCGCTCGGCCAGAAGGCCTCCTACTTCTACATGCCCGCCGATCTGACCACCGCCAGCCTGCAGCCCGGGCAGCGTATCAGGCTCGGGGGCCTCGTCGAAAAAGGCACGATCGAGCGCGGTCAGGGGACCACCGTCGCCTTTTCGGTGACCGACAACCAGAAGCAGGTCAAGGTCACCTACACCGGCATTCTTCCCGACCTTTTCCGCGAGGAGCAGGGCGTCATCACTGAAGGCATTTTTCGCCCGGACGGCGTCTTCGTCGCCGACAGCGTGCTGGCCAAGCACGACGAGAACTATATGCCCAAGGAGGTGGCCGACGGCCTCAAGTCCAGAGGCGTGTGGCAGGAGAGCAAAAAGTGACTAAGCAGGTTCCGCAAAAGCCTGCTCTCGGGCTTGACCCGAGGGTTCCCACGATTTTGCGGCAAGACCCTGCGGCAAAGCAAAAACCTGGCGGGCTTGGCCACAATGGTTGAAACCGGACATTTCGCACTGGTCCTGGCGTTCGCGCTGTCTTTGGTACAGGCGCTGGTGCCGCTGTTCGGCGCGCGTATCAACAGCCAGAAGATGATGGCCGTCGGCGGTCCGGTCGCGGTGACCGGCTTCGCCTTGACCGCTCTGTCCTTCGCGGCGTTGGCGACGGCCTATGCGACGTCCGACTTTTCGGTGGCCAACGTCTGGGACAACTCGCATTCGCTGCAGCCGCTGATCTACAAGATCACCGGCACATGGGGCAATCACGAGGGCTCGATGCTGCTCTGGGTGCTGATCCTGAGCTTCTTCGGGGCGCTCGTCGCTGCTTTCGGCAGCAATCTTCCAGCGACCCTTCGAGCCAACGTGCTGGCCGTGCAAGGCGCGATCGGCGCCACCTTCTTGCTGTTCATCCTGGCGACGTCCAACCCGTTCGCCAGGCTCAATCCGGCGCCGATCGAGGGCCGCGATCTCAACCCGATCCTGCAGGATCTCGGCCTCGCCATCCATCCGCCGCTGCTCTATCTCGGCTATGTCGGCTTCTCGATCTGCTTTTCCTTCTCGGTCGCCGCCCTCATCGAAGGCCGCATCGACGCGTCCTGGGCGCGCTGGGTGCGGCCATGGACGCTGGTCGCCTGGATGTTCCTGACCGGCGGCATCGCCATGGGTTCCTACTGGGCCTATTACGAACTTGGCTGGGGCGGTTTCTGGTTCTGGGATCCGGTCGAGAACGCCTCGTTCATGCCTTGGCTGGCCGGCACCGCGCTGCTCCATTCGGCGATCGTCATGGAAAAGCGCTCGGCCCTGAAGATCTGGACACTGTTGCTGGCGATCCTGACCTTCTCGCTGTCGCTGCTCGGCACCTTACTGGTGCGCTCCGGCGTGCTCACCTCCGTCCACGCCTTCGCCACCGATCCAACGCGCGGCGTGTTCATTCTCTGCATCCTGACACTGTTCATCGGCGGATCACTGGCGTTGTTCGCCTTTCGCGCCTCGAGGTTGACGGCCGGCGGCCTGTTTCATCCGATCTCGCGCGAAGGGGCGCTGGTCCTCAACAATCTGTTCCTGACCACGGCCACCGCCACCGTGCTGATCGGCACGCTCTATCCGCTGGTCGTCGAGGCCGTTTCGGCCGACAAGATTTCGGTCGGCGCGCCGTTCTTCAACCTGACGTTCGGCCCGCTGATGGTGCCGCTCCTGGTCGCGGTTCCGTTCGGGCCGCTTCTGGCCTGGAAGCGCGGCGACATTTTCGCCGTCGCCCAGCGGCTGATGGCGGCCTTCGCCGCCGCGCTTCTGGCCGTGCTGGTGACGGCCTTGTTCATCGACGGCGCGTCGGTGTTCGCAGCACTTGGCGTCGGCCTGGCTTTCTGGCTGATCTGCGGCGCGCTCACCGATATTGCCGTCAAGTCCGGCCTTGGCAGTGTCGCGCCCGGCGTCATGCTCACGCGCTTCGCCGGCCTGCCGCGTTCGGTCTTCGGCACCGCGCTCGCCCATCTCGGTCTTGGGCTGACGACGCTGGGCATCGTCGGCACACTTTGCTTCGGCACCGAGAAGATACTGTCGATGCGTGCCGGCGAGACCGTGCAACTGTCCGGCCACACACTGCGCTTCGAAGGGCTCTATCCGGCCCAGGGGCCTAACTACAGCGAGGATCGCGGCCGCTTCGCCCTGCTCGGCGCCGATGGAAGCACCACCGCCGTGATCACCTCGTCCAAGCGCTCCTATCCGGTCCGGCAGATGACGACGACCGAGTCGGGTATCAAGACGATCGGTTTTAGCCAGCTCTACCTATCGCTTGGCGACGAGGCGACCGACGGCTCCGTCGTGGTGCGGCTGTGGTGGAAGCCGCTGGTGACGCTGATCTGGGGCGGCGCCCTTGTCATGATGGCAGGTGCTGCGATGTCGCTGATGGACCGGCGGCTGCGCGTCGGCGCACCGTCGCGCCGCCGCAGATCGGTGGGCGCCATGCCTTCGGCGAGCCTGCCATGACCGCAAGAAAAACTTCACTGGCCTCCCTGATCCTGCTGCTGACGCTGTTGTTTGCTGGCGCCGCACTTGCGGTGAAGCCGGACGAGGTTCTGGCCGACCCGGCGCTCGAGGCGCGGGCGCGGACGCTTTCGGAAGAGCTGCGCTGCATGGTTTGCCAGAACCAGTCGATCGACGAATCCGATGCCGACCTTGCCCGCGACCTGCGCGTGCTGGTGCGCCAGCGCCTGGTCGCCGGCGATACCGACCGGCAGGTAATCGACTACATCGTTTCCCGCTACGGCGAGTTCGTGCTGTTGAAGCCGCGCTTCAGCCTGCGCAATGCGCTGTTGTGGGGCACGCCGGTCCTTCTGCTGCTTGCCGGCGGGATTTTCATCGTGCTGACCGCCCGGTCGCGCCGATCGGCGCCTGCGGCCATGCTCACCGCCGAGGAGAAGGCAGCGTTGGACAAGGTGCTGAGTAACTAATTCGGCCATTCCTCCGGCGGCCAGTCCCGGGACGTGTAAATGACGTGCAAGATAACGACGCTCTCACGCCCGGCGATCGGCCGCAGCTCATAGGCAATGACATAGGGCAGGCGGCTGATCGGCTTCTCATAGGTACCTGTTACTCGGCCAGGCCGGCCCGTCGCCATGTCGCCAAGACCGCGGCCCGCATCACGAATGCGAACCGCAAGGCGTCTGGCGGCGGCTGGATTGTTCCGCGCGATGAAGCCGATTTGCTGTTTGATGTCGTCCAGCGCTTCTCGCGACCAGGTGACGAACCGCTTCACGCCTTGTCCGCGCGCCTGGCTTCCGATGCTTCATGATGGCGTCGATTTCCGTCATGGCTTCGTCGTGCGGCACGACACGGCCGGCTGCCGCGTCGGCCATGCCGCGTTTGATGCCTTCGATGATCTCAAGCTCGCGATCGACATAGGCCGATATCGCCTCGGCCGCGAGGAAGGACTTGCTGCGCCGCGTGTCGGCGGCGATCCGCTCCAGCTTCAGCTTGGTTTCGGACGAAACCCGAATCGTCATGGTGGCGCTTGCGGTCATGGTGAAAGCCTTGTGCTCAACTGTGTACAACATAGGGCAAGGGGCGGCACAACCAAGGCGTTTGTGCCCGCAAACATTACCAAAGTTTCATGCACTGGAAATGGCGCCGTAATGTGCGCGCCTCTATTTCTCTTGGCCGAGGATGCCGACCGAAGCGCATCCCTTGAAAGAGGATACGAGACCCATGAATATTGCCCCCAATTCACATTCCCGCACCCGCAAACGCCTGATGGCTGCCGCCGCATCAGTGGCCATTGCCGGCGCGATCGGCTTCGGCGCGGTTGCCACCGGGACAGCCCCCGTCCTGGCCGAGGCCGTGCGTGTCGAGGCGCCTCAAGTACCGAGCTTCGCCGACGTGGTCGAGCGCGTTTCGCCGGCGGTCGTCAGTGTCCGCGTCAAAGCCAAGATAGTATCGACCGCTGACGACGGCTCCGACCTTCCCGACGCCTTCGGCAATCTCCCCGACGATCCGCAATTGCGCCGCTTCTTCAGGGAGTTCCGTGGCTTTGGCGATCAGGATAGCCGGGATGGAATGCGACGTTTCGGACGCGGTGACCGCCAGCCACGGCCGGTCGCGCAAGGGTCCGGCTTCTTCATCTCCGAGGATGGCTACCTCGTCACCAACAACCATGTCGTCGGAGAGGGCTCGTCCTTTACGGTGGTGATGCATGACGGCAAGGAACTCGACGCCAAGTTGGTCGGCACAGATCCGCGCACCGATCTCGCAGTGCTCAAGGTCGAAGGCGACGGCAAGTTCACCTATGTCGACTTCGCCGATGATTCAAAGGTTCGCGTCGGCGACTGGGTGGTGGCCGTCGGCAATCCGTTCGGCCTCGGCGGCACAGTCACTGCCGGCATCGTCTCGGCCCGTGGTCGCGACATCGGCGCCGGTCCTTATGATGATTTCATCCAGATCGATGCCTCGGTGAACCGCGGCAATTCGGGTGGCCCGACCTTCAACCTCAACGGCCAGGTCGTCGGCATCAACACCGCGATCTTCTCGCCGTCCGGCGGCAGCGTCGGCATTGCCTTCGACATTCCCGCCTCGACCGCCAAACAGGTCGTTCAGGATCTGATGAAGGACGGCACCGTCCAGCGCGGCTGGCTTGGCGTCGAGATCCAGCCGGTCACCTCCGAAATCGCCGAATCGCTCGGGCTGAAGTCCGATAAGGGCGCTCTCGTTTCCAGCGCCCAGGACGATGGTCCCGGCAAGGAGGCCGGCATATCGGCTGGTGACGTCATCACTCAGGTGGACGGCAAGGACGTCGCTTCGCCGAAGGAACTCGCCCGCCTGATCGGCGCCTACCCGCCCGGCAAGCCGGTCGCCGTCACGCTGTGGCGTGACGGCAAGAGTGAAACGGTCAAGGTCGACCTCGGCACGCTGCCTTCGAGTGACAAGCAGGCTTCGGCCGACCAGCAGCCTTCGGCTCCGCCAAAGGCCGATACGCTGGCCGACCTCGGTCTCACCGTCACCAGGTCCGACGATGGCAAAGGGCTTGTGGTGACCGATGTCGATCCCGACAGCGATGCTGCCGATCGCGGGATCCAGCCCGGCGATGTCATCACCTCGGTCAATTCCACGGAGGTCAATGGCATCGAGGACGTCGCCAAGGCCATGGCCGACGCGGTGAAGTCGGGCCGCAAGGCGGTGCTGATGCAGATCACCCGCGACGACAGCAACCGCTTCGTCGCGCTGCCTGTCGCCAAGGGCTGACGTTCCAGACTCTTCCGATGCGGCGGTTTCAAACACCCG
The DNA here is from genome assembly GCF_000502375.1 of Mesorhizobium sp. L48C026A00. Classification (NCBI taxonomy): domain Bacteria; kingdom Pseudomonadati; phylum Pseudomonadota; class Alphaproteobacteria; order Hyphomicrobiales; family Phyllobacteriaceae; genus Mesorhizobium; species Mesorhizobium sp. L48C026A00. The sequence continues at coordinate 208,389 of NZ_AYWU01000015.1, read as the reverse complement.
AGCCGTAGCATGGGAAAGCGGGGCTTGAATACGTTAGTCAGTCATCGTGTTCCGGCCCAGCGGCAGCGGGCTCCCATCGCCCGCTGCCGCTCGAACAACAGAGCAGTCGCCCAAAGTGTGAAGCGGTTTTGGGATGACGACATGCTCAAACAACAAAGCATCTCGCCCAAATCCGAGGATGCGGCGGCTCGACGCCAATAACATTATAAAACAAAGGCTTACTGCTCGTTCTTGAATCATTTTGTTCGCGATACACTTGAGGCCATGATGCCTATGCCGGCCACTCAATCTTCCAGCGAAATCGCGTATAACGGTCCCATGAAGATTCTCGTCATAGAAGACGATCGCGAAGCGGCCGATTACCTCCAGAAGGCCTTTACCGAGGCCGGACATACCGCCCATGTCGCCGGCGACGGCGAAACCGGCTTCGCGCTCGCTGACTCCGGCGACTATGACGTGATGGTCGTCGACCGCATGCTGCCGCGCCGCGACGGCCTGTCGGTCATCGCCGGTCTTAGATCCCGAGGCAAGACTACGCCGGTGCTGATCCTGTCGGCGCTCGGCGAAGTCGACGACCGGGTCACCGGCTTGCGCGCCGGCGGCGACGACTATCTGACCAAGCCCTATGCCTTTTCCGAGCTTCTGGCCCGGGTCGAGGTGCTGAACCGCCGCGCCAGCGCCAGGGAGGCCGAAACCGTCTACCGGGTCGGCGATCTCGAACTCGACAGGCTGTCACATTCGGTGCGGCGCGCGGCCCGCGAGATTACGCTGCAGCCGCGCGAGTTCCGCCTGCTCGAATATCTGATGCGCCATGCCGGCCAGGTGGTGACGCGCACCATGCTGCTGGAAAATGTATGGGACTATCATTTCGATCCGCAGACCAACGTCATCGACGTTCACGTCTCACGGCTGCGCGGCAAGATCGAGAAGGGCTTCGACAAGCCGATCCTGCACACGGTTCGTGGCGCCGGCTATATGCTCAAGAGCGGCTAGCATGGCCCTTTCCATGCCGGCCATCATGAAGACGACGGCAGCGCGGCTTTCGGCGCTCTATCTCCTGCTGTTCACCATCTGTGCGGTGCTGCTCGTCTTCTACATGACCTCGCTGTCGGCGCGCATGCTGACCGGCCAGACGCAGGAGACCATCAACGACGAGGTGCTCGGCCTCGCCCGGGTCTATCAGCGCGGCGGCTTGCCGCTGCTGGTGCGCGTGGTCGAGCAGCGCTCCCGCCAGCCCGGCGCCAATCTCTATTTGATCGCCGACGCCAACGGCCAGATCCTGACCGGAAACGTGCAGAGCCTGGAACCCGGCGTTCTCGAGGCCGACGGCTGGACGACGGAGCCGTTTTCCTACCGGCGCTTCGGCGAGGGCGAGCTCGAGCGGCAACGCAACCCGATCGCCGACCCGGACGAACCCAGCCAGAGCGAAGTCCAGGTCGAAGGCGAGAAGGGCCACAACGCCATTGCCTTGGTGCTGCGCCTGCCGAACCAGATGATCATGCTGGTCGGCCGCGATCTCGGCGAGCCGGAGCGGTTCCGCGCCGTCATCCGTCGCGCCTTGACGTTGGCGCTCGGCATGATGGCGCTTGGCGGAATTTTGATCTGGTTCTTCGTCGGACGCGCGGCGCTGAAGCGCATCGACTCGGTGTCGCAGGCCAGTCGCCGCATCTTGGGCGGCGACCTTTCCGGCCGGCTGCCGGTCACCGGGGCCGGCGACGAGTTCGATCGGCTCTCCGAAAATCTCAATTCCATGCTGGCCAGGATCGCCACGCTGAATGAAGGGCTGAAGCAGGTCTCCGACAACATCGCCCACGATCTGAAGACGCCGCTGACCCGGCTGCGCAACCGCGCCGAGGCGACGCTCTCCGGCAAGCACAACTCCGCCGACTACCGGCAGGCGCTGGAAGCGACCATCGCCGAGTCCGACCATCTGATAAAGACCTTCAACGCCATCCTGATGATCTCAAGGCTGGAGGCGGGCTATTCCTCAGAAATCACCAGCCGGGTCGATCTGGCTGCTTCGGTGCGCGATGTCGTCGAGCTCTACGAGCCGGTGGCGGAGGACGCGGGAGTGACACTCGAGACCTCTGTGCAGGACGGCTTCGCCGTTGAAGGCAATCGCGAGCTGATCGGCCAGGCGCTATCGAACATCGTCGACAACGCGATCAAATATTCGACCGACTCGACAGCCAAGCCGACCGTTCGCGTGGCGCTCGATCGCGTCGGCAGCGAAATCAGGCTTTCCGTCACCGACAACGGCCAGGGCATTCCCGACGATGCCGATCGCGCCAGGGCGACCGAGCGTTTCGTGCGGCTGGAGAAGAGCCGCTCGCAGCCGGGTTCCGGTCTCGGCCTCAGCCTCGCCAAGGCGATCATGACATTCCACAAAGGGCGGCTTGATCTCCTGCCCGCCAATCCTGGATTATCCGTCGTCATGAGTTTTCCCGAACGGGAGGATCGCTGATGGCGGTGAAGGCGGCTGCGGAACACACCAACTGGCTTCTGAAGCCGGCGGCAAGGCTCGTGCCTCTGGATCAGAACCGAGCCCGGCGGGAATTGTCGGAGATCGCTTCCGCAGCGCAGGAAGAGGGGCTTGCCGTGCTGGCGAAATTCCTGGCCGGCGAGGGCGCCGTCCAGGAGTTCCTCGCGGCAGTCTTCGACCTGTCGCCATTCCTGCGCGACACAGTGCGCCGCCGCCCGCAGATCCTGGATGCGCTTTTCGATGAGACCGTCGAGGCGCGGCTGGCGTCGATCGGCGCCGCCATCGGCAAGGCCGCGCGGGCGGAAGCCATCTCTGAAAACGGCCTGATGATGGAGTTGCGGCAATGGAAAGCGGAAGCGCATGTCCTGATCGCGCTGGCCGATCTTGCAGGCGAGGCCGAAACTGCAATCACAGTACGGCGGCTGAGCGATCTTGCCGACGCCTGCACCCGCGCTGCCGTCGACTTCCTGCTTCGCGACGCGCACCGACAAGGCAAGCTCAAACTGCCGGATCTCGAGGATCCGGCGCGCCGGTCGGGCTGGATCCTGCTCGGCATGGGCAAGCTTGGCGCGCATGAGCTGAACTTCTCCTCCGACATCGACCTCGTCGTTTTCTTCGACCCGCAAGCGCCAGCAGTCGTCGATCCGCTCGATGCGACGGAGCTGTTTTCGCGCCTGACCCGCCGGCTGGTCCGCATGCTCCAGGACCGCACCGAACACGGCTATGTTTTCCGCACCGACCTCAGGCTTCGTCCCGACCCCGGTTCGACGCCGCTGGCGATCCCGGTCGAGGCGGCGCTGCGCTACTACGAGGCGCGGGGCCAGAACTGGGAGAGGGCCGCAATGATCAAGGCGCGTCCGGTGGCCGGCGATGTCGCCGCCGGCACTGCGTTCCTGAAGGAGCTCCAGCCCTACATCTGGCGCAAATACATGGACTATGCAGCGATCGCCGACGTCCATTCGATCAAGCGCCAGATCCACGCCCACAAGGGTCTTGGGGAGATCGCGGTGAAGGGCCACAACGTCAAGCTCGGCCGCGGCGGCATCCGCGAGATCGAGTTCTTCGTCCAGACCCAGCAGCTCATCGCCGGCGGCCGCTTCCCCGAACTGCGCGGCCGCGAGACGGTGCCGATGCTTGGCCAGCTTGCGGCACGCGGCTGGATCACTGCCGATGCGCGCGATACGCTCACAAGGCAGTACTGGCTCCTGCGCCGCGTCGAGCACGCCGTTCAGATGGTCGCCGACGAGCAGATCCACATACTGCCGGACGATGACGAAGGGCTCGAACGCATTGCTCGCCTGCTCGGTTTTGCCGATGCGGCGACCTTTGCCGAGGCGTTCCGCGCCGCACTCCATCAGGTCGAACGCCACTACGCAGCGCTTTTCGAGACCGCGCCCGAGCTTTCGGCGGGCATCGGCAATCTGGTCTTTACCGGCGATGTCGACGACCCCGATACGTTGCAGACCCTGCAGAGATTGGGATTCCAGCGGGCGAGCGACATCTGCCGCGTCATCCGCGGCTGGCATTTCGGCCGCTATCGCGTCACCCAGTCAGCCGAGGCGCGCGAGCGGTTGACCGAACTGACGCCGGCGCTGCTGCAATCCTTCGGCCAGACGCGCCGCGCGGACGAGGCGTTGATACGCTTCGACGAATTCCTTGCCGGTCTGCCCGCCGGCATTCAGCTGTTCTCGCTGCTCCACTCCAATCCGGCTCTGCTGAAGCTGCTGGCGACCATCATGGGCGCGGCGCCCCGGCTGGCCGCCATCATCACACGCCGGCCGCACGTGTTTGACGGCCTGCTTGATCCGGCCCTTTTGACCGAACTGCCGGACCGCGCCTATCTGTCCGGCCGTCTCGCCGCGTTCCTCGAGGGCGACAGGGCCTATGAGGACGTGCTCGACCGCTTGCGCATCTTTGCGTCCGAGCAAAAATTCCTGATCGGCGTCAGGCTGCTTGCCGGCTCGATCGATCCGGCGCGCGCCGGCCGTGCCTTTTCCGATCTGGCCGATCTCACCATCGACGCGGCGCTGCGGGCGGTCATCGCCGAGTTCGCGCTACGCCACGGTCGCATCGCCGGCGGCACGGTTGCGCTGCTCGGCATGGGCAAGCTCGGCAGCCGCGAATTGACGGCCGGCTCAGACGTCGACCTCATCCTGCTCTATGATCACGACGCCGATGCCGAAGAATCCGATGGCGACAAGCCGCTCGCCCCGTCGCACTATTACGCCAGGATGACGCAGCGGCTGATCGCTGCGGTGTCCGCGCCGACCGCCGAGGGCGTTCTCTACGAACTCGACCTTCGCTTGCGGCCGTCCGGCAACAAGGGGCCGGTGGCGACCCATGTCGATGCCTTCAAGAAGTACCAGCGCAAGGACGCCTGGACCTGGGAGCATATGGCGCTGTCAAGGGCCCGCGCGATCGGCGGCGATCAAGCGCTATGCGCCGAGGTCGAGACCGAAGTGGCACAGGTGCTTGCCCTGCCGCGCGACAGCGCCAAGGTGATGGCCGAGGCGGCCGAGATGCGCGCGATGATCGAGAAGGAAAAACCGCCGCGCGATCTCTGGGACATCAAGCTGATCCCGGGTGGTCTCATCGATCTCGAATTCATCGCGCAGGTGGCGGTGATCACGGGAAAGGTCGAAGCCGGCCGCCGGGTCACCGGGACGGCGGACGTGCTGTCGAGGCTGGCGCCGGATTTCGCCGAGGCGCAGATCAGGCAGGAGCTTTGCGATGCCTATGCGCTCTATCTGGCGCTGACCCAGATGACGCGGCTCTGCCTCACCGGCGTATTCGAACGCGACGACGTTCCGCCGGGGCTTTCGGATCTGCTACTGGCGGTCACCGACCTGCCGGATTTCGGGGTGCTGGAAGCGCACCTCAAGGAGACGTCGCAAAATGTCAGGAAGGATTTTGGCTTTTTGCTTCGTGTGAATGAGTAGTGAGTAGTGAATGGTGAATGGAATTAGATATTCACTACTGACTATTTCACTATTCACTATTCACTAGTCAGGCGGCGGCCCTGACTGGCTGCGTCGGCTTCCTGGTCGGAATGCGCACCGACACGATCGTGCCGGTGCCTTCGGTGGAGCGGATTTTCAAGGCGCCGCCCTGAAGCTCGGCCAACGAGCGTGAGATGGCAAGGCCAAGGCCGGAACCGGCATGGCTCTTGGAAAACTGGTTCTGCACCTGCTCGAACGGCCGCCCGAGCTTGCTCAGCGCCTCCTTCGGGATGCCGCAGCCATTGTCTTCGATCGTCAGCACCAGAGCGCTGGAGGTGTTGCGGGCCCTTACCGCAATGCGGCCGCCCTGGCCGGTGAACTTCACCGCATTCGACAGCAGGTTGATGATGATCTGCTTGATCGCCCGGCGGTCGGCGAACAGCGTCAGCGAATCGGGGATGCGTGTTTCGACGGTGATCGACTTTTCCGCCGCCTGCAGCGAGATGACGCGCACCGTTTCCCGCATCAGCGGGCAGAGGTCGATCTCCTCCTGATCCATCGAGAACTGGCCGGCCTCGATCTTCGACATGTCGAGGATGTCGTTGATGACGCCCAGAAGATATTTGCCGCTGCCGTTGATGTCGGTGGCGTATTCCTCGTAGCGCGGCGAACCCAGGGGCCCGAACAGCGCCTGTTCCATCAGTTCGGAGAAGCCGATGATCGCGTTGAGCGGCGTGCGCAATTCATGCGACATGTTGGCCAGGAACTCGGATTTGGCCCGGTTCGCGGCCTCGGCGCGCTCGGTTTCCTTCATGTATTTGTGATTGAGCTCGACCAGTTCGCGCGACCGCTCTTCCTCTGCCCGGCGGGCAAGGCTGAGATCGTGGATCGTCGCCATCAGCCGGCGCTCGCTGTCGACCAGCTTCTCCTGGTGCAGCTTGATCTGGGTGATGTCGGAGCCGACCGAGACGGTGCCGCCGTCCCTGGTCCGCAATTCGTTCACCTGCAGCCAGCGGCCATCGGCAAGCTGCCGCTCGAAGGTCACGCCGCCTTGCTGCCCGTTGGTGTTGGCAAGCCGGCGCTCCGAGGCGAAGGCAAGCATGCGATCTTCGAGAACGGCGCGCGAGGCGCCCGGCATTACGTCGCGATCCGACAGGCCGTTGTCCTGCTGGTACTTGGAATTGCACATGATCAGGCGCTGGGCCGAATCCCAGAGCACGAAGGATTCGTTGATGTTTTCGATGGCCGTTCGCAGGCGAAGATCCGCGGCCTCAGAGCGCAGCGCCAAATGCCGCTGCTCGGTGACGTCGACGGCGATGCCGATCAACTGGATCTCCGGCGCTTCCGGGTCGATCACCTGCGCTCTTGCGCGCATCCACACCCATTGTCCGTCGGCGTGGCGCATCCGGAACACTTGGTCGATGTGGTCGATCTCTCGTGCGACGATCCTGTTGGCGAGTTGGAATAGGTCGCCGTCCTCGGGATGGATGATCCCGTCGACCTCGCCGAACGACAGCATCGTGTCGCAGGGCTCATAGCCCAGCATGTCGTACATCGAACGCGACCAGTACATCTTGCCGCGCACCATGTCCCAGTCCCACAGGCCGCAGCGGCCGCGCACCAGCGCCATGTCGATGCGCTGGTGCGCTTCGAGATAGATGCGGTCGGCGGTCTGGGCGCGCGCCGCCTGGCCGAAATAGGCATAGAGGACGATGATCAGCACGCCGGCCGTCAGCACGAACAGCGTGACGTTGAGCGAAACGGTCTTGCGCCACGTGTCGAAGACCGCATCCTGCGGAACGAGCGCTGCGGCAGCACCATTCCTGCCATTTGCCAGGCTCACCGCGCCATACCAGTCCTGGCCGCCGATGCTGACCTCCATCACCCCGGCGCGGTCACCGAACATGAACAGCGGTTGACCGCCCTGGGCGATGGCGTCGAGCGACCGCCCTTCCCAGCCCGTCGATTGCGGTGTCACGGCAACGATCTTGAACGCGCTGTCGGTGACCGCAAGCACGTGGCTTCGGCCCAGGGCGCCCTGACGGCTGATGCCCTCCAACAGGTCCTGCGTCGCGCCAGGCGTCGAGGCCATGCTCGCATCGACGCTGATCGAACTGGCCAGTTGGCCCGCCGCGAGCGAGAGGATCGCCTTGGCGTCGCGTTCCACGTCGTCGCGCTCGTGCATCAGCGACAGGAACCGCAGTGCCGCGATGACAATCAGGAAAATGATGATGAGGGCCGGTATCGATCGGCGCAGCAATGGCTCGGCTGCCAGAAGCCGTCGGTAGGCGGGTTCGGCGATCAGCCGCGCATTGCCGGCGAGACCGTCGCTTCCCGCCTCACGCTGCTCAAAACCCGTCCCTCCGGGCGCGCCCCACGCGTCCGCCTTCGCCATAAATGGCTCTCCCCGATTTTAAATCTGCTTGACGATCCGGCGACGCCGCACTTCCGAATCTTCAGCTAAAGAATCAAAGGTGATTCGGCTTGTCCAGAGGCGCAGCGAAAAAAGATTAAAAATCGACTAAAATAATGGACTTTCCCGCCCGATGATGCCGGGCGGCAACCTTCTAAGGTGTGTTGAGATTCAGGTCAGGCCGCGCCGAGAACGGTGGATTCCGAGAACCGGAGCGGACCGTACTTTTGGGTACGTGAGCACCGGAAGCGCAGGAAACCGCCGTTCGCAGGCCGGCATCACCTGAATATCGACACACCTTACGCCAGCGTGCGCTCGACGATGTCGCGCAAATCGGCCGACAGGTTCTCGGTATTGGCAATCGAAAGCAGCGCTTCCCTTGCCTTGCCCTGCCGGGCAGGTTCCAGCGAGCGCCATGATCTGAGTGCCGTCGCCAGCCTGGCGGCCAATTGCGGGTTGCGCTTTTCGACCTGCAGGACCGTTTCGACGAAAAACCGGTAGCCTTCGCCGTCGGCGCGATGGAAGCCGGTCTGGTTGGCGCTGGAAAACGTGCCGACGAGCGAGCGCACCCGGTTCGGGTTGGCCATCGAGAAGGCCGGGTGGCCGGTCAGGGCGCGCACCGCATGAATGGTTTGCGGGCCCGGCACGCTGGCCTGGATATGGAACCATTTGTCCATCACCAGCGGATCGGTCGCATATTTCGCTTCGAACTCCGCCAGCGCCTTGACCGTCTCGGGCGAACCGCCATGGCGCAGCGCAAGCACGCTCAATGCGGCGGCGCGGTCGGTCATGTTGGTCGCGGACTGGAAATGCCGGGCCGCAAGCGTCGCACCTCCTTGCAGCAGCGAAAGATAGTCGAGCAAGGTGTTGCGCAGCGCCCGGCGACCGGCGCTTGCCGCATCAGGACTGAAAGCGTCCTTGTCGGTCAGTCGATCGTAGAGGTCGGAGAATATCTCCCGATTCGCCTCGGCGATTGCGACCGTCAGCGCCTCGCGGGCCGAGAAAATGGCATCGGGGTCGATGTTCTTGCCGATGTCACGGGCGATATCGGCTTCGCTTGGAAGCGCCAGGGCCAGCGCCCGATAGGCTGGTTCGAGTGTCTCGTCGCCGGCTATTTTGCCGGCAAGCTCGATCAACCGCGATGCGAAACCGGGCTGCTTGCCGTCAAGGACCTGGCGGAAGGTGGATATCAGAGCCTCGGTCAAAAGTGTGTTGAACGCCTGCCAGCGCGAGAAGGTATCGTTGTCATGGCCAGCAAGGAAGAACTGATCGTCGGCCCTCTGCTCGACGGAAAGCGTCACCGGCGCCGAGAAGCCGCGGTTGAGCGACATCGCCGGGCGCTCGGCGACGCCCGAGAAGCGCACCATGTGCCGGCGCCTGCGGATATGGATGACGCCGTCCTCGACGCTGGCGCCCTCGACGCCGCTATATTCTATCGCTTTGCCGTCGGTGCCGACCAGGCTGAAGGCCAGCGGAATATGCATCAGCCGCTTGCGGCTTTCGGACGGCGTTGGCGGCACCGACTGCTCGATCTCGAGCGTGAATTCCTGGGCCGCCGCATTGTGCGTCGAACTGATGGTCAGATTGGGCGTGCCGGCCTGATGGTACCAGAGCGAAAATTGCGCGAGGTCGCGCCCGGACACATCCTCGAACACCTTGATGAAGTCCTCGATTGTCGCAGCCTCGCCGTCATGGCGCTCGAAATAGAGATCCATGCCGGCCCGGAACGTCTCGGCGCCGAGAATGGTGCGGATCATGCGCACCACTTCCGAGCCCTTTTCGTAGACTGTCGCCGTGTAGAAATTGTTGATCTCGCGGTAGCGGCGCGGTCGCACTGGATGCGCCAGCGGTCCCTGGTCTTCGGGAAACTGATGTGCCTTGAGCGTGCGCACTTCGGCAATGCGTTTCACCGCTCGCGATCGCTGGTCGGCGGAGAATTCGTGATCGCGGAAAACCGTCAGCCCTTCCTTCAGGCAAAGCTGGAACCAGTCACGGCAAGTGATTCGGTTGCCAGTCCAATTGTGGAAATACTCGTGCGCGATGATCGCCTCGATATTGGCGAAATCGGCGTCCGTTGCGGTCTCCTGGTCGGCCAGCACATACTTGTCGTTGAAGATGTTGAGGCCCTTGTTCTCCATCGCGCCCATGTTGAAGTCGGACACGGCGACGATGTTGAAGACGTCGAGGTCGTATTCGCGGCCGAACGCCTCCTCGTCCCATTTCATCGACCGTTTCAGGGCGTCCATGGCGTAGCCGGCGAGCCGCTCCTTGCCCGGCTCGACAAAGATGCCGAGCTCGACCTCGCGGCCGGACAATGTGACGAAGCTGTCCGCGACCTTGCCGAGAGCGCCTGCGACCAGCGCGAACAGATAGGACGGCTTGGGGAAGGGGTCGTGCCAGACTGCATAGTGCCAGCCGTCGGCAAGTTCGCCGCCGCCAGCCGGGTTGCCGTTGGAAAGAAGCAGTGGCGACTCGTGGTGCGGCGCCTCGATGCGCACCGTATAGACCGACAGGATATCGGGACGGTCGAGAAAATAGGTAATGCGCCGAAAGCCCTCGGCCTCGCATTGCGTGCAATAGACGTTGCTCGAGCGATAGAGGCCCATCAGGGCTTCGTTGTGCGCCGGCGCCAGCTCGGTTTCGATCAGCAGCTGGAAGCGGGCTGCTGTAGGCGGCGTGGTGATCGTCAACTGATCGGGCGTGGCGAAAAAATCGGCCGGCGCAAGTGTCTGGCCGTCGATTGCGATGCGGCTGAGCGTCAGGCCATCGCCGTCCAGCACCAGCGGCATTGACGCCGCGACGCCGTCGCGGCGCTCGACCGTCAGCACGGCGATGACGCGCGTGGCTTCCGGCGACAGCCGGAAAGTCAGGCCGGTTTCCGGAATGAGATAGTCGGTGGGGCGATAGTCTTCGAGCTTGAAGACCTGGCCGGTGTCCGTGCGCATTCCGTTGGTTTTCCTGTCGATTCCCGCAGCGGCAGGTGGGTCCGCTGGTCGAAGAAATGTGAAGCACGCGCTCTTTACACGAAACCGTCACTCGACAAAACTGGCGCAGCGCCTATTTCAGGCACTCGTTTTCCAATCATCGTCGCGAGGTATCCATGACCGTCGTCACACCGAAATTCGGCATGGGCGCCTCTGTGCTGCGTCGCGAGGACCAGGCCTTCATCAAGGGTCTCGGCCGCTATACGGACGACATCCAACCGGCCGGCCTCCTGCACGGCTATGTCCTGCGCTCGCCGGTGGCCAAGGCAAGCTTCACCCTCGGTTCGACCGAGGCGGCCAAGGCGGCATCTGGCGTCCATCTGGTGCTGACCGGTGCGGATCTTGCTCATCTCGGCAAGCTGAAATCCGGCGTCATGCAGAGGCAGCCGGACGGCACCAAGGCGCCGACCCGCGACATTCCGGTCCTTTGCCGCGACCGGGTCAATTATGTCGGCGACGCCGTCGCCTTCGTCGTCGCCGACAGCCGCGCGCTGGCGCAGGACGCGGCCGAACTGATCGAGGTCGAATACGAGGGCGAGGATGCCGCGTCCGGCACCGCCACGGCGCTTGACGAAGGCACGCCGCTTGTCTGGCCGGAACTCGGCTCCAACCGCGCCTTCAGCTACCACATCGGCGACAAGGCGAAGACCGCGGCGGCATTCGCCAGGGCGGCGTATGTCACCCGCATCGAATTCATCAACAACCGGCTGGTCTGCAACTACATGGAGCCGCGTTCGGCGATCGGCGAGTGGAACACGCAGGAGAACCGCTTCGTGCTGACCACAGGCTCGCAGGGCGTGCATTCCATGCAGTACATCCTGGCCGACATATTCAAGATCAAGAAGAATCAGCTGCGCGTCATCACGCCGGATGTCGGCGGCGGCTTCGGGCCGAAAAGCTTCGTCTATCGCGAGCATCCGCTGGTGCTGGAGGCCGCCAGGCGCCTTGGCCGCCCGGTGAAATGGGCCGGCGACCGCACCGAGCATTTCCTCACCGATGCGCAAGGTCGCGACAATGTCGTGACCGCCGAGATGGCGATGGACAAGGACGGCCGCTTTCTCGGCATGAAGGTCGATCTCCTCGCCAATATCGGTGCCTATATCTCGCAATATGGCCCGTTCATCCCCTATATCGGCGTCACCATGTCGACCGGCGTCTACGACATCCAGGCGCTCGACGTTTCGGTGACCGGCCTCTACACCAACACTTGCCCGGTCGATGCCTACCGCGGCGCCGGCCGTCCGGAAGCGGCATTCCTGCTGGAAAAGCTCGTCGACGCCTGCGCCCACGACCTGGCCTTGCCAGTCGAAGAGATCCGCCGGCGCAATTTCATCAGGCCCGAACAGTTTCCTTACCGCACGCAGACCGACCGCCTCTATGATACCGGTGAATTCGCAGGCCATATGGACCGCGCCATCGAACAAGCGGAGTGGCAGGCGTTCCCGGAGCGACTGGCGCAGTCGAAGGCGGAAGGCAAAATCCGCGGCATCGGCATGGCGACCTATATCGAGGCCTGTGCCTTTCCCGGCTCTGAACCGGCCTTTGTCGAATTGAACGGCGACGGCACGGTGACGCTGAAGATCGGCACCCAGACCAACGGGCAGGGGCATGCGACCGCCTATGCGCAGTTCCTCTCGGAAAAGCTTCATCTCGACATCGGCAACATTCATGTCCGCCAGGGCGACACCGACGAGCTGAAGGCCGGCGGCGGCACCGGTGGCTCGCGCTCCATTCCGCTTGGCGGTGTGTCAGCTTCTCGCGCCGGCGAGGATCTGGCCATCAAGATCAGGCGCATCGCCGCAGATGAGCTGGAAGCCTCGGCCGACGACATCGAATTGTCCAACGGCGTTGCTCGCATCGTCGGCACCGACCGCACGATCGATTTTTCGAGCATCGCCAAGGCAGCCAAGAACCCGGACGATCTCAAGGGCTTTGGCGAGTTCGTGCAGGACGAATGCACCTATCCGAACGGCACCCACATCTGCGAGGTCGAGATCGATCCCGACACCGGCGTGACGGAAATTGTCCGCTATACGATCGTCGACGATTTCGGCGTCACCGTGAACCCTATGCTGCTGGCCGGCCAGGTGCATGGCGGCGTCGTCCAGGGCATCGGCCAGGCGCTGACCGAGAACACGGTCTATGACGAGGACGGGCAGCTGTTGACGGCAAGTTTCATGGACTATGCCATGCCGCGCGCCGACGATTTGCCGTTCTTCCATTTCGAGACCCGCAACGTGCCCTCGACCACCAATGCGCTCGGCATCAAGGGGGCAGGCGAGGCGGGCACGATCGGAGCGACGCCGGCCGCGCTCAACGCGGTGACGGATGCGCTCTATCGCGCCTACGGCATCAGGCACATCGACATGCCGGCAATGCCGGCGCGCATCTGGGCGGCGATCCAGGAAGCAGCTGCCAAGTGAACCCGACGGACCATCCCGGCGGGCACAACACGCTGACCGGGATCATGCTCAAGATCGTGTCGGTGGCGGTCTTCGTCGCCATGTCGTCCTGCATCAAGGCGGCGGGCACGGTGCCGGCGGGCCAGATCGTCTTCTTCCGCTCGTTCTTCGCCATCTTTCCGATCGTCGTCTTCCTGGCCTTCCAGGGAAAACTTGGCACCGCATTTTCGACCAAGCGCCCGCTCAACCACATTGCGCGCGGCGTTGTCGGCGTCTGCGCCATGGGGCTCGGCTTCTTCGCGCTGATTCGGCTGCCGCTGCCGGAAGCGATCGCGCTGAACTACGCACAGCCGCTGCTGGTGGTGGTGTTCAGTTCGATCTTCCTCGGCGAAGCGATCCGCGTCTATCGCTGGAGCGCGGTTGCGGTCGGACTGGTCGGGGTGCTGGTCATCTCATGGCCGGAACTGACGCTGCTGGGTTCGGGCGCAGCACTCGGCGATCAGGAGGTGCTCGGCGTCATCGCCGCACTGGTCGCGGCAGCGATCTCGGCCGTCGCCATGCTGCTGGTGCGCAACCTCGTCCAGAGCGAGCCGACGGCAACCATCGTGCTGTGGTTTTCGGTGACGGCGAGCCTCCTGGCGTTGCTGTCGCTGCCGTTCGGCTGGCAGGCGCTGACACCGGCGCAGGCGGGCCTGCTCATTGCTGCAGGCTTTTGCGGCGGGCTCGCCCAGATTCTGATGACGGCCGCCTATCGCCATGCCGAGGCCTCGGTCGTGGCGCCTTTCGAATACACGTCGATGCTGCTTGGCATCGTTGTCGGCTATCTCGCCTTCGGCGACGTCCCGACGGTTTATATGCTTATCGGCGGCGTGATCGTCGTTGCCGCCGGCATCTTCATCATCTGGCGCGAGCGGCAACTGGGCCTTGAACGTGCCCGCACCCGCCAGGCGACCCCGCCACAAGGATGATCAGGACGGCTAGGCCCGCTCGTTCGCCAATCGCACCAGCACGGTCCTTGTCTGCTCATCGGCGGGGAAAAACGATTCGATCGCCAGTTCCGACAGCGTCACGTCGAGCGGCGTGCCGAACACGGTGATGGTGCTGATGAACGACAGCACGGCATCGCCATGCGCAAGCCGCAGCGGGTGCACGATCGCGTTCGGCTCGACCGGCAGCGGCCGTGCGCCGTTCAGGCCGGACGGATAGGTCCGAAGCTCGCGCTCCAGTTCGACCAGAACCGGGTCGCCTGAAGCGTCGTTCTGGTGTTTCAGCCGGTCGAGAAGATGCGCGCGCCATTCGGCCAGATTGACGATGCGCGGCGCGACGCCACCCGGGTGCAGGCTGAGCCGCAGCACGTTGACTGGCGGCTTCAGCAAGGAAGGCTCGGCAACATTGGCCAGGAACGGGCCGATGGCGGTGTTCGCCGACACCAGGTTCCAGTGCCGGTCGACAGCCAGAGCCGGGAAGGGTTCGTGCCCCCTGAGCACGATCGCGACCGCCGCCATCGCCGGCGCCAGCGAGGCATCGCTGACCGGACGCTCGCTGAAGCTAGGGGCAAAGCCTGCGGCCAGCAGGAGCCGGTTGCGCTGCCTCAGCGGGATCGACAGCTGCTCGGCCAGATGCAGCACCATGTCGCGCGAGGGTGCCGCGCGGCCGCTTTCCACGAAACTCAGATGCCGCTGCGAGATTTCGGCTTCCATGGCGAGATCGAGCTGGCTCATGCGCCGGCGCATGCGCCATTCGCGAATGAGGCTGCCGGCGGAAGTCTGGGTTGCTGTCATGAGCGCATGACTAGGCCGGCCGCAGATGCATTTCAATTACCGGGGAGGTTATAGCGCCGCTCTTCCCTTCACCCTCAACCCAGCGTCCGCAGTTTCGCCTTCACCTCAAGAAAATCCCGCCACGCCAGCTTCTTGTGCGCGGGGGTTCTCAAGAGATAGGCCGGATGAAGCGTCGGCATGGCGGGAATGGCAATGCCGGCGGCGGTCGTGTGGACGCGCCAGTTGCCGCGCAGCCGCAGGATGCCCTCTGTGGTGTTGAGAAGGGTGCTTGCCGAGGGGCCGCCTAAATTGACCAGCACCTTCGGATTGACCAGCTCGATCTGCCGTTCGATGAACGGCCGGCAAATCTCGGTCTCGTGCGGCGTCGGCGTGCGGTTGCCCGGCGGCCGCCAGGGAATGACATTGGCGATGTAGGCCGAGGTCCGGTCGAGGCCGATTGCGGCCAGCATCCGGTCGAGCAGCCGGCCCGAGCGGCCGACGAACGGCAATCCCTCGATGTCCTCGTCGCGCCCGGGCGCCTCGCCGACCAGCATGACGGCAGCATTCGGATTGCCGTCGGCGTACACCAGGTTCTTGGCGGTGAATTTGAGGTGGCAGCCGTCGAAAGCCGCCATGTACTGGCGAAGCTCGTCCAGGGTTGCCGCCGTCGTCGCCAGGTGTCGCGCCAATGCCGCTTGCTGCTCGTCGGGCACTGTCGCCGTACCGGACGGCGCGCGCACCGCCGGTGCCGCAGCTTGCCTTTCGCCCATTCCGGCGCGTGACAGGCTTGTCGAGCGAGGCAGCGCTGCGTTCTCACCGGTTGGCGGCGTAACTGTCGCTGGCCCCCGCTCAGGCGGCTTTGACGCAGCCTCGGCAAACCTGTTCAGCGGCTCCTCTTCGAGCGCTTCATCGACGCCGGCGCTGGCGTAGAAGGCCAGCAGCTCCGCAATATCAGGTCGGTTGTCTCGGGAAACGGCAGTCATGCTTTCACATTCAGTCGCGCGGCAGGAATTTGCAACATCGTGATTGGCGCGATGCTTCATGATTTCGTCATCCAGGGCCTCAGCGACGTCGCTTCGCTCCTGCTTCGCCCTGGATGACGAAATGGTTCAGCTCGACGGTATACGCGGATCCTGCACCAGATAGAACGTCCAGCGTGGTGTGTAGTCGGTGATCAGGTAATCGAATTTCGCTGTCTTCAACGGGTCGATCTTGCCGCTCTTGAACAGCAGCCGGTCATAGGGTTCGAAGTCGCGATCGAAATCGGCAAAGCTGCTCGACCAGATGTTGTCAGGCGTCTTGTTGCGCTGGTCGAACGACAGGCCGTCGCCGAACACGCTCGGCCGGTGGAGTATCTCCTGGAGCTCGAACTGGAACTCGACCCAGGCCTGGCCGCTGTTGTTGAGCACGTCGACGCGCATATACATGAGGCCGTTGGCAAATTGGCCCGCAGTGCCGAAGGGCTGGATCGGCTTTGTCGTGCGGATCGTCAGTGTCACTGGTGTCGCCGAATTCAGCTCTTCGGTGATGACAAGCGGGTCCTCCTTTGTCCCGATGCCCGAGGCGCTGGTGATGCGGAAGCCGCCCAGCTCGTCGGAAAAGGAGTAGGCTCCGGCCACCCAGACCCTTTGCGGCTCGGCGCGGGCGCCAACGGACGCCAGGGGCAAAAGGGCCAAAACGAGCGCCCGGCAAATCCGTCCGGGCGACGAAAAAAAGCGCGTCGATGAAAAGCCGGATGGCCCGTATGTGCGCATGGTGCGAAGTATGGCCGATAAGCAAGCCGTCGAACAATTAAAAAAAATCAGGGCAACGGCTCTCTTTGGACTCGGATCGATGTTGGTGGACCCGCAAATCGCGATTTTGTAGTACGATGCGCGGCCTTTTTGACGAAATCGGCATTGTCACGTCAGCGCCGGTTTCGCGTCGCGAATTGATGCGCTATGCAGCGGATAAGCCAGCAAGATGCGCAAATGCGGCAGCCAGTGAGGGGTTGATGAGCGAGATCGAACGCGAAAGCATGGAATTCGACGTGGTCATCGTCGGCGCCGGTCCGGCCGGCCTCGCTGCCGCTATCCGTCTCAAGCAGGTCAATCCCGAGCTTTCCGTCGTCGTCCTGGAAAAGGGCGGCGAAGTCGGCGCCCACATCCTGTCCGGCGCCGTCGTCGATCCGATCGGCATCGACCGGCTGCTGCCGGGCTGGCGTGACGAGGAGGGACATCCGTTCAAGACGCCGGTCACGGCAGACCATTTCCTGGTCCTCGGCCCCGCCGGTTCGTTCCGTCTGCCCAATATCCTGATGCCGCCGCTGATGAACAACCACGGCAACTACATCGTTTCGCTCGGCAATGTCTGCCGCTGGCTGGCGACCAAGGCCGAGGCGCTGGGCGTCGAGATCTATCCGGGCTTTGCCGCCGTGGATCTCATTTACAGTGACGAGGGCGCGGTCACCGGCGTTGTCACCGGCGACATGGGCGTCGAGAAGGATGGCACGCGTGGCCCGGGCTTCGCGCCGGGCATGGCGCTGATGGGCAAATATGTGCTGATCGGCGAGGGCGCGCGCGGCTCGCTGGCCAAGCAGTTGATCGCCAAATACCATCTTTCCGACGGCCGCGAGCCCGGCAAATACGGCATCGGTCTCAAGGAGCTCTGGCAGGTCAAGCCGGAGAACCATCGGCCGGGCCTTGTCCAGCACTCCTTCGGCTGGCCGCTCGACATGAAGACGGGCGGTGGCTCCTTCCTCTACCATCTGGAGGACAACCAGGTGGCGGTCGGCTTCGTCGTCCACCTCAACTACAAGAACCCCTATCTGTCGCCGTTCGACGAGTTCCAGCGCTTCAAGACCCACCCGGCGATCAGGGGTACATTCGAGGGCGGCAAGCGGCTCGGCTATGGCGCCCGTGCCATCACCGAGGGCGGCTGGCAATCAGTGCCGAAACTGTCCTTCCCCGGCGGCGCGCTGATCGGGTGTGCTGCCGGCTTCGTCAACGTGCCGCGCATCAAGGGCTCGCACAATGCCGTGCTCTCCGGAATGCTGGCGGCCGAGCATGTCGCCGAGGCGATCGGCGCCGGCCGCGCCAATGACGAACTGGCTTCCTACGAGGCGGCATGGCGGGCAACCGACATCGGCAAGGATTTGAAGAAGGTGCGCAACGTCAAGCCGTTGTGGTCGCGCTTCGGCACCGTCGTCGGCGTCGGCATCGGCGGCCTCGACATGTGGCTGAATTCGCTGTTCGGGTTCTCGCCTTTTGGCACGCTGAAGCACGGCAAGGCCGATCATGCGACGCTGGAGCCGGCCGCCAGGCATAACAAGATCGCCTATCCGAAGCCGGACGGCGTGCTCACCTTCGACCGCCTGTCCTCGGTGTTCCTGTCCAATACCAACCACGAGGAAAACGAGCCTGTCCACCTGCTGGTCGCGGATATGGACCTGCAGCAGCGCTCCGAACACGATGTCTATGCCGGGCCCTCGACACGCTACTGCCCGGCCGGCGTCTACGAATGGGTCGACAAGGATGGCAACGCCGCCGCCGATCCCGAGGCGAAGGACGTGCGCTTCGTCATCAACGCGCAGAACTGCGTCCACTGCAAGACCTGCGACATCAAGGACCCGAACCGAAATATTACCTGGGTGCCGCCACAAGGTGGCGAGGGACCTGTCTACCAGAACATGTAGCCCAGCAAGCCAGAACGGCCCGGCGGCCGTCTCGACCGCCGATAATGAAAGCGCGTGAAGGCCTATTATATGTGCGGCGTCTAAAAGAAGTTGAAGCGGGGCGGCGCCTGTGGTTCCATTCTTTCTGACCCGGGAGATGACCATGCGCCTGGCGGTTCTGACGTGCCTTGCGGCGATTGGCGGTTTGTGCGGCTTCGCACCGTCGGCATTGGCTGACACGAAGGTGCTGGTCAAGACACGGACCTACGACATCACTGGAACCACGGGCGCCGCCCTGATCGAGGCCATGGACCGCAACGGTCCGAAGCGGCACGGCTTCATGACGCACGCCATCGCGCTGGCCGCCTATACCGTGGATTGGGACCTTGACGTCACAAGGGAGGGTGGTGTCTGCCGTCTGCGGCAGGCCAATGGCACGCTCGATCTCACCTACACCTTGCCGCGTTTGGCCTCGGCTGCGACACCGGCGCTGCAGAAGCGCTGGAAGCGGTTTTTCGCGGGCGTTCGTGCTCACGAGCATAACCATGGCCGGATCGCTAGGGCAATGATGCGGGCGACCGAAAGATCGATCACTGGACTGGAGTTCGCCGACAACTTGTTTTGCAGCAAGACGCACCGCGAGGCGAGGCGCCGGATCAAGGCCGTCTATGCCGAATACGAGGCGAAACAGAACGCCTTCGACGCGCGCGAGCATCGCGACGGCGGCCATGTCGAGCACCTCATCAGGGCGCTGTTGCGCAAGCAGTAGCTCAGCCTCGGGTCCTGCCGTTCTGTCTCACCGATGCCGTCGCGGTTTCTTGTTCGTCGACCGGCTTCTTCTGTTCCTGCCTGAGCGAGAACTCCACCATCAGCGGAAGATGGTCGGAGCCGGTGTTTTCTAGCCTCGACACCGAATGGATGAGAACCGCGCCCTTGCTGAAAACAAGGTCGATCGGCAGTCCGGCGAAGCGCAGGAATTCCGGCAGCTTGATAGGGAGCCAGGTCGGCCCCGGCGAAGGCGCCACGGTCAGCTTGCCAAGACCTGCGACGCGCCGGACGGCGGCGCTCCACGGCGCTGCATTGCAGTCGCATGCCATGATCGATGTCTCGCCAAGCGAGGCGAACTCCCCCGACAATCCGCCGATCTGCCGTGACTGGTTGCGCGGCCATGGCCAGGTGAGGTGCATGGCGGCGACGTCGACTTCGGTTCCGCCGAAATCGACCGTCGCGATGGCCATCGCGCCGCGGCCATAGCAGCGCGGTTGCGCGCCGGCGGCAAACGACCGTCTGGACAGCAGCGCAACGCCGAATACGCCATTGGGGTAGGGGCAGAAGATCCGGTAAGGGTAGGCGCTGGCAACATGGCCAAGTTTCGCCTTCCACATGTCGGACACCTCGTCGAGGGTGATCACATCAGGCTGGGTCCGGCCGATCAGCGACAGGACTTTTTCAGGCGTTGAATTGTTGAACCGCAGGTTCATCTGCAGCAGGCGGTAGACCGCCTGATCACCGGGGTAGACCGCCTGATCGCCGGCCTCGACTTCGTAGGCTGCCTGGACCGGCCACAGGCGGGGCACCGACAGGGCGTTCGACGTGGTGGCAAAGGCAGCCACCGCAAAGAGCAGCCCTGTGGCCGCCTGCAGGCGAAACGAGGTCGCCAGCAGCGGCAGCGCGCAAAGCGCCATCAGCACGGCAAGATGAACGCGGAAATGAGCGAAGGAATCGAAGGCCGGATGCAGCGTTCCGAAAAACCCGGCCACCAGCGCGACCGAGAAGACGAGCATTGCGACGAATGCCATCGAAGCCATCATGTCTCGAACGGGTGCCATCTCTTTTGCTTATCGGCAGAAATGCAGCCCAAAGCAAGATTACGAAATGCCCTGCCGCGCTGTTGCCAGGGTCGCAGGCCGAGCGGCGCTACTGGAACGCCGTCTCCGAAAAGCTTCTGAGCTTGCGCGAATGCAACCGTTCCATCGGCATCTCGGCCAGCTTTTCCATCGCCCTGATGCCGATGGTCAAATGCTGTGCCACCTGCCGCTTGTAGAATTCGGTCGCCATGCCGGGCAGCTTCAATTCGCCATGCAGGGGCTTGTCGGAGACGCAGAGCAGCGTACCGTAGGGTACGCGGAAGCGGAAGCCATTGGCGGCGATCGTCGCCGACTCCATGTCGAGCGCGATCGCCCGTGACTGCGACAGCCGCTGCACCGGCCCACGCTGGTCGCGCAACTCCCAGTTGCGGTTGTCGATGGTGGCAACAGTGCCGGTCCGCATGATACGCTTGAGGTCATAGCCGGAAAGGCCGGTGACTTCGGCGACCGCCTCCTGCAGCGCCACCTGGATTTCGGCCAGCGGCGGGATCGGCACCCAGACCGGAAGATCGTCGTCCAGAACATGGTCTTCCCGCACATAGGCGTGCGCCAGCACATAGTCGCCCAGCGCCTGGGTGTTGCGCAGGCCGGCGCAATGGCCGAGCATCACCCAGGCATGCGGCCTGAGCACCGCTATGTGGTCGGTGATCGTCTTGGCGTTGGAGGGGCCGACGCCGATATTGACCATGGTGATGCCGCCATGGTTCGGCTTCTTCAGATGATAGGCCGGCATCTGCGGCAGGCGCGGCGGCGCCACGCCATGGCTGGGCGCGTTTTGTCCAGCCTTGGTGACGACGTTTCCCGGCTCGACGAATTCGACGTATCCGCCGCCGCCTTTCGCCATCAGATCGTGCGCACGGGCGACGAATTCGTCGATGTAGAACTGGTAATTGGTGAACAGCACGAAATTCTGGAAATGCTGGGGACTGGTCGCCGTGTAGTGCGACATCCGGTGCAGCGAGTAGTCGATGCGTTGCGCCGTGAACGCCGCCAACGGCCTGGCTTCGCCTAACGCCACTTCGAACGTGCCGTTGGCGATCTGGTCGTCGGTGCCGTCGAGATCCGGCACGTCGAACAGGTCACGGATCGGCCGCCTGATGCGCTCGGCTGCCGCGCCGTCGACATGCGAGCCTTCCAGGAACGCGAAATGCAGCGGGATGGGCGTCGTCGATTCCGAAACCGTGACCGGAACGCCGTGATTGCGCATGATCAGGCGAAGCTGTTCGATGAGATAGCGTTCGAAAAGGGCCGGCTGGGTTATGGTGGTCGAGAAATGCCCGGGCGTCGGCATATGGCCGTAAGCCTGCCGCGAGTCGATCTGGGTGAACGAAGTCGTGGTGACACCGACCTCCGGATAAAAGGCCCGGTAGCGCTTGTTGTTGTCGCCGCCTGCGGCGAGCGCCGTAAACGAATCGCGCAGGAATTTGGTGTTGCGGTCGTAGAGGGCCTGCAAGGCCGCGACGGCCTTTGCTGCATCATTGAAGATCTGCCGGCCAAATGGCTCCGGCATCACGACTGAGTCTATGGCTTGGGGGTAGATTCGCTTTTCCATGACCCAATATAGAGGCTTGGCCACGCGGTTGGGAGGGGGCCGAAGGGTCGTTTTTTGTTTTGAATGGTTTCGATGAAGGCCGATTGCCTAGCCACGCCGCAGGCTGATCAGCAGCACAAAGCCGACGCCGGTCTTCTTCAGCGCCGGCGCTTCGATCGTCGAGCCGGCATCGGCGCGCATCGTCGGCACGGCCAGAACCGGCGCGGCAAGAACCATCAGGATGAGCGTCGCCCGCGGCACTAGCCGAAGGGTCTTGCGGGCGTTGGCGGCGATGCGGTNGGCAAGAACCATCAGGATGAGCGTCGCCCGCGGCACTAGCCGAAGGGTCTTGCGGGCGTTGGCGGCGATGCGGTCCATGGTTTTTGCTTTTCTCCTCTCGAAGACTTTGTCGGTTCAGGGGCGAAAATGGTTCACGCAATCGAACCGGCAGGAATTGGCCTGGTCCCAGGAGCGGGCCGGGCGCCCGGCCTCGGCAACGAGGATGGCGAACGCCATGCCGAACAGGCTCATCAGCAGGCAGACGATGGTGAAGCGGCGGGCGAACATGGCGTGGTGTCTCCTTCGACACGCATGAGAATGCCCTGATGCAACTGAACCGGTTCTGATGCCGGCGTTCATCTGCGGTTCAAATTTGGACTGTCAGGGCGCAGAAGGCGCAGCCCGGTCGATCGGTCGGTGTCCCAAACACAGAGGCGCGAACAAAAACGGGGCCTTTGCGGCCCCGTTTTCATTGTGCGGCAGTCGAAACGATCAGAGCTTGTGCCAGGTCTGGCTCCTGCAGATCAGCCCGCCGAGCACGCAGCCGCTCATCTTGAGCNCATCTTGAGCGAAGCGCCTGAGACCGAGGCCTTGCCCGAATAGGTCTTGTCGGTCTCCGGGTCGGTTATCGTACCCGTGTATTTGTTGGCGCCGGACACCTGGAACGAACCGATGCGCTTGCCGGCAAACTTGCCGGATTTGAGCGTGATGGAAAATGCGTCGCCACCGCCCGTGATGGCGGCGGTCGAACCGGCTTGCGTTTTCCAGTTGCCTTCGATCGGGTCGGCCCAAGCGGTGCCGGCCATGATCAATGTGGCCGCGAGGCCCATGCTGATTTTGCGAAACATGTTTCTCCTCCCTGTGGGCATCCGGACGAACGTTCCGCCCCGCCAGTCTGCCTCTTACGCAAACGTAAGCTAATCCACCTCCCGGCAAAACAAAAGCGGTGCCGCTGCGGAAGACTTCGGGATTTTTCCCGGCCGCCTGAAGCGGTCTGGTCGGCGAGAAATGAAACACCGGGCATGCTGGCTTTGTCTTCCGTGGTTAGCGGAGTCTTGATTTGCGCCTCGCAAATTTTCATCAATTTTGGCGCAAACCGGCGCAATTGCTGGCTTTGCATCGTTAATGAATTTCGGCGTTTACCTCTTGTTTTAGCTTTGTTTTCCTCAAATTAAGCACGCCGTTTAACGACGGATTCAAGCCTTCGGTTCATTCTCGAAAGCATCGAAAGAGCGGCCGCCCCAAGGGTTTCCAGGGGACAGAACGAGGCAGC
The DNA here is from genome assembly GCF_000502375.1 of Mesorhizobium sp. L48C026A00. Taxonomy (NCBI): domain Bacteria; kingdom Pseudomonadati; phylum Pseudomonadota; class Alphaproteobacteria; order Hyphomicrobiales; family Phyllobacteriaceae; genus Mesorhizobium; species Mesorhizobium sp. L48C026A00. The sequence continues at coordinate 184,806 of NZ_AYWU01000015.1, read as the reverse complement.
TCTCGGGAGCCTGACAGGGGCTAGAACAGGGGATTGAAATGGCACGTTTTGAAATGCCTGAAGCCGACTTCGGCGCCATGGGGGCAACTGCCCAGGCCGACATTCTTTTCGAACTGGGCATGATGTATGCGACCGGCCGCGATTGCGAGACCGATGTCGTCGCCGCCCACAAATGGTTCAACATCGCTGCGATCAAGGGCTCGGTCCGGGCCGCGGAACTGCGCTCGGAATTGTCGGCCGCCATGTCGAAAGTCGAGATCGCCAGGGCGCTGCGCGAAGCCCGCGAATGGATGACGATGCACTAAGTCTCACCTGAACTCATCATGTACTGAGGTCACCGACAGGGACGCTTCAAGGCCGCGCGAAGACGGCCGGACCGGCAAGAACAAGGCCGCGCAAGACGGCCGGACCAACAATGACAAGAACGCCGCAGGCCGGATACAGCCCATCTGCGCGACGGACAGGGAAGGCGAGCGGTTTTCGGGGCGCGCGTAGCGTTCGGGATTGTTCGATCGACAAAAGCCGCGACCGGCCGGAACAAGGCCGGCGCGGCTTTTCGCGTTTTCGGACCATGGTCCCAAAAAGTGGAAACCGGTTTTTGGAAGAAGATCATGGCCAAACAGAAAGGCGGCAGGCCCAATCGAGTGCCGCCGATGCGCCAAGACAGGCTTGGCGAACGGTGAAATTCTCCCACCTAATCTGGAAGAGGCGCGGTCGGAGCGGCCGCGCGCGAGTGGAGGAGTTGTATCGCCATGAAAAAGTTGCGTATTTTGAGCGCGGCCATTGTCGGCCTGGTGATGAGCGCGCCGGCCTTCGCCGAAGACATCACCTTTTCGGTGGTCGGACCGATGACCGGACAGCTTGCCACCATCGGCGACCAGTTCAAGCAGGGCGCGCAAGCCGCCGCCGACGCGATCAACGCCGCCGGCGCCGTCGACGGCCGCCAGATCAAGCTCGACGTCCAGGATGACCAGTGCGATCCGAAGCAGGCGGTTTCGGTCGCAAACCGCATCGTCGCCAACGGCGTCAAGTTCATCGATGGCCATGCCTGCTCGGGCTCGAGCATCCCGGCCTCGGCCGTCTATGCCGAAGCCGGTGCGATGATGATGAGTCCGGCTTCGTCGAACCCGGAGCTGACGGACGCGGCGGCGAAATCCCGCTGGCCGACGATCATGCGCCTTTATACGCGCGATGATGCGCAGGGCGCCTTCATCGGTCCATGGATCGCCAAGAAATACGCCGGCAAGAAGGTCGTCATCATGCATGACAAGAGCGCCTATGGGCAGGGCGTGGCCGATGCCGTCAAGGCGACGATGAACCAGAACGGCCTCAACGAGATCCTCTACGAGGGCATCAACGCCGGCGAAAAGGACTATTCGGCGCTTGTCACCAAGCTCAAGGAACTGAAGGCTGATGTGGTCTATTTCGGCGGCTACCACCCAGAGGCCGGCCTCATCCTGCGCCAGTCGGCGGAACAGGACTTCAAGTTCCAGCTGATCATGCCGGACTCGATTGCCACGCCGGAATTCTGGCAGGTTGCCGGCCCGGCCGGCGAAGGCACCATGTTCGTCTTCCCGTCGGATCCGCAGGCGAAGCCCGAAGCCAAGCAGGCCATCGAAAAGATCAAGGCGGGCGGCTTCGTGCCCGAGGGCTTTACGCTGTTCTCCTATGCCGTGATCCAGGCCTTTGCCGAGGGTATCAAGCGCGCCGGCAGTGACGACCCGGCCAAGGTTGCCGAAGCGCTGAAGAATGGCCAGCCGATCAGCACCGTCGTCGGCCCTGTCACTTTCGATGAAAAGGGCGACCTCAAGAACGTCAGCTACGACATCAACCAGTGGCACGACGGCAAATACGCGCCGATCCAGCCTTGATCGCCGGCTTTGCCTGGCGACAATCGGAGATGGCCGGGGCAGATCCGGCCATTTTCATTTGGTGATGCGTTTGTGGCGCGCGTCTTCCGTCGTCGCCTCTCCTTGGATGAACAGCGTCAGCCGTGGGCTTCCTCGGCAAAACGCACCAGCACCGTCCCATCGGTGACCTGCGCGCCCTCTGTTGCGATCTCGGCGATCGTCCCGTCATGCGTGGCGGAAATCGTGTGCTCCATCTTCATCGCTTCCAGGATCAACAGCGGCTGGCCCTTGATGACGGTTTCGCCTTTTGCCGCGCGCACCAGCTTGACCAGTCCCGGCATCGGCGCGCGCAGGCTGTCGGCACCGGCGGCGATTTCGTCGGCCCTTGCCAACGGGTCCGGCACCGCGAAGCTGTAGCCGACGGCGCCTGAAAAGACAGTGACATGGCCTGGCCAGCGGGCGAGGCGAGGGGCAGCGCGAAGATCAAGCGCGCTGTCATAAGGTGCGTCCAGTGCCACCTGGAAGCGCCCGTCCGGCCGCATCGATACAAGCGCCAGGATATCGTCCTCGCCGTAGCGAAGCCGCGTGCGCCGCGCCATCGCGTGGAAATGCGCATAGCCGGCAAGCGACGACCACGGGTCGCGGGTCGGTGCCTGAGCCCCGGCGCCGGACGCCGCAAGTGCGGCTGCAGCGACGATCTCGCTGCTCGGCGGCGGCACTGCGGTCAGCGCTTGCTGATGCCTGCCGATCAGCCCGGTGTCGACGTCACCTGCCGAAAAATCCGCGTCAGCGGCGAGAGCCGCGAGAAAGGCGGTGTTGACGGTCGAGCCGGCAATCTCGGTTTGCGAAAGGGAAATGCCCAGTGCCTCGAGCGCCGCCTGCCTGTTCTTGCCGTGGACGACGAGCTTGGCGATCATCGGGTCGTAGAACGGCGAGATGGCATCGCCGGTCCGCACGCCGGTCTCGATCCGCATGCTGGCGCCCTCCGGCACTGTATCCGGAAATTTCAGGTGATGCAGCGTGCCCGTCGCCGGCAAAAAGCCCTTTGCCGCGTCCTCGGCATAGATGCGCGCCTCGAAGGCGTGACCGGAGAGCGCAATCTCGCTCTGCGTCTTCGGCAGCTTTTCGCCGGACGCCACCCGCAACTGCCACTCGACCAGGTCGGTGCCGGTGACCATTTCGGTGACGGGGTGCTCGACCTGCAGGCGGGTGTTCATTTCCATGAACCAGAAGCGGTCGGCCTTCAGCCCTTGCGAGGCGTCGACGATGAACTCGATCGTGCCGGCGCCGGAATAGTCGATCGCCTTGGCGGCCTTCACCGCCGCCTCCGTCATCGCCTTGCGCAATGCCGGTGTCATCCCGGGGGCGGGTGCCTCCTCGATCACCTTCTGATGGCGCCGCTGCGCCGAGCAGTCGCGCTCGTAGAGATGCACGACATTGCCGAAGATATCGCCGAAAACCTGAACCTCGATGTGGCGCGGCTTGTCGACATATTTCTCGACCAACACGCGGTCGTCGCCGAACGCGGCCTTGGCCTCGCGCCGCGCACCCGACAGCGCCTCGGAAAAGTCGTCTGGATGTTCGACGCGCCGCATGCCCTTGCCGCCGCCGCCGGCGCGCGCCTTGATCAGCACGGGATAGCCGATCTCGCGTGCCTTGGAGGCGAGCAGCACGATCTCCTGCGCCTCGCCGTGATAGCCCGGCACAACCGGCACGCCGGCCTTCTCCATCAGCCGCTTGGCCGCGTCCTTCAGCCCCATGGCGCGGATCGAGGCGGCCGACGGGCCGATGAAGACGAGCCCGGCCGCTGTCACCTGATCGACGAAATCAGGGTTTTCCGACAGAAAGCCGTAGCCGGGATGGATGGCTTCGACGCCGGTGGCCAAAGCCGCCGCGACGATCTTGTCGCCGCGCAGATAACTTTCGCCGACCGGCGAGGGTCCGATATGCACCGCTTCGTCGGCCATCTCGACATGCAAGGCGCCGGCGTCGGCGTCGGAATAGACGGCGACCGTGCGCACGCCCATCCTGCGCGCGGTGCGGATCACCCGGCAAGCGATCTCGCCGCGGTTGGCGATCAGGATTTTGGCGAACATGGGACCTCCAAAGCCAGAGCTTGCCGCCAACGGCGCGAATGCTCCTTCACGCGTGCTGTGGCAACACCCTGCTTTGCAGTCCGGCCATTGTCAAAGGATCGGTAAGCCAGCCTGCCTACTTGGAGGCAGCGATCCCGCAGCCGCCGGCCGCGGTCTTGACCTTCCATCTTGTCAAGCCGGCCTGGCAATTGCGCAACGCACTCTCTTCCGCGGCCTGTTGCGAGGGTGCGTTGAGTTTGGAGCCGCAGATGATGTAGAGGTCGGTCACGCGCGATTGGAACGTCGTCGCATAGGCCGAATGACCGCTCGCCGCGACATAGGCCTTGTAGGCCTTCGGGCAATCTCCAGTCGAACCTGCCGGAAAATGGACGGCGAAACGTCTGTCGCCCTTGCTTCCCGCCAGCGATTCCGCCGCTCCAATGCCGGGCGCTGCTAATATAAGCAATCCCGCAAGTACAGATACAGTTGTTTTCTGAAAAAGCTGCTGTCTCATCTTCGCCCAATCCCCATTGGTATTTGCAATGAGCAATAGCCGCGATTCTTTCGTCTGGCCAGATCGGGGAATGAAAATAAGTCTGAAAACTATGAATGGATTTTCTTACCTGAGCCGGTAGCGCTCCGCCATGCGCAGCAACGCCTGTTGGTATAGGTCCGCCGTCTGTTGGTCGAAGCAGCAGAAGATGACGGTTTCAGGAACCGCATTGTGGCTGACAAAGGCGCTCACCGTGCCAACGGCGATCTGCGTCGCCTGGTCCTTTGGATACCGGTATACACCGGTCGAGATCGCCGGAAATGCCACCGTCCTGCAATCCTTGCCGGCGGCGAGTTCGAGCGACCGGCGGTAGCAGGAGGCCAACAACTCGGCTTCGCCCTTGCCGCCGCCTTGCCAGACCGGCCCGACCGTGTGGATGACATAGCGTGCCGGCAGCCTGTAGCCCTTGGTGAGTTTTGCGTCGCCGACCTTGCAGCCATTCAGGGTTTGGCATTCGGCCAGAAGTTCGGGGCCGGCCGCACGGTGGATGGCGCCGTCGACGCCCCCGCCACCCAGAAGTGAGGTGTTGGCGGCGTTGACGATGGCGTCGACCGCCAGCCTGGTGATGTCGCCGACATGAACGCGAATCCTTGCCTCGATCTCGCTCATCGGTCACATCCTGAACACGCCGAAGCTTGTCTCCTCGATCCCGGCGTTCAGCGCGGCTGACAGGCTGAGCGCCAGCACCTCGCGCGTCTTGGCCGGATCGATGATGCCGTCGTCCCAGAGCCGGGCGGAGGAATACAGCGGGTGGCCTTCATGCTCGTATTTCATCAGGATCGGCTTCTTGAATTTTGCCTCCTCCTCCGCGCTCCATTCCCCGCCCTTGCGTTCGATCCCCTCGCGCTTGACCACGGCCAGCACGGTGGCCGCCTGCTCGCCGCCCATCACCGAAATGCGGGCATTCGGCCACATCCACAGGAAGCGTGGCGAATAGGCGCGTCCGCACATGCCGTAATTGCCGGCGCCGAACGAGCCGCCGATGATCATGGTGACCTTCGGCACGCGGGCCGTGGCGACCGCCATCACCAGCTTGGCGCCGTCCTTGGCGATGCCGCCGGCCTCGTATTTTCGCCCGACCATGAAGCCGGTGATGTTCTGCAGGAAGATCAGCGGAATCTTGCGCTGGCAGCACAACTCGATGAAATGCGCGCCCTTCAGCGCACTTTCGGAAAACAGCACGCCGTTGTTGGCGATGATGCCGACCGGCATGCCGTTGAGATGGGCAAAGCCGGTGACCAGCGTGGTGCCATAGTTCTGCTTGAACTCGTCGAATTCGGAGCCGTCGACGATGCGGGCGATCACTTCACGCACGTCATAGGGCTGGCGCAGATCGGTCGGCACGATGCCGTAGAGTTCTTCGGCTGCATGAAGCGGCGCAATCGGATCGCGTAGCGCCAGCCCGATCTGCTTCTTTCGATTGAGGTTCTTGACGATGCGGCGCGCGATCGCCAGCGCATGCTCGTCGTCCAGCGCAAAATGATCGGCCACGCCGGAAAGCCGCGTGTGGACCTCGGCGCCGCCCAATTCCTCCGCGCTGACGTCCTCGCCGGTAGCGGCCTTCACCAGCGGCGGACCGCCGAGGAAGATGGTCGCCTGGTTGCGCACCATGATCGTCTCGTCCGACATCGCCGGCACATAGGCGCCGCCCGCCGTGCACGAACCCATGACGCAGGCGATCTGCGGAATGCCAGCAGCCGACATGTTGGCCTGGTTGTAGAAGATGCGGCCGAAATGGTCGCGGTCGGGAAACACCTCGTCCTGGTTGGGCAGGTTGGCGCCGCCGCTGTCGACCAGATAGACGCAAGGCAATCTGTTCTGCAGCGCGATCTCCTGGGCGCGCAGATGCTTCTTCACCGTCATTGGATAATAGGTGCCGCCCTTCACCGTGGCGTCGTTGACGACGACCATCACTTCGGTGCCTTCGACGTGGCCGATGCCGGTAATGATGCCGGCCGATGCGATGTCCTCGCCATACATCGACCACGCGGCGAACTGGCCGATCTCGAGGAATGGCGAGCCGGTGTCGAGCAATTGGGCGAGGCGCTCGCGCGGCAAAAGCTTGCCGCGGCTCTGGTGGCGCTCACGCGCTTCCTCCGAGCCGCCACGCTCGGCGGTTGCCGCCTTTTGCGCAATGTCGGCGACCAGCGCCCGCATGCGCTCGGCATTGGCGCGGAAGGTGTCGGAGGCTGGCGAGATTTGCGAGGTGAGGGGGGCCATTGGCGTTACCGGATCAGTTCGATCTTGCAGCCGATATCCAGGTCGCCCCAGCCGCGGTCGGCGGTGACGGCTATGGCGTTCTCGCGAATAGCCAGGGCCAGGCAGGCCCGATCGCCCAGCGACAAGCCGCGATGCCGCGTCAGCTCGCGAAGCTGACCGGCGGCGATGCCCATCATCTCGTCGAAAGCAGCGACCGGCATGCCGAGACTGGCGAGGTCGTCCGCGGCCTCTTCCATGCTGCGTCCCTTGTCGATCAGCTTGGCGATAATTTCGGCCGCATTGACGGAGCTGAATTGCGCATCCGGCGCGAAACCCAAGGCAACATCGGTGCCTTTCTCGTTAAGCAGGATCGCAAGCGCCGCCGAGCTGTCCATGACGTAAGCTTTCACTTCGCTCCCTTCCCCGCCGTTCCTTCGGCATGAAGCCGGTCCAAACGTCTATCGCTTCGACGCTGTTCTTCCCGCCGCTCCTTCAGAAATTCGTCGACGACACTTTCGCCGGGCTTTTTCAACGCTGACAATTCGGCCTGGACGCGCCGCAGATTCCGAAGCCACGACCTTACCCGCAACTCGCCGTTCTCGACATGAAGGATCAAGTCTTCACCAGGCTTCACGCCCATTTCCTCGCGCATCGCAGCCGGGATCACGAAGCGTCCGCCCTCGCCAAGTCTGACGCGCTCGCGTTTCGCTGGCAACCGGAGCGGAGTTTTTTGAGCTCCTGCCTCGAATTGTGTCGGCGGATTCCCGTCAAACCCAGCCTTTTCGGTTCCGTTCGCCATAGCCCGCCTCGTTCCAAAAATATGACATATCACGAGAAATATGGGGAAAATCGTCCAGCATGGCAAATTCAGGAGATAGCGCCATCAGACTCCTTCCGCCATGATTTCCCGCCCGATCAGCCAGCGGCGGATCTCGCTGGTGCCGGCGCCGATCTCGTAGAGCTTGGCGTCGCGCAAAAGCCGGCCGGTCGGATAGTCGTTGATGTAGCCATTGCCGCCCAGCAGCTGGATGGCGTCGAGCGCCATCTGCGTCGCCTTCTCGGCAGCGAACAGCACGCAGGCGGCGGCGTCCTTGCGACTCGTCTGGCCGCGGTCGCAGGCGGCGGCGACGGCATAGACATAGGCGCGCGCGGCGTTCATCGTCGTATACATGTCGGCGAGCTTGCCCTGCACCAGCTGGAACTCGCCGATCGGCTGACCGAACTGCTTGCGTTCGTGCACATAGGGGACCGCCACATCGAGGCACGCCGCCATCAGCCCGAGCGGGCCGCCGGCGAGCACCGTGCGCTCGTAGTCGAGACCCGACATCAGCACCTCGACGCCGCGCCCCTCCTCATGCAGCACGTTGTCGAACGGCACTTCGACATCCGAAAAAACCAGTTCGCCGGTGTTGGAGCCGCGCATGCCGAGCTTGTCGAGCTTTTGCGCGACGGAAAATCCGGCGAAATCCTTTTCGACGATGAAGGCGGTGATGCCGCGCGACTGGAGTTCTGGATCGGTCTTGGCGTAGACGACCAGCGTCTCGGCGTCCGGGCCGTTGGTGATCCAGATCTTGGTGCCGTTGAGCACATAGCAATCGTTGCGCTTTTCGGCGCGCAGTTTGAGCGACACGACGTCGGAGCCGGCGCCGGATTCCGACATTGCCAGCGCGCCGACCTTTGCGCCGCTGCACAGCGCAGGCATATATTTTTCCTTCTGCGCCGGTGTTGCCCAGCGATTGATCTGGTTGACACAGAGGTTGGAATGGGCGCCGTAGGAGAGGCCGACCGAGGCCGAGGCGCGCGAAATCTCCTCCATCGCCACGACATGGGCGAGATAGCCCATGCCGGTGCCGCCGAATTCCGGATCGGCGGTGATGCCGAGCAGGCCGAGCCCACCGAGCTCGGCCCACAGATGCGCCGGAAATTCATTCGAGCGGTCGATCTCGGCGGCGATTGGGGCGATCTTGTCCTGGGCGAAGCGCCGCACCAGGTCGCGCAGCGCTTCGATGTCTTCGTCAAGCCCGAAGTTGAGTGTGTGCGTGTACATGCCGTTTCTCCCGGCGCACGGCCCCGAAATCGAATTCGATTTCGGGAAGGGCGCAAAATCAAAGTGCTACAGCGTCCTTTGCTCGCCGGCTGCGGCGCTGCAGGTCGTTGTCGCGCCAGAGGCCTTTGCCTCCAACCAGGCGCATCGTCATTGAAAGATATGTGGCGGTTACCTCCGAGATCGATAGCCGCTCGCCCGGCCGGAACCAGACGATGACGCCGGTCATCATCTGGATCAGCGCCATGGCGGTCAGCCCTGTGTCTTCGACGTCGAAGACGCCGGCTTCCGCGCCGTCGCGCAAGATGACGCGCAGCTCCTTCTCATAGGCGGTGCGCATACGCAGGATCTGCGTCAGGCGGTCATGCGACAGGCTGCGCAATTCCATGTTCGAGACATGGGTGGAATGGCGGCGTTCGATGTGGAAGGCGATGTGGTTTTCGACATAGGCGGCGAGCCGTGTCGCCGGATCGGCCGCGACCGGGCGCGCCGCGTCCCATGCCCCGATCAGCCCTTCCATGTGCTCGCGCATCAGCGTGAACAAGAGGTCTTGCTTGGTCGGAAAATAACGGTAGAGCGCCGCCGCCTGGACGCCGACCTCGGCGGCCAGCTGGCGCATCGACATCGCCTCATAGCCCAGACGCGCGATCAGGCTGACCGCCGCCTCGCGAACCGCTGCTTCGGTCTTTTCGCCGTCGGAACCGGTCGTGCGCGCCATGCAAGCCTCGTTGAGAGGGTAAGAAATAAAACGAACGTTCAATTAATTCAAGAGCGCGACTCCTTCTTCTCCCCTTGTGGGAGAAGGTGGCCTCGCGAAGCGAGGTCGGATGAGGGTGTTCCAGCTTGGCACCGTCGGCATTCCGTCCAACACCCCTCATCCGTCTCGGCGCTGCGCGCCGATCCACCTTCTCCCACANCTTGGCACCGTCGGCATTCCGTCCAACACCCCTCATCCGTCTCGGCGCTGCGCGCCGATCCACCTTCTCCCACAAGGGGAGAAGGAAGAGCGCCTTTCAGCTTCCCCGTGCTGCCGCCAGCGCACCCGGCAATTCCTCGGCAAAAATGTCGAGCTCGTGGTCGAGGCCGACGCTGACCCTGATACAACGGTCGAGCACCGGCACCATCGGCTTGCGGATGAACACATCGCGCGACAAAAGCGCCTGCAGCACCTTCAGCGCGAAGGCGCCGTCGCCGCCGCAGTCCATGGTGACGAAATTGGTAGCCGAGGGCAGCGGCTTCAGCGCATTGGCCTCGGCGATCTCGGCGATGCGCCGGCGGCCGGAAGCGACCCGCGCCACCACGCTTTGCAGATAGTCCTGATCGGCCAGCGCCTCGACGCCGGCGATCTGCGCCATGCGGCTGACGCCGTAGTGGTTGCGGATCTTCTCGAAATCGCGGATCACCTGAGCGTCGGCTACCGCATAGCCGCAGCGTATGCCGGCCAGCCCGTAGGCCTTCGAGAAGGTGCGCAAGCGGATGACGTTCGGCCGCGACACGTCGATCGGCGGCAGCGCCGAGGCAGGGCCCAATTCGCCATAGGCCTCGTCGAGCACCAGCATGGTGGTCTCCGGCAGGGCTTCGATGAAGCGGATGAGTTCCGCCGCCTCCCACCAACTGCCCATCGGATTGTCCGGGTTGGACAGGTAGACCAGCGGCGCTTTGTCCCTGGTGACCGCAGCCAACAGGCCGTCCAGGCTTTCCCGGTCGTTCTCGTAGGGGACCGCGACCAGCCGGCCGCCGACGCCGGCAATATGGAAATTGAAGGTCGGATAGGCGCCGAGCGAGGTGACCACCGCGTCGCCTGATGCCACATACATGCGCGCCACCAGGCTGAGCAACCCGTCTATGCCTTCGCCGACCACCACGTTTTCGACGCCAACGCCAAGATGCCCGGCAACAGTCACCTTCAAATCGTGATTGTCTGGATCACAATACATCCACATGTCGCCGGCGATGCCGGCCATGCGGGCTATGACGCGCGGCGAGGGGCCAAAACTGCTCTCATTGGCGCCGATGCGGGCGCGAAACGCGCGGCCGCGATCCCGCTCCTGCGCCTCCGGGCCGACAAACGGCACCGTCGAAGGAAGCACGCTGACGATCGGCGTGAGGGGAGGGCGCTGGCGCATGGCAAGTCTCGCAAAAAAAGGGGGCTCGCTCCAAAAGTGCCTTCTTGCTAGCGCGGCACAGGTGGCCGCGCAAGCTCCCGCCTTGGCTGCAGCAGCATGCTGGATTCCCCCCGCACTTTTTGCTAGCGAGATATTTCTTTTTGCTAGCGAGATATCATGAACAATCGACTCCCGCCTGCCTGGTCAAAGCACATCAAGCCCGGACCCGCGCCAAAAGTGAAGGGGCCGATAGTGAAGCCTTTGGTGAGCCCGCAGAAAGCAAGCGCCCAATCGCGTGCGCAGGCCGACGACGCATTGCTGAAACAGGCATATGCCTTTCAGCAGGCCAAGCGGCTCGACGAGGCTCAGGACCTATGCCTTCGGGTTCTGGAGCGCACGCCAAACCATCCGCTCGCCTTATACATCCTGGGGACCATATACCTGGGTTACGACGATGAGCGGGCCTTGCGATATTTCGCACGGGCGGTCGGCGAGGAACCTAAAAACCCCTACTACCACCTCAGCCTGGGCGAGGCCTATGTGAAGGTCAGCGAGTATTCGCCAGCAATCAAGCATATGCAGTATGCCTTGGAACTGCAGCCCGGCCTTATCGAAGCACTTTGTGCATTGGGGCGCACTTACACGGCGTTCGACAAGCCCGACATGGCTTTACCGCTTTACGAAAAGGCGCTGAAAATCAACCGCGATCATCCCAAGGTGCGAGCCGGGCTGGCCAGCGCGCTCAGCGGCCTGGGGCGTATGGATGAAGCCGCCGCATATCTGAGAGAAGCAATCGCACGTCGTATTGGCGTGCCGGCTGCTTACAACGACCTTGTACAGACGCGAAGCTTCACCGAGGAGCCTGAGGAACTCCAATCCATCCTTCGTGAGCTCGGTAATCCGAAACTTGGTTCGGAAGGCGCGCAGCAACTCCATCACGCCGCCGGCAAGGTGCTGAATGACCTCAAGCGCTATGACGAGGCATTCGACCATTTCAACAAGGCGAAACAGGCCTCCGGCCAAAGGTTCGATATCGACCTGTATCGTCGGTGGGTCGATTCGATGATCGAAACCTTCACGCCGGACTTTTTGGCTGACCGCGCCGGCTATGGAAATCCTTCCGAAGCGCCTGTGTTCGTGGTTGGCATGCCACGCTCGGGGACGACGCTCACCGAGCAGATCTGCGCCAGCCATCCGGACGTTCATGGCGCAGGGGAGCTTAGCAAACTGAGTCGGGTCGCGAATGCGATCGGCCTCAAGACATTATCGGCTGGTGATTTGAGCCAGCCGATCACCTCGATCACGGAAGACCTGTCCAGAACGTTGGCCGAAGAGCATCTGTCCTATTTGCGGGAGCGGGCGCCTGCCGCACTTCGCGTCGTGGACAAGACGCCGCACAATTTTGAACTGATCGGCCTTATCGGGCTTCTTTTCCCCAACGCGCGCATCATTCATTGCCGTCGTGACGCCATCGACAATTGCGTCTCCTGCTTCGTCCTCAACTTCAGCGAGGCACACAGCTACAACACCGACCTGACAACACTAGGCCTGTACTATCGCGAATATGACCGCCTGATGCGGCACTGGAACGAGGTCTTTCCAGGCCTTATCTTCGAAAACCGCTACGAGAAGCTGGTCGACGACCAGGAAGCCCAGTCGCGCCGCCTGATAGATTATCTCGGGCTGCCCTGGGATGACGCCTGCCTGCGCTTTTTCGACAGGGATGGCTCGGTCAACACGCCCAGCCGCTGGCAGGTTCGCCAACCGATCTACAAATCGTCGGTCAAGCGCTGGAAGAATTATGAAAACGAAATTCAGCCACTGATACAGTCGCTGGGCGATCTTGCTGAGATTTGACCGGGGCTCTCTCCTTCTCCCCTTGTGGGAGAAGGTGGCCGAGCGAAGCTCGGTCGGATGAGGGGTGTTCCAGCTTGGCACCAACCGCACTCCGTCCAACACCCCTCAACCGTCTTGGCGCTGCGCGCCAATCCACCTTCTCCCACAGGGGGAGAAGGAAGAGCCCTGTCCAGCAGGACAGAGGGGGGCGCGAAGGATCGCCGCTGCTTTCATTCTGTGCAGCTGCATTATTCGGCTGAAAACATTCCGCCCTTGACAGCCACGCCGACACGAAAAAACCCGGCGGTTGCCCGCCGGGTTCGAGTTCAGTCAAACGCTGCTGATTAGAACGAGCGCTGGAAGCGGAGCATGCCGCCGAGGCTGTCTTCGTCGTCCGCAGCGGTCCAGTTGCTGAAGCCGGCCTCGCCGAACTCGCCGGCGTGCAGGTAATCGACTTCGGCCGTGATCGTCAGGCCCGGAACGATGTCATAGGCGATGTTGGCAGCGATGCCGAGGTTTTCGCCTTCGTCATACGAGATCNCCGCCCAGTTGCCGCTCCACAGCTTGTACATGCCGCGGCCGCCGGCGACGGGTGTTGCGAAGCCGGGATCCTCGTAGTTGTCGTCAGTGCCGTAGCCGGCCATGATGAACAGCGACAGGTTCTCCATTGGGGTGACGTCGAGGCGAACCTTGCCGGCCACTTCTTCGTAGTTGGCGTCGTAAGCAATGACGCCGGTGATGGCGCCCCAGCCCTGCGTCCACTTCACGCCGCCGACGACATGCGGAACATAGCTGTCGATCGTGAAGTCGCCATAACCTTGTTCGAGCGAGACCACGGCCGAGAAGCCGTTGCCGGCGTCGAAATAGTACTGGACGACGTTGGTGTCGAAGCCGCCGTAGGGAACCAGCGTATCCTGGATGACGTTGCCGGCGTAGCCGATGAACGTATCGAAGGCCGATTCGTCTTTACCGACGCGCAGGCCGCCGAGCTGGATCCAGGCGAAGTTCAGCGAAATGCCTTTGTTTTCGGCAGGGTTAGCGACATCAATGATAGTCTCACCTGGCGGCGCGGGCAGCGGACCGTCGCCGTCCGGATCGACACCGGGGACGTATGTGCTGCTGACGTGCCGGTTCCGGTTGCCGAAGTTGAAGCGGGTCTCGGTGTAGGTCTTCAAGGTGCCGAGCTCAGTTTCCTGGCCGGTCCAGGTCTTCAGGTTAAAGCGCGCCTGCTTGTAGTAGGTGTCCTGAATGTCGCCGTCCTCGACGTCGAAGTTCTCAGCACCGTCGAACGAGCCGACGTCGCCGACGCCGATGTCGTAGCGGACATAGCCGCCGATGCGCAGGCAGGTCTCGGTGCCGGGGATGTAGAAGTAGCCAGCGCCGTAGACGTCGCAGATGCGGACGTATTCAGCGGGTTCCGGCTCGGCGACGACGACGGCGTCGGCGGCGCGCGCACCGGAAACTGCGACCAGAGCCGCAGCGGAGCCAAGAAGAAGGCTCTTGATGTTCATTTTCTGACCTCCAGTCAAAAGTTAAAAAACGGGTCTGGGTATTCTTTGCTGAAGGACAGCGTTCCCTGCCCCATCCCCACTACCGAAAAAGATGCGCACCGCGCCGCTCCTTCGAACCCGACATTACCCATGAGGCGGCGGCGTTCAACAACCATCGCATCGGCGAAAGGTCTGTGCAGGCGCTATCACCCTGCCTTGTTGCACAAATGACACGATTTGGCCTCACTCGGAAAGCTCCCGTTAACCATTGGGCTGCCGGAGACAGGTTGGAGACCCATTGGGCCAGCCCTTGCAATCCGGCCGATTCCGGCAATTGCCTGCCGCAATTGCGGCGATGTCTGTGAGTCGCCGGCCAAGGCGTTGCCGCAGAATCGCCGCATGGCGAAAAGCGGCGAGCGCGAAGCGCGAAGCGGGATGGCGGAGAGGATGGGATTCGAACCCACGAGAAGCTTTTGACCTCTACTCCCTTAGCAGGGGAGCGCCTTCGACCACTCGGCCACCTCTCCGTTGCGCTGGTGGATAAAGAAAAGCGCCGGCACAATCAACAAGCCTGACCCATTATCGTTGAAAAAACCGGCTCCCGGCGAAGTGTTGCTCGGCCCTGTCCAGAAAAGCGGCGAAGGCGCCGGGCAGGCCGCCGGTCTCGAGGATCGGCGCATGGCCCTGGCCCTCGACCGTGATCGTCTCGACACCGGGATGACGGTTTCGCATCAGTTCGAAGGTCTCGGCGGACAGCAGCTTCGAATTGGCGCCGCGGATGGCGAGCAAGGGTATCGCCGCCAGCGCCTCGAACTGCGGCCACATGTCTGGCAGCTTCTGGGTCAGATCGAGTCCCGCCAGCGTCTCGACCAGCTTCGGGTCGAAATCCGGCAATAATCCTTCAACCGTCTCTCGGTGGAGCGCCGCTGCCATCCGCTCCCAGTCCGCCACGGTCAGGGCAGGAAAGTCGCTGCCATGCGCGCCGCGCAGGGCGCCGACGGCCTCGGCGTGGGTTTTCGGCTTCGGCGCGCGCTCGAGATAGGAGCGGATATGGGCGAGACCGCCGGCCTCGAGCACCGGGCCGATATCGTTGAGCACGATAGCCCGCAGGACTGCCGGCCGCATCACGCCAAGCACATGGATGATCAGCCCGCCGCGTGACGTGCCGATGAAACCAGCCTCGTCGATGCCCAGCGCCGCCAACCCGGCGAGGATGTCACCGGCTTCGACGCCGATATTGTAGTGGCCGATATCGGGGTCGTAGGCGGATTGCCCGCGCCCGCGATAGTCGAAAGCGACGATTTTTCGCGGCGTTTGCGCCCGCCGCGACAGATGCAGCGCCAACTCATGAAAATCGCGGCAATTGCGGGTCAGGCCGGGCAGGCAGACGACCGGCCAGTGGCCGGAATTCGCTTCGCCATAGATGCGGGCGTGGAGTTCAAGCCCGTCCGGCGAGGCGTAGAAGAAGTCGGAAAAATCGATCGACATTTTGGGACTCGATTCCTCGCCGTTGCCGGATCGTCGACTGCTACAGGGGAGGGCGGGCACGGTCAAATCGAAGCGTCATTTTCGAGATGTCGGCGGGACAGCGCCCCCCTCTGTCCTGCCGGACATCTCCCCCTCAAGGGGGGAGATTGGCTGTCCCTTTGCTTTCGCCAATCGCCAACGCTGATAAGGAAGGCGCCGCCAGTGTAACTGCCAATCTCCCCCCTTGAGGGGGAGATGCCCGGCAGGGCAGAGGGGGGTGCTTCGCCAAGCCAGCCTTCGCCCGAACGGATCAACTCCGCCCGTTCACCAAATCTCCCACAATGTCGTACTTGCCGGAAATACGCATCTTGTAGACTTCGTAATTCTCCATCACGCGCTGGACGTAACTTCTTGTTTCGGTATAGGGAATCCGCTCGATCCAGTCGACGACGGCGTCGATGTCCTTGCCGCGCGGGTCGCCGTATCTGGGCACCCACTGGGCGGCGCGGCCGGGGCCGGCATTGTAGCCGGCGAAGGTCAGCACATAGGAGCCGTCGAAGCGGCCGAGCTGCTCGCCGAGGAAGGCGGCGCCCAAGGTCGCGTTGTAGCCGGCGTCGGTGGTCAGCCGCGCCTGCGAGAAGGTCATTCCGGCCTTGTCAGCCAATTGCCTGGCGGTCGCCGGCATCAGCTGCAGCAGGCCACGTGCGCCGGCGCTGGAGACGGCGCCGATGTTGAACTCGCTTTCCTGGCGGGCGATCGCATAGGCCAGCGCCTTGCCGGAGCCGGAAATGTTGGCGGTCTCGGGAATGGCGCCGAGCGGATGCGACAGCGCCCCGACATCGATGCCGCGCGCACCGGCGATCTTGCCGACCTTCAGCGCCAGGAAGTGATTGCCCTGCTTTTCCGCCATCGCGGCCAGCAGCGCCAGCTCTCCGGGACTGCTCAACTGTCCGGCGAGGTCGCGGTAAAGCGTGTCGGCGTAGCGCTGATAGCCCGCCTGCTGCAGTCGCCTGATGGCGCAGACCGCCTCGCGGCTGGAAAAATTCCGGTGATCGCTGGCGCTCGGCTGCGGATGGGCGATGTTGAGGACCTGCCGGCCGACGCGCTCACCGGCGAGCTGGCCGTAGAACGTCGTGCCGTAGGCGGCGGCACGGCTAAAATAATCCCTGGCGCTGCCGGGGCCGCCGGCCGCGGCGGCACGGCCGAGCCAATAGTAGGCGCGCGACAGCGATATCGGCCCCTGGGCGAGACCGGCGATCCGCTCAAAATGCTTGGCAGCGGTGGTGGGATCGTTGAGGCCGCGCAGCGCGTACCAGCCGGCATGAAACTCCGCATCCGCCGCGTTGGCAGCAGTTTCGCCGGCGTGTGCGGCGACTATCCTGTAGGCGGTCTTCATGTTGCCCTGGTCGACCAGTTCGCGCGAAAGCACCCGGCGCTCGGCCCACCAGGCATCCGGGTCGATCAGAGCGTTGCGGTCGCTCGGCGCCTTCATCACCATTGCGGCGGCGTCGGAAAACTTCTGCTGCTTGCGCAGATATTGGGCTTGGGCGAAGAGATAGCCGGCCGAACGCTGCGCGGCGGGCACCACCTTCAGCAGTCTGGCCGCGTTCTTGTCCCCCGCATTCTTGTCGCCCTTGTCCGCCGCGGCCCAGGCGTCGGCCAGCTGCCGGGCGCCGGCAAGGCCGGCGACGCGCAGCGCCGAATTCACCCGGTCGGCATAAAACATGCGCTCCATGCGGAAACGGTGGTCGGCTGCGGGGATCAGCTTGCCGAATTCCTGGATGATCGCCGCCTCGTCCCTGGCTTGCAGTTTTTCGGTGCGCCAGAAAGGCGACAGCACCGAGCGCGCCGCCTCGACGTTGCCGAGCGAGACATAGGAGCGGGCGAGGATCACCACGCCCTCGGCTGTTTGCGGCTGGCTGCCGCCGAAAGCCTGCACCACGATCTCAGGCGCGGGGTTTTCGCGGTAGAGCGCGCGCTCACTGTTCTTGCGCAAGGCGATCATGCCCGGCCAGTTCGGCAGCATTTTCGCAGCATCGGCGATGTCGCCGCTTGGCACCTTGTCGCCGCCATAGAACGCGATCGCCCAGGCAAGGATGTGCTGGTCGAGCGAATTGACCGGCAGGGCGTCGCGCACCTGGCGCGCACCGGCAATGTCGTTTGCCGCCAGCGCATCGAGGCCGCTCTTCAACCTGGCGACGCTGGCGGGAGGGGATTCCGGACCCTGCAGGCCGGTATCCAGCAGGTTTGGCTTCGGAATGGTCGACGTGACCTGTGCATCGACCTTGCCGGCGGCCACAAGGGTCGGCGTCAACAGGAGAATTGCGCCAAGCAGCGCGAAAAAATGAGGCTGCCGGGTCGGCATCGTCTTCATCATTTCCTGTCTTGCACAATCACCAACAGGCACAGATCAACTGAAGCCTAGTTGGCTGTGGTGAAGAGCCTGTAAACGGGACTATCGAAGTCGTTCAAATTGCGCTTGCTGGCATTCTTGTCATGCTTGCCGCGCAACAATGTCGAGACTATGGTGCGCCGCTTCGCTTTCGGCTAGAAGGCGCGCACGACAAAACACCTGCAGCACCGCGCGTCATCTCGGATGCGCAAAGGACGCTGTGGCACTTTAAATTTGGCGCATGATCTTTCCGTGAATCGGCTCCGATTTTCGGGCTCGTGCGCCAGCCCCAAGGAGTTGGACGACATGCTGAGAGGCTCGCTTACCGCGCTCGTGACACCGTTCGAAAAGAGCGGCCGTTTCGACGAGAAAGCGTTTCGCGCCTTCATCGCCTGGCAGATCGCTGAAGGCACGACCGGCGTGGTTCCGGTCGGCACCACCGGCGAGTCGCCGACGCTGTCGCATGACGAGCACCGCCACGTCGTCAAAGTGTGCGTCGAGGTGGCAAAGGGCCGCGTTCCGGTCGTCGCCGGCGCCGGCTCCAACAACACCGAGGAGGCGGTTGGCCTGGTGCAATATGCCGAGAAGGCGGGCGCCGACGCGGCACTCGTCGTCACGCCCTACTACAACCGGCCGACGCAGCGCGGCCTCTATGCGCATTTCGCTGCCGTCGCCAAAGCGACCAGCCTGCCGATCATCATCTACAACATTCCGCCGCGCTCGGTGATCGACATGATGCCCGAGACGATGGGCCAGCTGGTGCATGACTTCAAGAACATCGTCGGCGTCAAGGACGCCACCGGCAAGGTCGAGCGGGTTTCCGAGCAGCGTGCCACCTGTGGCAAAGATTTCATCCAGCTTTCCGGCGAGGACGCCTCGGCACTCGGTTTCAACGCCCATGGCGGCGTCGGCTGCATCTCGGTGACGGCGAATGTCGCGCCGCGGCTGTGCGCCGAATTCCAGGAGGCGACGCTTTCCGGCGACAACGCCAAGGCGCTGGACTTGCAGGACCGCCTGCTGCCGCTGCACAAGGCGATTTTCCTGGAACCCGGCGTGTCCGGCGCAAAATATGCGCTGTCGAAGCTCGGCAAGGTCGAGAATGTGTTGCGTTCGCCGCTGGTCACCGTCGAGCAGTCGACCGCCGAGAAGATCGATGCGGCCATGAAGCACGCCGGCTTGATTAACTAGCGAGCCCGTTTGGAAACTCTACTCCTGCGGCCAACTGAAGGCGTCACCTGCGCTTCCGGTGCTCACGTACTATATGTACGCTCCGCTCCGGTTCGCGCATGGCCCCGAAAGCGTTCGCTTTCGGAAAGGACCATGCGCAAGCTCAGGCTTCTAGAGCGTCCTTTGCGCGTTTGAAAAACGCGCGGCGCTCTAGTGCCACCATCATCTGACTCGCAGGAGCGAGTTTCGAAACGGACTATAGACGTCATGAACCAGGTCAGAAAAGCCGATCCCAACAACAAGACCGTTGCGGAAAACCGCAAGGCGCGGTTTTCCTACGAGGTGCTCGACACGATCGAGGCCGGCCTGGTGCTGACCGGCACCGAGGTGAAGTCGCTGCGCCAGGGCCAGGCCAACATCCAGGACAGCTACGCCTCGGTCGAGGGCGGCGAGATCTGGCTGATCAACTCCTATCTGCCGGAATATCTGCAGGCCAACCGCTTCAACCATGAGCCGCGCCGGCGCCGCAAACTCCTGCTCAACAAGCGCGAGATGGCCAAGCTGTCGCAGAGTGTCGATCGCGAAGGCATGACGCTGGTGCCGCTAAAAATCTATTTCAATGAAAAGGGCCGGGCGAAGCTTGTGCTCGCCGTCGGCCGTGGCAAGAAACTGCACGACAAGCGCGAGACCGAAAAGCAGCGCGACTGGTCGCGCGAAAAGGGCCGGCTGCTGAAGGAGCGTGGGTAGGCCGGGAGCCACTCTTTTGAAGAACCGGATGAGGAACCGAATTGTCCTTTGGGGTGCGGCCAGCCTGATCCTGGCGTGCCTTGTCACGGCCGCCGGCTATTTCTACTTCCAGCCGTTTTCTCCGGACCGCGGCAAATATCCGGTCAGGGGCATCGACGTTTCGCATCATCAGCGACAGATCGACTGGCGGCGTGTTGCCGCCGACGATGTCGCCTTCGCCATCATCAAGGCAACTGAAGGCGGCGACCACGTCGACGATGCCTTCGCGGCCAATCTGCGTGAGGCGCGTGCGGCTGGTCTGGCGGTCGGCGCCTATCATTTCTTCACCTTCTGCCGGCCTGGCGCCAATCAGGCGAAGAATTTCATCTCCGTCGTGCCGAGCGATCAAGCGCTGCTGCCGCCGGCGGTTGATATCGAATTCGTCGGCAATTGCCCGCGACGGCCATCGCCCGAAGAATTGAGCGTTGAACTCTCGGCTTTCCTCGGCCCTGTCGAGGCAGCTTTCGGCAAGACGGCGATCCTTTACGTGACCGACGACGCGGCACGGGCCTATACCAGCCAGATCGTCGGCCGCCCGCGCTGGGTTCGTTCGCTGGCGCTGCAGCCAGGTCATGACGACTGGATCTATTGGCAGTACCACGACAGCGGTCGCGTCGACGGCATCACCGGGGATGTCGATCTGAATGTGCTTCAGGGCGGGCCGGAGAAATTGGCCGAGCTGTTTGCGTCACCGCCCGAATCTATCTCTCCAGAAACGCCGCTATCTCCCTGAATACGTTGACGAACATTGCTTCCGTCAGCACGCCGGTGTTGGTGTTGTAGCGCGAGCAATGATAGCTGGAAAACAGCGTCACGCCATTGGTTTGCTGCTGCCCGCCATGCTTGAACGGATAAGCGGCGACACGCTGGCCGAGCGCCCGCACGGTCGACTGGTGCGCGATCGAGCCCAGCGCCAGCACGGCGCGCAGGTTCTTGAACCGCGCGATCGTCGGCACCAGGAACGTCCGGCAGGTGGCAATCTCGGCGCCGGCCGGCTTGTTGTCCGGCGGCACGCAGCGAACTGCATTGGTAATCGCCGTGCCGACAAGCTCCAGCCCGTCATCGGGCCGCGCCTTGAATTGGCCACGGGCAAAGCCGTGTGCGATCAGCGTGTTGTAGAGCAGGTCGCCGGCAAAATCGCCGGTGAAGGGGCGTCCGGTGCGGTTTGCGCCGCGCAGGCCCGGCGCCAGTCCGACGATCAGCAGCCGCACCGCATCCTCGCCCTCGGGTGGCAGAAAGGTCGGCACTGGTGCATTGAACCAGGACGGCTCGCGCTGCCGCCATTGCGCGATAAAATCATGCAGCCGCGGGCAGAGCGGGCAATCGCGGTCGGGCTCGGAGGACGCGACCAGGGGAGCGGTCAAGACCGCCGCCGTCAATACTCGTCCTCGTCGACTTCGGCCGGTTCGGGCCGGCGCACCGGCCGCTCTGACGGATCGCGGCCGACATCGCTCTTCAAGGTAATCAGGTCGATGAAATGATCGGCCTGGCGGCGCAGATCGTCGGAAATCATCGGCGGCTGCGAAGCCATGGTCGAGACGATCGAGACCTTGCGCCCGCGCCGTTGCAGCGCCTCGACCAGCGTGCGGAAATCGCCGTCGCCGGAAAAGATGACATAGTGGTCGACGACATCGGCGAGTTCCAGTGCATCGACGGTCAGCTCGATGTCCATATTGCCCTTGATCTTGCGGCGGCCGGTCGAGTCGGTGAACTCCTTGGCCGGCTTGGTCACCACCTTGAAGCCATTATAGTCGAGCCAATCGATCAGCGGCCGGATCGAGGAATATTCCTGATCCTCGACCAGCGCGGTGTAGTAGTAGGCACGCAGCAGGTAGCCGCGCTTCTGGAAGTTCGACAAAAGCCTGCGGTAGTCGATGTCGAAGCCGAGCGCACGCGAGGTGGCGTAAAGATTGGCACCGTCGATGAAAAGAGCGATTTTTTCACGAGGGTCGAACATGGAAATATTCCTTTTCGAAAATAAGCGGTCGTCTAAATGCGCGTGACTATCGGTCGGCTTGAAATAACCGGCTGACCTTCGTCATTCGAGATAACGCCGGTTTTACGGCAATCCAAGGGTATGATACTGCATAGCAAGCAATTGTGATCGGTGCCGCATGTCGCAGGCGGCGCGCGCCCAGACTGGCCTTGGCCAGACCCCAGGCCCAGGCCCCAAGCCCGGCATTGTCCGGCACTGCCAAAAAGCTTGTATTTTGGCGGCGTTCGGGTTATGGACCGCGCCTGTTTTCCATCAAATCCAGGCATGAAAGGGGCAGCTCATGGCCCGCGTAACCGTTGAAGATTGCATCGACAAGGTCAACAACCGCTTCGAGCTCGTGCTTCTGGCTGGCCACCGCGCCCGTCAGATCAGCCAGGGCGCGCAGATCACCGTTCCTCGTGACAACGACAAGAATCCGGTCATCGCGCTGCGCGAGATCGCCGAGGAGACATTGTCGCCCGACGACCTCAAGGAAGACCTGATCCACTCGCTGCAGAAGCATGTCGAGGTCGACGAGCCGGAAGCCGACGGCGAGGCGATCGCCGACCAGACCGGCACCGCCGCTGCGGCAACTGACGCCGACGACACCGAGGACAACATCACCTTCGACCGCATGACTGAGGAAGACCTCCTGGCCGGCATCGAAGGTCTGGTGCCGCCGGAAAAAAGCGACGATTATTAATCTTCCCACCGGCCGCCGACACTTTCGCGCCGGCGGTTTCGTGGTTATCTATGACATGCGCCGTACGCCAGTGCGGCGCATGATTCATTTCTGCACTGCGAGATCCCGCCCATGATGCGTCAGTATGAGCTTGTCGAGCGCGTCCAGCGCTACAAGCCTGACGTCAACGAGGCGCTGCTCAACAAGGCCTATGTCTACGCCATGCAGAAGCATGGTCACCAGAAGCGCGCCTCCGGTGATCCCTATTTCTCGCATCCGCTCGAGGTCGCCGCCATCCTCACCGAAATGCACATGGATGAGGCGACCATCGCGGTTGCCTTGCTGCACGACACGATCGAGGACACCACGGCGACCAGGGCCGAGATCGACGAGCTGTTCGGTCCGGAAATGGGCAAGCTGGTCGAAGGCCTGACCAAGCTGAAGAAACTCGACCTCGTCTCCAAGAAGGCCGAGCAGGCGGAAAACCTGCGCAAGCTCTTGCTGGCGATATCGGAAGACGTTCGCGTGCTGCTGGTCAAGCTTGCCGACCGCTTGCACAACATGCGCACTCTCGACCATGTGCCCGAAGCCAAGCGCCTGCGCATCGCCGAGGAAACGATGGATATCTATGCGCCGCTGGCCGGGCGCATGGGCATGCAAGGCATGCGCGAGGAGCTCGAGGAGATCGCCTTCCGCTTCATCAATCCGGAAGCCTACCGCGCCGTCACCGCGCGGCTCGCGGAAATCTTCGAGCGCAACAAGGATGTGCTGTCCGAGATCGAGAAGGCGCTATCCACGCTGTTCGACAAATATGCGATCAAGGCCGAGGTCAAGAGCCGTCAGAAGAAGCCGTGGTCGGTGTTCCGCAAGATGGAGGCCAAGGCGCTGTCCTTCGAGCAGCTGTCCGACATTTTCGGCTTTCGCGTCGTCGTCGATACTGTCGAGGACTGCTACCGGGCGCTCGGCGCCATCCACACGACATGGTCGATGGTGCCCGGCCGCTTCAAGGACTACATCTCGACGCCGAAGCAGAACGACTACCGTTCGATCCACACCACCATCGTCGGACCGTCGCGCCAGCGCGTCGAGCTGCAGATCCGCACCTATCAGATGAACAAGATCGCCGAATATGGCGTTGCCGCGCATTCGATCTACAAGGACAGCGGCGGCAAGGTGAACGGCACTGCCCATGCGATCTCGAAGGAGACCAACGCCTATGCCTGGCTGCGGCGCACCATCGAGCAGCTTGCCGAAGGCGACAATCCCGAGGACTTCCTCGAAAACACCAAGCTCGAGTTGTTCCAGGACCAGGTTTTCTGCTTCACGCCCAAGGGCATGCTGATCGCGCTGCCGCGCGGCGCGACGCCGATCGATTTCGCCTACGCCGTGCACACCGATGTCGGTGACACCTGCGTCGGCGCCAAGGTCAACGGCCGCATCATGCCGCTGATGACCGAACTGAAGAATGGCGACGAGGTCGAGATCATCCGCTCCAAGGCGCAGGTGCCGCCGGCGGCATGGGAATCGGTCGTCGTCACCGGCAAGGCGCGCTCGGCGATCCGCCGCGCCACCAAGAACGCCATCCGCAAGCAGTATTCGGGTCTCGGCATCCGCATACTGGAACGTGCTTTCGAACGGTCAGGCAAAATTTTTACCAAGGAAAGCTTGAAATCGGTGCTGCATCGGCTGGCACGCAAGGACATCGAGGATGTGCTGGCCTCTGTCGGCCGCGGCGAACTTGCCTCTACCGATGTCATCAAGGCGGTGTTTCCCGACTACAAGGACGAGCGCATCACGCTGGCGGCGCCCAAGCAGCGCGAGGAGGGCTGGTCGAAGATCCGCAACGCCGCCGGCATGCTGTTCCAGATTCCGGGCCGCGCCGCACGCAAGGACAAGGACCAGCCAAGGGACGGCGCCGTACCGATCCGCGGCGTGCGCGGCGACCTGCCGGTGCGCTTCGCGCCGGAAGGTGCCGTGCCCGGCGACCGCATCGTCGGCATCGTGCAGCCGGGGACCGGCATCACCATCTATCCGATCCAGTCGCCGGCGCTGCAGGCCTTCGACGACCAGCCAGAACGCTGGATCGACGTGCGCTGGGACATTGACGAGCGCACCAAGGAGCGGTTTCCGGCGCGCGTCTCGGTCACCGCCATCAACGCGCCGGGCTCGCTGGCCGACATTGCGCAGGTCGTTGCATCCAACGACGCCAACATCCATACATTGTCGATGGTGCGCACCGCGCCTGATTTCACCGAAATGCTGATCGATCTCGAAGTCTGGGACCTGAAGCACCTGAACCGGCTGCTGTCGCAGCTCAAGGACAATTCGAGCGTCAGCGACGCACGGCGGGTGAATGGGTGAATGGCGAGAGTAGTGAATAGTGAATAGTGAATAGTGAATAGTGAATAGTGAATAGTGAATAGTGAATAGTGAATAGTGAATAGTGAATAGTGAATAGTGAATAGTGAAAGAAGGGCGCTCTCACTGCCGACTACTGACTATTCACCATTCACCATTCACCATGGACGGAGCGAACAATGAACACCGACGAAGTGCTGGGCGTTTTCCGTGAAGCCGGTGCCGTTCTCGAAGGGCATTTCATTCTGACATCGGGCTTGCGTAGCCCGGTCTTCCTGCAGAAGGCGCGGGTCTTCATGCATGCCGACAAGACCGAGCGCCTGTGCAAGGCGCTGGCCCAAAAAATCCGCGCTGCTGTGTCCGGCAGGATCGATTACGTCGTCGGCCCGGCGATCGGCGGGCTGATCCCGGCTTACGAAACCTCGCGCCATCTTGGCGCACCGGCGATCTGGGTCGAGCGGGAAGCGGGCGAGTTCAGGCTCCGCCGCTTCGAGATCGCCAGCGGGTCGCGCGTCGTCATCGTCGAGGACATCGTCACCACCGGCCTGTCGATCCGCGAGACCATCGACTGCCTGCGCGCGCTTGGCGCCGAGGTGGTTGCCGCTGCCTGCATCATCGACCGCTCGGCCGGCAAGACCGATGTCGGCGTGCCGCTGATCGCGCTCGCCGAATATGAGGTTCCGGCCTACCCGGCCGACAGGCTGCCGCCCGAGCTTGCCGCCATACCGCCTGTCAAGCCGGGCAGCCGCAACATTTAAGGCATGTCGCCTAAAAGCATGCCTTGGGCTTGAACCGGGGCTTGAACCGAGGGTGCGTAGCAGTTTTTGGACACGACCTGCTAAAACAAACATTAACTGAGGCGCTACCGTGATTACCGGCATCGATCATTTCGTGCTGACCGTTCGCTCCGTCGAAGACACCTGCGCCTTCTATCAGCGCGTGCTCGGCTTCAAGCGCCTCGACGAGCCGGACCGGCCGACGGCGCTGCTGTTTGGAACGCAAAAGATCAATGTGCATGAGGCAGGCCACACTTTCGAGCCGAAGGCCAAGGCGCCGACGCCGGGCTCCGCGGATTTTTGCCTGGTCGCCGCGCGCCCGCTCTCGGAGATATGTGCCAGCCTGGCTGCCAATGGCGTGGCGATAGAAGTCGGGCCGGTCGAGCGGATCGGAGCCCGTGGCCCGATGATGTCCGTCTATTTCCGCGATCCGGACGGCAATCTCGTCGAGATCAGCTGGTACAACAGGTAACCGGAATTTTCGGCGCGAACGAGCGCATCGGCAAGTCGGCTTGCGGGCAACCGTGTTCACGCCCGCCGCAGCCATCATCGAGGTGCGACGCGCTTTAGTTTTGCCAAAGCCACAGCTCAGGCCAGTTCCGCTTCCACAGGGCAGTCAAGGCAAGCGGTATAGTTGCAGAGCCGGCAAATACGGTATGCATGGTCCTCGGTGCTGACGAGCCCACGCAACAGCTTGGCGGCAAGGTTACCGAATTCCTGCAGCTCCTCCTGACTTAGAACAGCGAGCGCTGACGCGAGCCCTTTCTGGCGAGCGGAAAGAATAGCACTGCAGGTCGTCTCGCCCAAAGGAGTGAGCCTTAGCGCTACCGCGCGATGGTCGTCAGGCGCCGAGAACCGAGCCGCCAATCCCTCCGCGACCAGTCGATCGACCAGTCTGACGGTGCCCGAATGGGACAGTGACAATGCGCGGCGCAGCCTCTCGATCGACAGGCCCGGTACGTGGCCAATGAGGGTGATCGCGGAAGCCGCTGGGCCGGGCTCCGGTGCTTTGGCCTGAGCGTCCCGCTGCAAAATGTCCGCAAAGGCGAGCGCTAGAGCGCCAATCACATTTTCAATCCTGGAATCGGTCATCGCCAAAAAATATATGCTCGGAGCATATACATCAAGGTCGAATTATTATATGCTTTGAGCATACAAATCGAAAGGAGAAGGCCATGTTCACCTCTGCAACCGCCAACGCTCCGTTCGTGGCGCGCATCAATCAAGCTGGCTACCACCTTGCTGCCGTCGGTCGCGCGGTAACCCTTCTGGGGGTGGCGCTCCCTCTGCTGTTGATCGGCATTTTGAAATTTACCGCAATCGAGATCGAGGCGCTTAGGCCATTCATCGAGAATACGCCTTGGCTGGCATGGCTCTATCCCGCGTTCGGATCTGCGGGAGCCTCCTACTTCCTGGGCGTGGTCGAACTGGTCACAGCGCTTCTGCTGATAGCATCTGTCCGCAGCGTTTGGGCCGGCCTCGTGGGGGGTGCCATCGGCTCAGTCATCTTCGCGCTGACATCCTCGACAATGCTCACCCTGCCGATCTGGGAAACGGGCTCCGGAGGATTTCCCTTCCTCAACGGGTTAGGTGCCTTTCTGATCAAGGATGTCGCCTTGCTCGGAGTGAGCCTGGTCATATTGGGGAGCAGCCTTCAGCAACTCGTATCCGACCTCGGCCGAAAAATTGATCGTGGTGATGAACAACGCATCGAGAGGTGAGAGATGTCTCTACTCGCTATCTGGCGCAGGACGGACGCACCAGGGCACGATGTCGTGCAGCTAAAGCAGACAGACCTCGGCTGGCACTTGAATGGAGCCGCTGTATACCTGTCGGATGCGGGCCCGGCACGTTTGGACTACGCTGTGCAACTGGCCGAAGATTGGACGACCAAATCCGGCAGCGTTCGCGGGTTCATCGGTTCCCAGTCAGTTGATCTCACAATAATCCGCAACGAGACCGGCTGGACTGTCAATGGGCAGCGGCAGCCGGCGGTTCAGTCGATGGTGGATCTGGACTACAGCTTTACGCCGGCGACGAACCTACAACAAATTCGCAGAATGAACCTGAAGGTCGGCGACAAGGCGGATTTTCCGGTGGCCTGGCTGGTGGCTGGCGTGTCGAGTTTGGTTGTTCTGCCGCAAACCTACCATCGTGTGAGTGAGACCGAGTACATCTACGAGGCTCCCACAGTGCCATACCGTGCTACGCTGCTCATTCCCGAGGCTGGCTTTGCTCAAGATTACCCCGACGGCTGGGTTTTCGAGACCGGCAACGCCGGCCGTGCACTATAGGAGTGCGGCTGAAGCTTGGCGCTCGCAAGCTGACGTCCATGCAACTTGCTGCTTCGGGGCAAGGCGAACCCGTCGCATTTGGTTACCTCCTGTGGCAGACCATCGCGGCAGCGATTCGTTGTCTTGGGACTTGGGTGTCGCTATATCGAAGCCTTGATTGCCTTCCGGCGTGCTTGAAGACCCGCTACCGGGTGGCCGGGGCCGGCGTATTGGATCAGGACAGGGACAGAGTGCTTTTTCGACGCCGCAAGCCTGATGGTCTTCTCGAGCGGGTGCGCACCTACGTATGGCCACGCCGCTCTTTCTCGCGCTCCATGCGCCTGACGAACAGAGCTGGAACGGCCGGACGGGAAGTTCCCGCTCAATGATCATTGGCATCGGCAGCGACCTGATCGATATCAGACGCATCGAAAAATCGTTGGAGCGCCATGGCCAGCGCTTCATCCAGCGTATCTACACCGAGGTCGAACAGGCCCGCTCCGAAAACCGCGGCGCCCGCGCCGCCTCTTATGCCAAGCGTTTTGCTGCCAAGGAGGCCTGCGCCAAGGCGCTGGGCACCGGTATGGCGCAAGGGGTGTTCTGGCGCGACATGGGCGTCGTCAATCTGGCCAGCGGCAAGCCAACCATGGCGTTGACCGGCGGGGCGGCGGCGCAGTTGGACAAGATCCTGCCTGAAGGGCACAGAGCGGCGATCCACCTCACCATCACCGATGATTTTCCGCTTGCTCAAGCCTTTGTGATAATCGAGGCGATGCCCGTCGAATAAGCGCCATATTGATCGCATCTCACCACCGGCATGACGTTGCCCAGCGCGCGCCGAGACTCTATACCAACCAACGCATAATCGAGGACGACATGAGCGTGGCTGAAAAATCCCAGAAGAAATCCGGCGGGCTTGGCGAAACCGTCAGCGTCATCGTCCAGGCGCTGTTGCTCGCTCTGGTCATCCGCACGCTTCTTTTCCAGCCATTTTCTATACCGTCCGGGTCGATGCGGCCGACCTTGCTCGAAGGCGACTATCTCTTCGTCACCAAATGGTCCTATGGCTTCTCGCGCTATTCGCTGCCGTTCGGGCCGGACCTGTTTTCGGGCCGCATCTGGGGCGCCGAGCCGAAGCGCGGCGACGTGGCGGTGTTCAAGTTCCCGCCGGACCCCTCCGTCGACTACATCAAGCGCGTCGTCGGCCTGCCGGGCGACAAGATCCAGGTCAAGGATGGCCAGCTCTTCATCAACGGCGTCGGCGTGCAGCGCCAGAAGGTCGGGCAGATCGACAATCGCGACATCACCGAGGAGAGCGGGCCGGTCGACGTCTATCGCGAGACATTGCCGAATGGCGTCAGCTATGACACGCTCGACCTGATACCCAACTCGATCGGTGACAACACCCAGGAGTTCGACGTGCCGCCCGGCTACTATTTCATGATGGGCGACAACAGAGACAATTCCTCGGACAGCCGCTTCACCGTCGGTTTCGTGCCCGACGAGAACCTGGTCGGTCGCGCCAACCTCATCTTCTTCTCGATCGGTGGCAGCGCCAGCCCGCTCGAAATCTGGAAATGGCCGTCGCAGATGCGCGCGTCGCGCCTGCTCCATTTCGTCAAATAGGTCATGGTGGCGACAAAACGGCTGACCGTCGACGCGCTCGCCGAAGCGCTCATGGAGCGCACCGGCCACGCCTTTGCCGATCGACTGCGCTTGCAGCGCGCGCTGACCCATGCCAGCGCCCGCAGCAGCCATGCCGGCATTGACTATGAGCGTTTCGAATTCCTGGGCGACCGCGTCCTCGGCCTGGTCGTCGCCGACATGCTGCTGGCGGCGTATCCTGATGCTGCCGAAGGTGAGCTGTCGCTCCGGCTCAACGCGCTGGTCAATGCCGAGGTGCTGGCGGACATCGCCGAGGAGATCGGCCTGCCGGAGCTGATCCGTGCCGGCTCGGACGTACGCGGCCTGGACGGGCGCAAACGCGTCAATCTGCGGGCTGATGCGCTGGAATCGCTGATCGCCGTGCTCTATCTCGACGGCGGGCTGGAGGCGGCCCGCGCCTTCATCCACAAATACTGGCGGCCGCGCTCGCAGGCCATCGGTGCCGCCCGCCGCGATGCCAAGACCGAACTGCAGGAATGGGCGCATCAGGCGGCAGGCGCCGTGCCGGTCTACATAATTGACAGCCGCGAGGGACCGGACCACGATCCGCTGTTCACCGTCAGCGTCAAGGTCGGCGCCTATCCGCCGGTGAGCGGCAGCGGGCGCTCCAAGCGCGAGGCCGAGCAAGCCGCCGCGACCGCACTGCTGTTGCGCGAAGGCGTCTGGCTAAACAAGGGGAGCGCGGCATGACCGCCACCGAAGACGTCCCGCCGCCGGCAACAGAAGCCGCCACCACGCATTCTGGCTTCGTCGCGTTGATCGGCGCGCCCAATGCGGGGAAATCGACGCTGGTCAACCAACTGGTCGGCGCCAAGGTGTCGATCGTCACCCACAAGGTGCAGACGACGCGCGCCATCGTGCGCGGCATCGCCATCCACAATAACGCACAGATCGTCTTCGTCGACACGCCGGGCATCTTCAAGCCGAAGCGGCGGTTGGACACGGCGATGGTGACGACCGCCTGGGGCGGCGCCAAGGACGCCGACATCGTGCTGCTGCTGATCGACGCCGAGCGCGGCATCAGGGGCGACGCCGACGCGATCCTCGAACGGCTGAAGGATGTCCGCCAGCCGATGGTGCTGATCCTCAACAAGGTCGACCGGGTCAAGCCCGAGGCGCTGCTGGCCCTGTCCGCGGCAGCGAATGAAAGAGTGCCGTTCAAGCGCACCTTCATGGTCTCGGCGCTAACCGGGTCGGGCTGCAAGGACGTGCTCGACTATCTCTCGGAAACCCTGCCTGCCGGCCCCTGGTATTACCCGGAAGACCAGATCTCCGACTTGCCGATGCGTCAGCTGGCGGCCGAGATCACCCGCGAAAAGCTCTATCTCAGGCTGCATCAGGAACTGCCCTATTCCTCCCATATCGAGACCGAGAAATGGGAAGAGAAGAAGGACGGCTCGGTGCGCATCGACCAGACCATCTATGTCGAGCGTGACAGCCAGAAGAAGATCGTGCTCGGCCACAAGGGCGAGACGATCCGTGCCATCGGCCAGGCGGCACGCATGGAGATATCCGGTATCCTTGAACAGAAGGTGCATCTTTTCCTGTTCGTCAAGGTGCGCGAGAACTGGGGCGACGACCCCGAGCGCTATCGCGAGATGGGGCTGGATTTTCCGCATTAGAGCATGTTCCCGAAAAGTGGGAGCCGGTTTTCGGAAAAGATCATGCTCGAACCAGAAGTCACTATCGACACAGCCCTCGTGAGCCGGTTGGTCGCCACGCAATTTCCGCGATGGAAGGATCTTGCTGTCCGGCCGGTTGCATCAGGCGGATGGGACAACAGGACCTTTTATCTCGGAGACCATATGCTGGTGAGGCTGCCGAGTGCGGCCGCCTATGCCTTGCAGGTCGAAAAGGAACATCGCTGGCTGCCAAGGCTTGCGCCTCTGCTGCCGCTGCCTGTCCCTGTCCCGCTGGCGATGGGAGCCCCGGCCGACGACTATCCCTGGCATTGGTCCGTCTACCGCTGGATCGAAGGCGAGACGGCGACGCTGGAGCGTATTGCCAGCCTGCCGCAATTCGCGGCCGGCCTGGCCCAGTTCCTGGTCGCCCTGCAACGGATCGATCCCGCCGGTGGACCGGCGCCAGGGCAGCACAATTTTTTTCGCGGCGGACCACTGAGCGTCTATGACGGTGAGACCCGGCAAGCAATTGCAACCCTCGACGGCAAGATCGACACGGTCGCCGCGAGCGCGGTGTGGGAAGCAGCGCTTGCCGCGACATGGCACGGCGCGCCCGTCTGGTTCCACGGCGACGTCAGTTGGGGAAACCTGTTGGTCAGGCAAGGTGCTTTGAGCGCCGTGATCGACTTCGGAACTTCAGGCGTGGGCGATCCCTCGTGCGACTTGGCGATTGCGTGGACGCTCTTCGAAGGGAAAAGCCGAGAGGTGTTTCGCGCCGGTCTTCAGGCCGATGAGGCAACCTGGGCGCGAGGCCGTGGCTGGACGCTATGGAAAGCGCTGATTACGGTCGCCGGCCATATAGACATCAATCCAATTGAGGTTGAAAAGTCGCGACGCGTGATCGATGAAGTGCTTGCCGATCACCTCCGCGCGGGATCGCCGCGGAGGGCACCCACACAGCGCCTGAAAAACTTGATTTCGCCACCGAAGCGATGACAAGCTGCGTTCATGGAATGGCGCGACGAGGGAATTATTCTCGGCACCCGCAAGCATGGCGAAACCAGCGCCATTCTTGAGGTCATGACGCGTGCGCACGGCCGCCACCTCGGCCTTGTGCGCGGCGGCCGCTCGCGCAAGCAACAGCCGGTTCTGCAGCCCGGCAACCGCGTCGACCTGTTGTGGCGGGCGCGACTCGACGAGCATCTGGGCACCTTCCAGGCCGAGGCGATCGAGATGAACGCCGCCCGGCTCATGGACAGCGCCGTCGCCATCTATGGGCTGCAGACCATGGCGGCGCATCTGCGCCTGCTGCCCGAGCGCGACGCGCATGACGGTCTCTACGAGACGCTGGCCGTGATGATCGCCCATCTCGACGATGCGGACGCCGCCGGCGAGCTGGTGGCGCGCTTCGAATTGCTGATTCTCGACGAACTCGGCTTCGGCCTCGATCTCAGCCAGTGTGCCGCGACCGGCGCCAGGCAGGACCTTGCCTATGTCTCGCCGAAGTCCGGGCGCGCCGTGTCGCGCGCCGCAGGCGCGCCATGGCGCGACAAGATGCTGGTGCTCCCCGAATTCCTGCAGCGCGGCTCCGGGCTGCGCGCCGATCCGGCGGCGATCGAGGACGCCTTCCGGCTGACCGGCTTCTTTTTTTCCCGCCATGTCTACGAGCCGCGCGGGATCGAGGCGCCCGGTGCCCGCACCGGCTTCCTCGCCGCCCTACGCAAGCACCATGCGGCGGGCAAAGAGATTGGCGCCGAGACCGCCGCCGGAGAAATCATTACATGAGCGACGTGGAACTCTTTCCAGGCCAGGTCTCGCCGCCCGGCCTCGGCACCATTCCACACGCCGACATCGGCTGAATATACCGGCCTGGAATTGCTCCAGCGCATCATCGACAACAAATACAAGGCGCCGCCGCTGGCTTTCGGCACCGAAACATGCTCGATCTTTCCGCTCGCCAGTCTTTCCGCTCGCCAGTCTGGCGGCGCTGACTCGGCTGGCCGTCTGGCCGCCGTATTTGTCGGTCACTACTGGCTTGGTTTGGGGGAACCGCCATGTTCGAAAGCCTGATCGGCCTCGTCGCGATCATCGCGCTGTTCGTCATTATCTCGCGCCAGCAGAGCCGCATCGGCCTGATCGAGCGCGAACTTGGTGCGCTGCGCAGCCTCGTGCTTTCGGGCGTCCATGTGGCCCCGCCGCAGGCCAAGCCGGTAGAACAGGCCGCAAACGACAGCATGCCGGCAGACGCGGCAATTGCGGCCGTCACCGACATTGCCCCGCCACCGGCGGGCGAAGCTGCTGCTGAGGAAAAGCCGCCCACGGAGGTTGAAGCCACGGAGGCTGCATCCGGACCGTGGGCTGCGGGTGAAGCGGCGCCGGCTGGGCCTGCACCTGCGCAACCGGTGGCCGCGACGGCGAAACCGGCCCAAAAACCCGATATTGAAACGGCGCTCGGCACCCGCTGGGCGGTCTGGGTCGGCGGCATCGCGCTGGCGCTGGGCGGGCTGTTTCTGATCCGCTACACCATCGAGGCCGGCATTTTCGGTCCCGGCGTGCGGCTGAGCATGGCAGCAATGCTCGGGCTGGTGCTGGTCGCCGTCGGCGAGTTCATCCGCCGTACCGGCTTCAAGGTGCCGGTGCAGGGAGTCGCCGGCGCCTATATTCCGGCGATCCTGACGGCGGCCGGTGCTTTCATCCTGTTCGGCACGGTTTATGCCGCGCATGGCGTCTACGGCTTCATCGGGCCGGCGCTCGCCTTCACGCTGCTCGGCGCCATCGGTGTGGCGACGATCGCAGCAGCCCTCGTCCATGGCAAGGCGCTGGCCGGTGTCGGCCTGCTCGGCGCGGTGGTGACGCCCATGCTGGTCGCCTCGCAGGCGCCGAATCCTTGGGCGCTGTTCGGCTATTTGGCGATTGTGCTCGCCGCTACCGGCGTGATCGCCCGCCTGCGCGACTGGAAATTGCTGATGGCGGCAGCGTTCGTCGGCACCGGCCTCTGGACCATTCTTTACATGACCGATGCGCCGGGCACCAACCTGCCTGTCGTCCTCTTTATCAATGCGGTGACCCTGGCGGTGCTCGCCCTCGTCTGGCTCGGCCGTCGCGGTGGCGAAGCAGAACCCGCCAGGGGCTTCGACTGGCCATCGGTCGCGCCTGGCTTCTTCGTCGGCCTTTCGGCGATGGCGCTGTTCGTCGACCCCGCATACGCTGCCGGCGATGCTCTGCCGGGTGCAGCCCTTATCGCAGCCTTGGTCGCGGTAGCGCTCTACCGACCGCTGGCGCTGGCGCTTCTGCACGCCGCAGGGCTGGCGACGGTTCTGGTCTACCTCGGCATCATTCCGCCAACCTCTGTCGTTTCAGACTTTTCGGGTGGCGCTCTCGGCGTCGATGGCCTGCCGGCGGCAGTTGCCGATACGCTGATACTCAGGATCGGCATCGTTCTCGGACTTGTGCTCATCGCAGCCGGCTTCTGGGCAGCGCGCAAATTTGCTGCATCGGCTCACATCCGCGCCGCCTCATGGGCGGCATGGGGCGTTGTCGCGCCGCTGGTCATTCTGTTGGCGCTCTGGTTCACCTTCGGCAATCTCGACCGCGATCTTGTCTACGCGGCGGTTGCAGCCCTTTTGGTGGTGGTCTTCGCCACCGGCGGCGAGTGGATTGCGCGCGGTGAACAGCCGCCGCTGCGGGGCGGTGCGGCCGTCTCGTTCGCGCTTGGCGGGGCAGCAGTCGCTGCCTTGCTGATGCTCTACATGGCCTTTGGGTCCGGCTGGACGACCATGCTTCTGGGTGCCGCGGCCATCGTGCCGGCGCTGGCCACCCGCTGGCGCGCCTACCCGGTGCTCGGCTGGATTTCGGTCGCTGCGGTCATCGCGGTGCTCGGTCGCATCGCCTTCGATCCGACAATCGTCGGCGCTGAATTCCTGTCGAGGACGCCGGTGTTCAACTGGCTGCTGCCGGGCTACGGCGTGCCGGCGCTTGCCTTCGGCTT
Source organism: Mesorhizobium sp. L48C026A00 (assembly GCF_000502375.1). Classification (NCBI taxonomy): domain Bacteria; kingdom Pseudomonadati; phylum Pseudomonadota; class Alphaproteobacteria; order Hyphomicrobiales; family Phyllobacteriaceae; genus Mesorhizobium; species Mesorhizobium sp. L48C026A00. Next base: position 149,503 of record NZ_AYWU01000015.1, on the reverse strand, counting down.
CGCCGCCTGGCAACTCGCCCGCACCACAAATGGCCGGCCACGCCTCGCCATGGAAGCGGGCGCAGCGCTGTTTGCAGTGCTCACGGTTGCCATATTGGTGCGCCATGCCATGCATGGCGGCGTCATCGACATGGGTGCTGCGACGCTCGCCGAGCAGGCGATCTACACGCTGATCGCCATCGGCGCCGGCGCCATCCTGGTCGCCGTCGACATGCGCTCGCCAAGCTTGATGCTGCGCTATGGTTCGCTTGCCGCGGGCGTCGTCTCGGTCGCCTTCATCGTCATCCAGCATTTTGTGGCGCTGAACCCGCTGTTTACCGACGAATCAACCGGCCGGATCCCGGTGTTCAACCTGCTGTTCCTCGCCTATCTCTTGCCGGCCATCGCTGCCGGCGGGCTCGCGCTCTACGCCCGTGACAAGCGGCCGAAATGGTATGCCGCGATGCTGGCGCTGATGGCGGCGCTGCTCGCCTTCGTCTATGCGACGCTATCGGTGCGGCGGCTGTTCAAGGGCGAGTTCATCGGCCTGTGGAGCGGCCTCGGCCAGCTCGAGACCTACACCTATTCCGCGCTGTGGCTGATCATTGGCGTGGCGCTGCTCACCGCCGGCGTCTGGCTGAAGTCGCAGGTGCTGCGCGTTGCGTCGGCCGCCCTGATCTCGGTCGCGGTGTTGAAGGTGTTCCTCTTCGACATGTCGGAACTGGAAGGCGTTCTGAGGGCGCTGTCCTTCATCGGCCTCGGCGCGGTGCTGATCGGCATCGGCCTGTTCTATCAGCGGCTGCTGACAAGAGCAGCGAGAGGAACCTAAAGGTCTGTTGTTTGGATATTCAAAATGAAATATTTGAATATCCCGAAGGAGACTTTCAAGTGCCGCTCTATATTCGCGATGACGAAGTGGATGCGTTGGCCACGAAACTGCAGCGAGAGATCAACGCCGCCAGCAAAACGGAAGCCGTGCGGATTGCGCTTTTGCATGAACTTGAGCGTAACCACGCCTGCAAGCCTTTACGGGACAGGATTGCGGTGTGGCAGGAGAAGTGTGCCGCGTTGGGGCCATCCGATCCCAACTTCGACATGAAGGCATTTACTGACGAGGCATGGGAAGACTGACGCTGGCGAGCCCGGTCTGGGCGGTTCAACTGTGAGTCCCAATACGGCGTGGGATATTTCGCAGCGCTGGAGGGGTGCGAAGGAACTCGGCGGCTCGCTGCGCCTTCCGCACATGCCACGGCGGGTTATCGGGGCCCGCGATGAGAGGACTCTGCGTTGCCTCTCAATCCCACCGGGAATAAACCGGTCCGCGCCAGCGTTATTGCATTGCTTGGGTGGCCGGGCGGCGGACCGCTTCGCGCTGGCCGCTTGCGCCGCGCCGTGAAGGCGCGTTCAATCGGATGAACAAGGGCGACCTCAGAACCAGCGGTCATGGACGAAAAGAAGGCAGCAATCCTTGGCGAGATACCACGCCTGCGCCGTTACGCGCGCTCGCTGCTGCGCGATCGCGATTCCGCCGACGATCTCGTTCAGGACTGTCTCGAACGGGCGCTTGTGCGGCTCGACAATTGGCAGACTGGAGAAAGCCCCAGGAGGTGGCTGTTTACGATCATGCATCATTTGTTCATCGACCAGATGCGCAAGGTGAACCGGCGCGGCGAAGCAGCGATCTTGCCGCTGGAAGCGCGCGAGGCGCAGGCAGCGCCCGCTGAGCAGGTGGAGAGCATCGCCTCGCGCGAGATCATCGACGCGTTGCAGGCGATCAGCCCCGATCGGCGCGCAGCACTGGTCATGGTCGCCATCGAAGGCTTTTCCTATGCCGAGGCCGCCAACATCCTCGGCGTTCCGGCCGGCACGCTGATGTCGCGCATCGCGCGCGGGCGTGACGAGTTGCGCGGGTTGCTGGATGATGCCGCGCGTCGCCGGGCGATAAGGATCGTCGAGAAATGACCCGGCGCGACTTTTCCGAACGCGACATCCATATGGCCCTCGATGACGAGCTGCCGGTTGACGAGCGCGTGGCTTATGACGCCTGGCTCGAGGCCAATCCTGAAATGAAGGCGAGGAGCGTCCGCTATGTCGCCGACCGCGCAGCACTTCGTGCCGCCTTCGCCGGCGTGCTCGACGAGCCGGTGCCGGCGCGGTTGCAAAATATCGTGTTCGGCGAGGGGCCGGTCAAGACGGCGGCATCGAGCTCGCGCTGGTGGCGGGCGGCCGCCGCAGCGGCGATGCTGGCCATCGGCGGTGTTGGCGGCTATGTCGCCGGCATCGACCATCTCGGTCTGGAAGATCCGGCCGAGGACCAACTCGCCGAACAGGCGATCGCAGCCCATGTCCTCTATGCCGCCGAGCAGCGGCATGCGGTGGAAGTGCCGGCCAGCGACAAGGATCATCTGCAGACCTGGCTGTCCAATAGGCTCGGCCTGAAGCTGGTCGCACCGGATCTGGCGGCGCAAGGATTCCAGCTCATCGGCGGTCGGCTGCTGCCCGCTGGCGAGAGCAAGGCCGCGATGTTGCTTTATGAGGACGCCAAGGGCGAGCGCATCTCGCTGTTCGTCACAGCGGAATCGGCCGAGAAGACCAAGGGCACTTATGGATCGGAAGAAGACGGCCCCGAGGCGATCTACTGGTTGGACAAGGGCTATGGCTGCGCCGTCGTCGGCTCGCTGCCGCGCGCGCAGCTGACTGCAGTGGCGAAGAGCGCCTACAGCCAGCTTGTCGCCGGGCTTGCCAGCTGAGCTGCGCTGTTTTTCAAAGCTTGCGTCTACAGCGCCGCGTCTTTGGACACGCAAAGGCTGCGGCACTTAATTTTTGCGCATGATACTTTCCGAAAATCGATTTCGATTTTTTTGGGGGTCATGCGCCGCCGAAACTGTCACAATTCAGCCCGAATCGAGGTGCGATAGCGCTTGACGGATGCTGGCGCTTCGGCTGTGTTGTCGACACTTCTGACCAGGCCTTTCCAAGAATCCAATCGAGGTTTTCCAAGCCCGCATGCCTGCCGAGATTCGCACGGCCCGCGCGTCCGACGTCGATGACCTCGCGGCGATCGAAAAAGCTGTTTTCTCTGGCGACCGCATTTCCCGCCGTTCCTTTCGTCAGTTGATCGAACGCGAGACCGCCGAGATGCTGGTTGCCGAAAACGACGGCCGCATCGCCGGCTATGCGGTCGTGCTGTTTCGCAAGGGCAGCGGAGTCGCGCGGCTCTATTCCATTGCCACCGGTCCGTTTTCCGGCGGGCTCGGCATTGGCCGCATGCTGCTGGAACGGGCCGAGGAAGCCGCCTTCGAGCACAACCGCATGATGCTGCGTCTCGAGGTGCGCGAGGACAACAGCCGAGCCATCCGCATTTACGAGCAGAGCGGCTACCGCAAGATCGGCCGCGAACCGGGCTATTACGAGGACGGCGCCACGGCGCTGCGCTACGAAAAGACCCTGCGCGGCGACATTCCGGTCGCCACCAGGGTGCCGTTCTACCAGCAGACCTGCGATTTCACTTGCGGCCCGTGCTGCCTGATGATGGCGATGGCCAATTTCGATGCCGGCTTCGTGCCCGACCCGGTGATGGAAATCCGTTTGTGGCGCGAGTCGACCACCGTTTTCATGATGTCGGGGCCGGGCGGCTGCGAGCCGTTCGGCCTCGCCGTTGCCGGCCACGAAAGCGGGCTGTCTGCCGAGATATATGTCTCCTTTCATGGTGCGCTGTTCCTGCAGTCGGTGCGCAGCCAAGACAAGCGCCGGGTGATGGAACTGGCGCAGGTCGACTTTCGCCGGCGCGCGGAACGTTACGGCATCCCGGTGAATTACCGTCCATTCGCCATAGACGATATCCGCACCGCAATCGCAGAAGGAAAACTGGTGTTGGTCCTGATCAGCGGCTTCCTTATGTTCGGCAAGAAGGTTCCGCACTGGGTGCTGGCCATCGGCGACGATGGCGACCATATCCTGATCCACGATCCCTGGGTCGAAGACGAGAGACAGGAGACCATCCTTGATGCCGCCAACATTCCGGTGCCTTACGGCATCTTCATGAACATGGCGCAATTCGGCCGCGATGGATTGCGTGCCGCCATAATCCTCGGAAAGCGCTGAAGACAATGACCTGGGTCATCCTTACCGGCCGGCAGAACGATCTCGATCAGGTGGCGACACCGCACAAGATCATCACCAATCGCGACTATCTTGCGCATCCGGCGCTGTTTCGCGGCCAACGGCCGAAAGTCATCAACCTGTCGAACAATTACGGCTACCAAAGCCGCGGCTACTATGCCTCGCTGCTCGCCGGTTCGCGCGGTCACAAGGTCATTCCGACGGTCGAGACGATGATCGACCTGTCCGAGCGCAAGCTCTACGAGCATGCGCTGCCGGAACTGGAACTCGCGCTCAACAAATGCCGCAAGGATCTGGGCGGAGCCTTTCCGCAAAAAGTCTGCATCTTTTTCGGCATCGGCTCGTCGAAGATTTGGGATCGCTTCGCCAAGCTTTTGTTCGACTGGTTCCGGGCGCCGGCGCTGGAAGTCCATATCACGGACAACGCCGAATGGGCGTCGATCCGCAAGATCGGCTTCCATCCGCTGGCCAGGATGACCGAGGACGAAGAAAAGCGCTTTCTTCAGTGCCTCGAGACCTACACCAGCCGCGAGTGGCGTGACACCAAGGGCCGCACGCCGGCGCGCTACACCTTCGCCACGCTGGTCGATCCGCATGAGGAGTTGCCGCCATCGGAGATCTCGTCGCTGCGCTATTGGGCCAAGATCGCCGAGAAGATGGGCGTCGAAATCGAGCCGATCACCAAAAAGGATCTGGCCAAGCTCGCCAACTACGACGCGCTGTTCATCCGCGAGACGACTTCGATCTCCAATCACACCTACCGCTTCGCGCGCCGCGCCCAGCAGGAAGGCATGCCGGTCATCGATGATCCGCTGTCGATGATCCGCTGCACCAACAAGGTCTATCTCAACGAGCTGATGACCTACAACAAGGTGCCGGTGCCGCCGACGGTGATGATCGCCGGCATCTCGGACCTTGAAGTGGCGGCGCAGACGCTGGGCTTTCCGCTGGTGCTGAAAATCCCGGACTCGTCGTTTTCACGCGGAGTCAAGAAATGCGCTACCTTTGAGGAGTTGAAGACGCTTGCCACCGAATGGCTGGAGGATTCCGATCTCCTGATCGCACAGAAATTCATTCCGACCCAATATGACTGGCGCGTCGGCGTGCTCGGCGGCCAGCCGCTGTTTGCCGTGCACTACCTGATGGCCAAGAAGCACTGGCAGATCGTCAACCACAAGGCCAACGGCAAGCCTGACCAGGGCGGCATCAAGACCTTCACCTTGAAGGAGGCGCCGGCCCATGTCGTCGAGACGGCGGTGAGGGCGGCGCGCTGCATCGGCGATGGCCTCTACGGCGTCGACCTCAAAGAGACCAAGGACGGTGTCTTCGTCATAGAGGTCAACGACAATCCCAACCTCGACCATGGCTGGGAGGACTCTGGCGAAAAAGATGAGGTCTGGGTGCGGCTGACGCAGTGGTTCCTGGAGCGGCTCGACCGACAGGGACGGTAGCAGGGGTTCTATCCGATCGACGCCCCAGCCTTCTATCCGTCGCGGCAGGCTCACACCTTCGGCTCCCCGCCCGAACACGGCGCTGTATCCCCTCAGCGTTTTTCAGTCGGCCGGCTGCTCTGTTTGGCGCCGCGATTTCTCGATTGCCGCATACCGTTTGAGAAACGCGTTTTGCGCCCAGGTCACCGAACGCGGGGTGAAATCGAAGCGGTCGGCATTGAAGCCGCGCGGCCGGCCGAAGAATTCGGTCGCCTCGGCGGTCGAAAAACCGGCAAGCAGCGTCGCCTCGAAATAGGCGGCGATCTGGTCGGCGCGCTTGATCTCCTTGCGCAGGCCCGCAACCGGTTCGACCGGCAGCAAAAAGCGCAGATGGATGGCACGCTGCAGCCTCAGCTCGCACTCCTTGTAGCTGCCGCCCATGACCGATTTGAACGGTGAGATCATGTCGCCGATGACATATTCCGGCGCGTCGTGCAGCAAAGCCGCCAGCCGCGCATCGGCTGGGGCGTCCGGCACCAGCTCGCCGAAAAGCGCCTCGACCAGCAGCGAATGCTGGGCGACGGAAAAGGCGTGATCGCCGATGGTCTGGCCATTCCAGCGGGCGACGCGGGCAAGCCCATGGGCGATGTCCGAAATCTCGATGTCGAGCGGCGAGGGGTCGAGCAGATCGAGCCGCCGGCCCGACAGCATGCGCTGCCAGGCGCGCGGCGGCGCGCCGGGACGGTCAGCCGCCATCAGGCCTCCTCCGCGCCGACGGGTTCCTGCGGGAAGATGAATTTCGCCCAGGCCGGGATGGTGAGCGACACAGGGACGTCATCCGCTATGATCGGCTGGCCGGAGTCGAGCGCTGCCTTGACGCGGTCGATGCGGGCTATGGCGAGGCCCGCCGTGCCGGCGGCCGTGCCAAGCGTGCCGACCGGTCGCCCTGCAACTGTCAACTCTGTGCCAGGAGCGGGCAGGGGCCGTTCGGCCGAAACGATCAGCACCCGCCGTCTGGCGGTGCCGCGATGCTGCATCCGCGAAACCACCTCCTGGCCGACATAGCAACCCTTCCTGAAGCCGACGCCGCCGGTCTCGTCGAGCAGCACATCATGCGGGAAGGCGTCGCCGAGCTGATAGTCGCTGCCACTTTCGGCAATCCCATGGGCGATGCGCAGAGCTTGCCATGCGGCCGGGTCGCCGCCGGCGGCAGCGGCGCCATAAAAGCGATTGACGACTGCGTCGCGGAACCGTGCATCGGCAACCGGCGTTGAATCAAACTGCGAAGCAGTTGAATCATCCCCCCAAACAACAGCGACAAGTCCCTGATCTGCCTTGGCGATCTCGACCTTGGCGCGCAATTTGTAGAGCATCAGCCGGCGTATGAAATCGTCTGATATATCGGATCGGCATTCGAGGCGGAACAAATTCTCGCCAGCGCGGGAGATCAGGAAGTCGAACAGAATCTTGCCTTGCGGCGTCAGCAAAGCGCCCGGCTTTGCCTCGCCGGCAGCCAGCGCGTCGAGGTCGGTGGTCAGAATGTTCTGCAAAAAACTCTCGGCATCCGGGCCTGACACGGAAACGAGCGCGCGGTCTTTCAACTGGGCAAAGGGCATGGGCGGAAAAGAACCTGATCTTGCAAAACGGTCGGCCATTACGTAAGCCGCTGGCACTCCCCCCGCAAGAGACCGGATCAGCATGGCCACGACCTACGACCTCATCCTGACAGGCGGCACGGTGGTCAACCACGACGGCGAAGGCCGGCGCGACATCGGCATCAACGGCGGGCGCATCGCCGCTATCGGCGATCTCGGCCAGGCTTCCGCTGGCGAAACGGTCGACTGTCGCGGCCTGCACATCCTGCCGGGCGTCGTCGACAGCCAGGTGCATTTCCGCGAGCCGGGGCTGGAGCACAAGGAAGATCTGGAGACAGGTTCGCGGGCAGCGGCGCTGGGCGGCGTCACCGCCGTCTTCGAGATGCCCAACACCAACCCGCTGACCACGAGCGAAGCAGCGCTTGCCGACAAGGTTCGGCGTGCCACCGGCCGCATGCATTGCGACTTTGCCTTCTGGGTCGGTGGCACCCGCGAGAACGCAAAGGACGCCGGCGACCTTGAGCGGCTACCCGGTGCTGCCGGCATAAAAGTGTTCATGGGCTCGTCGACCGGTGACCTTTTGGTCGAGGACGATGAAAGCGTTGCCTCGATCCTGAGGAATACGCGCCGCCGTGCGGCCTTCCATTCCGAGGACGAATTCCGGCTGCGCGAGCGGCTCGGCGAACGCATCGAGGGCAACCCGGCCTCGCATCCTGTGTGGCGCGACGAGATCGCCGCCTTACGCTGCACCGAGCGCCTGGTGCGCATTGCGCGCCAGGTTCGCGCCCGCATCCACGTGCTGCACATCTCGACCGCCGAGGAGATTGTTTTCCTCGAACAGCACAAGGACGTCGCGACCTGCGAGGCGACGCCGCATCATCTGACGCTGAGCGCGGATGATTATGCGCAGCTTGGCACACTGATCCAGATGAACCCGCCGGTACGCGCATCGCGCCACCGCGACGGCATCTGGCGCGGCATTGCGCAAGGCATTGTCGATGTGCTGGGTTCCGACCACGCCCCGCACACGCTGGCCGAGAAGGCGAAACCCTACCCGGCCTCGCCGTCGGGCATGACCGGCGTGCAGACGCTGGTGCCGATCATGCTCGATCACGTCAATGCCGGCCGGCTGACGTTGCAGCGTTTCGTCGACCTGTCCAGCCACGGCCCGCAGCGTATCTTCGGCATGGCCAGGAAAGGCCGCATCGCCGCCGGCTACGACGCCGATTTCACGATCGTCGATCTGAAGCGCCGCGAGACCATCACCAATGCGCAGGCAGGCTCAAAGGCCGGCTGGACGCCCTACGACGGCCGGCAAGTCACCGGCTGGCCGGTCGGCACGATCGTGCGCGGCCGGCGCGTAATGTGGGAAGGCGAGATCGTCACACCCGGACAGGGCAGTGCGGTGGAGTTTTCCGAGGCGCTGGCGGTATAGAGCGGCGGACTTTCAAATCGCATCGTCCCGCCGCTTATCTTCTGTTTGAGCATCGGATTCTCCCAAAACCGGTATCGACTCCGATGCTCTGAGCGGGCTTGAGGGTAGGAGAGGCTATGCCGCTCAGTCTCCGGCGACGAAAAACGTCCACTGTCCATCCGGGGTGATGCCGACGCGGTAGAAGATGTAGGCACCGAACTGCTTCATGCTGTCATAGTCGCCGGCGGTGACGATCTTGAACAGCTCGACCCGCTGCCTGGCGTCGAGCTTGTCCAGCGGCAGCGCGAAGAAATATGGCCAGACATAGAGCTCCTGCGGCGTGCCGACATCGACATGGACATAGCCGGCACTGAGCACCTCTTCCAGGATGGCGAGGATTTCCTGGCCTTCCGCGTCGCCCGAAAGCCCTTTCAGGAAGGTGATCGGATCGCCTTCGATCTCGGCCAGCGACAATTGGGTCATCGCATCGCCCTGGCCGATCAGCGGCCGGAGTTTTTCGATGTCGCCGCTCTTGCAGGCCCCGATAATCAAATCGTGCATGCGCCTGACCGGCTCCGGCAGCTTGCCGAGATCGTAGACGACCTCGGGCAAGGGTTCATCCGGGTCGACTTGCGGATTGGCTATGCCACCATCGTCTGTTGGCCCGCCCGGTTCGACCTGTTCCCGTTCGTCGGGTGGCGTCGGTTGGCTCGCCGCAGGCGGCGTCGCGCCGAGCGGGCCGGGCGTCGGCACCGTGGTTCCGGGCGGCGACATGTCGTCGTCGGCGGGCGGCGTGACTGGCGAGGGCAGGTCCTCGCGCTTGATTTCACTCAAAGCATAGGCGGGGCTGATTGCGAGGCAAAGCGCCAGCGGAAACGCGGCGCAAAAAGCGGCAAGCCGGATGCTGAGGGCCAAGCCACGCGGCTGGCCTGACGTCGAAAAATTCACCGCCTGCCTCTCCATGATTCCGTCCAGCTGCCCGGGCCCTTACAGGTGCCCAGGCCCGCCCAGGTGCCCGGGGCATGACGCCCAAGCGGCACGCCGTCATCGAAGAGCCTGATGCCAATCAGTGCCGCAGCCGTCCCGGCTCGAAGGCCCCAGCTATCACCTTTTCACGCATGCGGTCGAGCAAGGCAAGGGCTGAGGTCTCGCCATTGGCGCGCAGCATCTCGCCGAACGCGGTTTCGAGGGCCGCCTCGGCGATGATTTCCGTCTCGATTCCGGCCGAAAGCCCTTCCGCCCAGGCCTCGCTGTGGCTTTCCACTGCAGTCAGGCGCTTTTCTTCCCTGACCAGCGCGTCGATGTCGTTGACGCCATGTTCCATTGCGATGTCCACCCTTTTCAAGCGGCGATCCGGCGGATGCGGATCAGGCTTGGGCTGTCCCTTTTACTCGCAGGTTAAGTAAGTACTTGTAAATACGACATTTCTGGGGTCGTTTCGACAAGGGTTCGTCACGTTTTGCAAACCTGCGTTCGATCCGATTCAAAACTTAGCCGATTAGGCCGGCGAGCGGGATGAAAACCTTCAGTTTGAGTTAATTCCACATCCGCGCCGTAACGTTTTGTTAACACCGTTGCAGAAGTGCAACACAACAATTGCACCAAGACGCCACCAGACACAAGCGGGCCGGGACACAAGCAGGCGGAGCCAGGCTCAGTTGCCGTAGCGCGAGGCGATGTCGCGCGACAGCGTCTCGCCTTCCTTCATGTAGCGGCTGATGGCTTCGGTCGCCGAGGCGGTACACTGTGTATAGGTGCCGCCAAAGGAGCGGTAGCCGCGGTTGAAGCTGGCGATGAAGCGGGCGCGCCGCTCCGGGTTTGGGTTTTCCGAAGCAATCAGCTTCTCCATCCCGACCCGCCATTGGTCGCCCTTCTCCCCGCACAGATTACGCAGGAAATGCAGCGACCCAAGCACCTCGGCCAGCCGCATCAGCCCCGGCTCGAACGGCGACTCGGCGGCCATGGCCGGCCGCGCCCCGATTGCCGTACTGGCGGCGAGGCAAGCTGCAAGGAAAACCGATGCGCGGATCATAAATCTATGTGGCCAAACAATTTGTCGCCTGCAAGGCGATTTTGGAGGTTACGCGCCTGTATTCCTGAGCAATTCGTCGGCAACAGCAAACACCGAAGCGGCAATCGGCAGCGCCGTCATTTCGCTGAGTGTATAGAAGGCGGCGGTCTCGGCGTCGTCGCTGGCCACGGGCTCGCCGCCGGCATAGGTGGCGCCGAATACCGTCAGCAGATAGTCGACCGGGTGCCCGTCGCTGCCGCCGTCGATGTGGATTTCCCGAAGGCGGCGGTAGTTGTGCGCATGCAACCCGGTTTCCTCCAGCAATTCGCGCTGCGCGGCTTGTTCCAGCGTTTCGCCGGCCTCGACCTTGCCGCCTGGAAACGCGTAGAATCCTTGCGAAGGCTGCCGCGCCCGCTTGACCAGCAGCACCGTGTCGCCGCGGACAATGGCGACCGATACAGCCGGGAGTATTTTGCGCATCTCGTCCATGGATCTCCGATCGCCATTTGCCGCAGCCGGTTGTGGACCGGTCGGCGAGAACAAGCATTAGCGGTTGCGCAACGCCGGTTCCATCGCCACCTTCACATCCGACCAATCCAACGAGTTTCAGCTTATGTGCGGACGCTTCGCCTTGACCGCCACGCCGGACCGGGCCGCCGCTTTTCTCGGTCTGCCAGAACTGGAGGATTTCCCGCCCCGCTACAACATCGCACCGACGCAGCCGGTGCTGATGGCGATTGCAGGCTTGCCGCGAGCGCCAGGCTCGAACCTGCCAGACTCGAACCTGCAAGACCGGCAGCCGATGCTGGTGCGCTGGGGGCTGATCCCAGCGTGGGTGAAGGACACGCGTGAGTTTCCTTTGCTGTTCAACGCGCGCTCGGAGGGAGCCGCGCAAAAGGCCTCGTTTCGCGCCGCCATGCGCCACCGCCGCGCTTTGGTGCCGGCTTCCGGCTTCTACGAATGGCGTCGGTCAGGCGGCAAGCGGGGACAGCCCTATTGGGTGCGGCCGAAGCATGGCGGGCTTGTCGCCTTCGCCGGTCTGATCGAGACCTATGCCGAGCCGGGCGGCTCGGAGATGGACACCGGCGCCATCCTGACCGTCAACGCCAATGCCGACATTGCCCATATCCACGACCGCATGCCGGTGGTGATAGATCCGCAGGATTTCGCCCGCTGGCTGGATTGCCGCACGCGCGAGCCGCGCGACGTCGCCGACCTGCTCAGACCGGCACAACTCGATTTCTTTGAGGCCGTCCGGGTTTCCGACCTCGTCAACAAGGTCGCCAACACCGGGCCGGAGATTCAGGAAAGGGGGCCGGAGCCCGAGAAGGCCAGGCGCCGGAAGCCGGGCGCCGACGACAGTCAGATGAGCTTGTTTCAGCAGTAGCTGCTATTTTCTGGGGCGCCTCAGCGCCTTCATTGCCGGCGCTGCCATTTCCTGGCGAACGGCCGGCCGCACGTCACATCAGGCAGCGCGGGGCGAGGTGATCTTCTGCACCGGCTTCTTCTTCTTCGCTGTGTGGAGAAGGGCGGCGACGATCGCGGCCGGGCCGATCGCCCGGTATTGGCTGGCGAGCGCCGGTTGCTTGGCGCTGCTGGAGTCCTGCTTGGCTCGAGGCATCTTTCTCTTCCCTGGTAACGTCTTCGTGTCCGCGTTTGCTGGTCGAATCCGACCAAATCGTGACATCTGCTGATCTAGCCGGTGAATGTTTCATGACTGTGCCGAGATGTTTAATAAAATGTTTCACCGCGTCATTACCTGTGATCCAGCGGCTCATTTGCCGAAAGTTGCGACTTGACGGCAACACTGGCTGAGGCGATAAAGCCGCTCATGAGAACGTCATTCGCCATTTGTGGCATCTGCATTATTGGCTAGCTTCGCGCTGGTCCGGACGTTTTCGCCTATCTTCCTTCTAGAGTGGACAAACGCCCCGGCCAGCAGGCTGGTGGCTGATTTGCGTCTCGGCGCAGGTGGCCCAACCAAAAAGTAACGCACCGGGAAGGCACGAATGTCTGACGCATCGAAGGGCCTGCGCCTCTACAACACGCTGACGCGGACCAAGGAGGATTTCTTCCCGATCGATCCGCGCAATGTGCGCATGTATGTCTGCGGCCCGACGGTCTACGACTTTGCCCATATCGGCAACGCGCGACCGGTGATCGTCTTCGACGTGCTGTTTCGTCTGCTGCGCCATCTCTACGGGCAAGCGCACGTCACCTATGTGCGCAACATCACGGATGTCGACGACAAGATCAACGACCGCGCGCTGCGCGATTTCGGCACCGAGATTGCCTCGGGAAAGCTGTCGCTGAACGAGGCGATCCGGCGGGTCACCGAAAAGACCGCTGACCAGTTCCACAAGGATGTGGCGACGCTCGGCTGCCTGCAACCTACGGTCGAGCCGCGGGCCACTGAATTCGTCGAGCCGCGCGCAGATGGCAAAGTCGACATGATCTCCTTGATTCAACGCTTGATCGAACGCGGCCATGCCTATGTTGCGGCAGGCGAAGTTCTGTTCGACACGGCTTCGATGCCGGACTACGGCCAATTGTCGAAACGCAATCTCGACGAGCAGCAGGCCGGCGCTCGCGTCGCCGTGGATCCGCATAAGAAGAACCCAGGCGATTTCGTGCTGTGGAAGCTGTCCTCGCCGGAAGAGCCGGGCTGGGACAGCCAGTGGGGCAGGGGCCGGCCGGGCTGGCACATCGAGTGCTCGGCGATGTCGGCCGCCTATCTCGGCGAGGTCTTCGACATTCATGGCGGCGGGCTCGACCTGATCTTCCCGCACCACGAGAATGAAATTGCACAGTCGCGCTGTGCCCATGGCACCGAGGTAATGGCCAAGGTGTGGATGCACAACGGCTTCCTGCAGGTCGAGGGGCAGAAGATGTCCAAGAGCCTGGGCAACTTCTACTCGATCAACGAGTTGCTGGAGACGGAGACCTTTGGCGGCCGCAAGTGGCCGGGCGAGGTGCTCAGGCTGGCGATGCTGATGACGCATTATCGCGAGCCGATCGACTTTTCCGTGCGCAAGCTGGAAGAGGCGGAAAATACGCTGCGCAAATGGAAGCGGGCGGCGGACCTGGCACCGGCGGCGGCCAAGCAATTGCCGGTCGAAGTGGTGGAAGCCTTGTCGGACGATCTCGCAACCTATTCCGCGTTCCAGGTGCTGACGCAACTGGCTGGCGAGGCTGTGGATTCCAATGCTGCCGGTGGCGGCAACGCCGCCGCGGGCAACCATGCTGCCGCTTCGCTGAAGGCGGCACTGTCGTTCCTCGGCTTCGACGTTACGCCGGCCAAGGTTGATGAAGATGCCATCGCCAGGGCCATCGCCAGGCGCCTGGAACTGATCGCCACCAAGAACTGGGCCCAGGCCGACCGCATTCGCGACGCGCTTCTGGCGCAGGGCGTGCAACTGAAGGACGGCAAGGATCCGGTCACCGGCGAGCGCGTGACGACGTGGGAGGTAAAGCGATGAGGGCGGCCGGCGAACCAGCAAGGGACGTAGTTCCATGATCGACCATCTTGGCATCACCGTTTCCGATTTCGACGTGTCGAAAGCTTTCTACGACAGGGCGATGGCGCCGCTCGGTGCCTCGCTGCTCTACATGGTGCCGCAGGAATACACCGGTGGCGCCATGGTCGGCGGCTATGGCCGCGACCGGCCGGTGTTCTGGCTGCATCAAGGCAAGGACAAGCCGAAGGACCGCCAGCATGTCGCCTTCACCGCGCGCAGCCGCGCTGAAGTCGATGCCTTCCACGCCGCCGCCATCGCCGCCGGCGGCAAGGATAATGGTGGGCCGGGCCTTCGTCCGCACTATCACGCGAACTACTATGGCGCCTTTGTCTTCGACCCCGACGGCAACAATGTCGAAGCCGTCTGCCATGCCCCGGAGTGAAGTGATGAGCCTGGATAACAGACCGGTCTACACAGGCGGCTGCCAGTGCGGCGCCGTGCGTTTCCGTGTCGAAGGCGCGCTGGGCGACGCCTCCGTCTGTCATTGTCGCATGTGCCAGAAAGCAAGCGGCAATTTCTACCTGCCGCTGGTGTCGGTGCGTGGCGCAAAACTCGACTGGACGCGCGGCGTGCCCAAACGCTTTCGTTCCTCCAACGCCGCCTGGCGCGGTTTTTGCGCCGATTGCGGCACGCCGCTGACTTTCGAGGCGCCCGACGGCATCGCACTCGCCATCGCGGCCTTCGACCATGCGGAGGAGATCGCGCCGACCATCCAGTGGGGCACCGAAGCAAAACTCCCCTATGTCGATCACATCCACGAATTGCCTGGCGAGGAGACGATGGCCGATGTTTCGTCGTCCTCCTATCTCGCCGATCTCGTTTCTTACCAGCACCCCGACCACGACACCGAACAATGGCCGCCGGAGGAAAGATCATGACCGAAACCGTTCGAACCGGCGGCTGCCAGTGCGGCGCCGTGCGTTTCCGCATTCGTGGGGCGCTTGGACGCCCTTCCATCTGCCATTGCCGCATGTGCCAGAAACAGTTCGGTTCCTTCTTCGGCGCGCTGGTGACGGTGCCGAAGGACGGTGTCGAATGGGTGCGCGAGGAGCCGAGCTATTTCCAGTCGTCGGTCAACATCGATCGCGGCTTTTGCAGCCGCTGCGGCACGCCGTTGACCTACAGGCAGCCTGGCGGGCTTGAGATCGCCATCGGCGCCTTTGACGATCGCTCCGACCTCGCACCGCAGATCCAGATCAACTATGCCGCCCGGCTGCCTTGGGTGGAGAAGATCTTCGACGCGCCGGTCCATGACGATCCTGACTACTACACCCGGCAGGAATCGATCATCTCCTTCCAGCATCCGGATCACGAGACGGCCAATTGGCCGCAGCAGGGCCTGAAATTATGAGCAATGACCTGCGCACCCTCTATCCGGAGATCGAGGCCTTCGACTCAGGCATGCTCGATGTCGGCGATGGCCATCAGGTCTATTGGGAGCGTTCCGGCACCAGGGGCGCCAAGCCGGCCGTGTTCCTGCATGGCGGACCGGGCGGCACCATTTCGCCAAAGCACCGACGGCTGTTCGATCCGAAGCTTTACGATGTCATCCTGTTCGACCAGCGCGGCTGCGGGAAGTCGACGCCCAACGCCTCGCTCGAGGCCAACACTACCTGGCATCTGGTCGCCGACATCGAGCGCCTGCGCGACATGTGCAGCTTCGACAAATGGCTGGTGTTCGGCGGCTCGTGGGGCTCGACCCTGGCGCTGGCTTATGCCGAGACGCACCCCGAGCGGGTCAGCGAACTGGTCGTGCGCGGCATCTACACACTGACGCGCGCGGAGCTCGAATGGTATTATCAGTTCGGCGTCTCGGAAATGTTTCCCGACAAATGGGAGCGCTTCCTGGCGCCGATCCCCGAGGGCGAGCGCGGCGACATGATGGCCGCCTATCGCAAGCGGCTGGTCGGCAGCGACCGCAAGGCGCAGGTCGAGGCCGCCCGCGCCTGGAGCCTGTGGGAAGGCGAGACGATCACGCTGTTGCCCGATCCGGAAACCAGCAGCCGGTTTGGCGAAGACGATTACGCCGTCGCCTTCGCCCGCATCGAGAACCATTATTTCGTCCATGCTGGCTGGCTTGAGGAAGGGCAGCTGCTGCGTGATGCCTTCAAGCTGAAGGACATCCCCGGCACCATCGTCCATGGCCGCTACGACATGCCGTGCCCGGCGCGCTATGCCTGGGCGCTGCACAAGGCATGGCCGAAGGCGGACTTCCATCTGGTCGAGGGCGCCGGCCATGCCTATTCGGAGCCGGGCATCCTCGACCGGCTGATCCGGGCGACGGATAAGTTTGCGGGGAAATGATCATGGGCCGCGAGCGCCTCTATCTCTTCGACACCACACTGCGCGATGGCCAGCAGACGCCGGGCATCGACTTTTCGGTCGAGGACAAGATCGCCATCGCCGGGCTGCTCGACGGGTTCGGCGTCGATTATATCGAAGGCGGCTATCCCGGCGCAAATCCGACCGACACGGCCTTCTTTGCCAAGCACCGCACGGCCACCGCCAAATTCGTCGCCTTCGGCATGACCAAGCGGGCAGGGGTGTCGACCTCGAACGATCCAGGCCTTGCCGCATTGGTCCAGTCGAAGTCGGACGCCATCTGCTTTGTCGCCAAGAGCTGGGACTACCATGTCCGCGTTGCGCTGGGCTGCACCAACCAAGAAAACCTCGAGGCGATCAAGGCGTCGGTCGAGGCGGCGGTTGCTGCCGGGAAGGAAGCACTGGTCGACTGCGAGCATTTCTTCGACGGCTTCAAGGCCAATCCCGATTATGCGCTGGCTTGCGCCAGGACCGCTTACGACGCCGGCGCGCGCTGGGTGGTGCTGTGCGACACCAATGGCGGCACGCAGCCGTCGGAAGTGCGCGCCATCGTCGAGAAGATCATCGAGGCAGGCATACCGGGGGACCATCTCGGCATCCATGCCCATGACGACACCGGCCAGGCGGTGGCAAATTCGCTGGCCGCCGTCGAGGCCGGCGTGCGCCAGATCCAGGGCACGCTGAACGGCATCGGCGAGCGCTGCGGCAACGCCAATCTGATCTCGATCGTGCCGACGCTGGCGCTGAAGCCGGCCTTTTCCAACCGCTTCGAGACAGGCATCTCGGCCGAAGCATTGGCCGGCATATCGCGCCTGTCCCGCGCCTTCGACGAATTGCTGAACCGCGCGCCGGAAGCGCAGGCGCCCTATGTCGGCGCTTCCGCCTTCGCCACCAAGGCCGGCATCCATGCCTCGGCGCTGGCCAAGGAGCCGGCCACTTACGAGCATGTGCCGCCGGAAGCGGTCGGCAACCGCCGCCGGGTCATGGTCTCGGACCAGGGCGGCAAGGCCAATTTCCTCGCCGAGTTGAAACGGCGCGGCATCGAAATGCCGAAAGACGACCACCGGCTGGACGCGCTGATATCAGTGGTCAAGGAGCGCGAGGCCGAGGGCTATGCCTATGAAGGCGCCGATGCCAGCTTCGAGCTGCTGGCGCGCAAGATCCTGCACGGCCTGCCGGAATTCTTCAGCGTCACCTCGTTCCGCTGCATGGTCGAGCGCCGCTTCGACGCCAATGGCCAGCTGAAGACGGTCTCAGAGGCGATCGTCAAGGTGCTGGTCGATGGCGAGGAGAAGATGTCGGTGGCGGAAGGGCACGGCCCGGTCAACGCGCTCGACATCGCGCTGCGCAAGGATCTCGGAAAATTTCAGAACGAGATCGCCGACCTCGAGCTCGCCGACTTCAAGGTGCGTATCCTCAATGGCGGCACCGAGGCGATCACGCGCGTGCTGATCGAATCGCACGATGCAACCGGCGCCCGCTGGTGGACGGTCGGCGTCTCAGAAAACATCATCGACGCTTCATTCCAGGCGCTGATGGATTCGATCGTCTACAAGCTGATGAAGAACCGCGAGATGGCCGGGCTGGTCGCGGCGGAGTAGGATTGAACCATCAGCGAAAGTCCATTGATCCATCAGAACTTTGCGATGGTCTTGGCCCGGCGGCTGGCGCATAGCGTCGGGCCATGGCCATGGATGCAATTCAGCTCGAAGCAGACTCAAAGGCCCGGCGTGGATTCCTGCTGGCGCTGGGCGCCTATCTCCTGTGGGGGTTGCTGCCCTTCTATATGAAGGCGGTCGCACATCTGCCGCTGGCCGAAGTCATCGCGCACCGCATCGTCTGGTCGGTGCCCATCGCGGCGGCCGTTTTGATCTGGGCCGGCCGCACGGCGGATTTCAAAGCGGCGTTGCGTTCGCCGCGCATCATTTCCATGGCGGCGCTGACGGCGGCGCTGATTTCGGTCAACTGGGGCATCTATGTCTGGGCCATCGCGGTCGACCGTACCATCGAGACCGCGCTTGGCTACTACATCAACCCGCTTGTCAGCGTCGTTGTCGGCGCGCTGCTGCTCAGCGAACGGCTCGACCGGCTGCAAATCGCGGCGGTGGTGCTGGCGGCCATCGCGGTCGCGGTGCTGACGATCGACGCCGGCAAGCTGCCCTGGGTGTCGCTGGTGCTGGCGTTTTCCTTCGCCGCCTACGCCTTCTTCCGCAAGACGCTGCCGATCGGTCCCAGCCAGGGTTTCTTGCTTGAAGTGCTTTTGCTGTCGGTGCCGGCGCTCGGCTACATCATCTTCCTCATCGTCACCGGGCAGGACCATTTCGTCTCCAGTTCCCTGAACGATACCGCACTGCTGATCGGCTGCGGCCCGGTCACCGCCATACCGCTGCTGCTGTTTGGCTTCGGGGCCAAGCTGCTGCGTCTCTCCACCATCGGCATCATGCAGTATATCGCGCCGACCATTGTGTTCCTGATCGCCGTGCTGATTTTCGGCGAACCCTTCGGCAGCACCCAGGCCATCGCCTTCGGCCTGATCTGGGCGGCGCTGGCGATCTATTCCTGGTCGATGTTCCGCGGCCGCGAGATCCGGCCGGCAATGCGTTAGAGCGAGGATTTTCGATGTACGTGCTGCACATAGCAAACAAGAATTATTCCTCGTGGTCGCTGCGGCCATGGGTGCTGATGCGGACATTGGACGTCGCCTTCGAGGAGCGGCTGACACCGTTTCCGACCGGATCGAGTTGGAGCCTCTACCGGCCGTTCTCGCCCAGCGGCCTCGTACCGTGCCTGATTGACGACGGCTGGGCAGTCTGGGATTCGCTCGGCATCACCGAATATCTGGCCGAGCGCCACGCTGGCGTCTGGCCTGCCGAGCCGAAGGCGCGAGCCTGGGCGCGGTCGGCAGCGGCCGAAATGCATTCGAGCTTCACCGCCTTGCGCGGCTCCTGTCCGATGAACTGCGGTGTCCGCGTCGCGCCGGTGCCGATGTCGGATGCGCTGAAGCACGACCTTTTTCGCCTCGGCGATCTCTGGGACGACGGGCTTCGCCGCTTCGGCGGACCGTTCCTGGCTGGCGATCGCTTCACTGCCGTTGACGCCTTCTTTGCCCCGGTGGCGTTTAGGGTTCAGTCCTACGGACTGTCCTTCGAGGGCGCGGCTGCCACCTATCCGGCGCGATTGCTGGCTCTGCCGGCGATGCGCGAATGGTACGCGGCAGCCCTTGCAGAGGAGTGGCGCGAGCCGAACCACGAAGCGGAGGTGCGCGCTGCCGGCACTGTCATCGAGGATTTTCGCGCGACCTTGTAACAGTTGCCGCTACATCCCGCGCCCCAGCCGCCTGACGAACAGATAGACGACCACCGCGACGGCGAGCGATATCGCCGACGCCACCCAAAAGCCCACCGGCGTGTCGACCAGCGGCAGCCCGCCGACATTCATGCCGAACAGGCCTGAGACGATCGTCATCGGCAACAGCACCGCGGTCATCACCGACAGCATGTAAAGCAACTGGTTCGACTGCGTCGTCAGCTTGGCCATCAGCTCGTCCTGCAAGAGCCGGGCGCGGGCCTGCAATTGCTCGCCGTCGTGATGCAACGTATGGGCGCGGTGCGAAAGCCATGCCGCCATGTCGTTGATTGCGTCCGGCAGGTCATTGCGATGCGAATGGTCGAGATGGCGGAACAGGCTGGTCAGCGTCGCCATCTGCTCGATGGATCACCACCAGTTGCCGGCGCGCATCGACCAGCGCCTGCAGCTCATTGTGCCATGCATCGCAGACGATGCGGTCCTCGATGCCATCGAGCGTGTCGCCAAGGCCAGCGAGTTCCGTCGTCATGCCGTCGAGCGACTGGCCCATGACAGCCTCGATCAGTTCGGCCGGAGAGCGGAACTTTCGCGATCCGTTGTCGATCGCCTTGCGGATTTTGTCGACCGATTGCAGCGGTTGCTTGCGGCCGCCGATCAGCATCGTGTCGTTGAAGGCGAAGCGGAAATGGCCAAGCCCGCGCGCCTCCGCCGAATAGTCGTGGCGCAGGTCCGGCAAATCGCCGTACAGCCAGTCGCCCTCGAGGTCGCTATGGCAGCCATGGCCGGCCGACAGGAAGGCATCGCGCACCGGCGGCGGCAAGCCGGCTCGGTGGCGATCTCGTGGCGCGCGCGCATGTCGGAAACCTGGTAGCTGCGCCATGTCCAGTGTGTGGTGGTCGCGTCTTTGGTTCTCGTGCCTTCGGCGGCGAAGTGATAGACGAAGAACAGCCCGTGCTCGTCCGGCAGGTAAGGCGACAGATCGCTGCCGTCTGGATTGAGAGGGATGTTCATGATCGCGTCGCCAGTCTCTCGAATACGCCGCGTGGCGGCGACCTAGACTGTGATTATTAGCACGGGCGAACCGTTTTCGTGTGACTGTTTTGACGGTCATCCGAGGCGGCGTACCAACGCCGTTGTTTGGAGCCAGTTTGGAATAATACGTCGTTGACTCGCGTTTGCGTAAAGAGCACGACGCAATCCATGCGGAGGACGTCCGATGCATGCCGGCTTCCCACGAAGCCTACTCATAGCGGTATTGGGAGCCGTCATTGCCGGCTGCGCTGGCTTTTCGGCGCAGAAAACGGGGGCAATAATCGGCTATGGCCCCAACCCAACCTTACCGAAACCAAGACCGACGCTGATCCCGACCGTCAACATCGCCGAGGCGAAAGGCTGGCAGAAAGGTGGTATGCCGACCCCGGCGAACGGGCTGACGGTGAACCCCTACGCCACCGGCCTCGACCATCCGCGCTGGCTGCACGTGCTTCCGAACGGGGACGTGCTGGTTGCCGAAACCAATGCCCCTGCCAAGCATGACGAAGGCTTCAGCCTTAGAAAGGTCTTTATGGACCTGGCTATGAAGCGCGCCGGGGCCGCGACCAAAAGCGCCAACCGCATCACGCTCCTGCGCGACACCAATGGCGACGGCATTGCGGATGTGCGCAGGACGTTCGCAGAAGGCCTCAATTCTCCCTTTGGTATGACGCTGTCCAAAGGCATTCTCTATGTAGCGAACACCGACGCGCTTGTCGCTTTCCCCTACTCCAATGGCCAGACCCGAGCCACAACGCCGCCGGAAAAGATCGTCGACTTACCGGCCGGAGATCTCAACCATCATTGGACCAAGGATGTGATCGCAAGTCCGGATGGACGCAAGCTCTATGTCACCGTCGGCTCCAACAGTAACGTTGGAGAAAACGGCATGGCCGCGGAGAAGAACCGCGCCGCCGTCCTTGAAGTGGACCGGTCGACCCGCCGTACCCGGGTCTTCGCGTCAGGGCTGCGCAACCCGAACGGGCTCTCCTGGAACCCTGAAACCGGCAAGCTTTGGGTCGCCGTGAACGAGCGTGACGAGATCGGCGACGATCTTGTGCCGGACTATATGACCTCGGTTCGTGACGGCGCTTTTTACGGCTGGCCCTACAGCTATTTCGGACAGAACGTCGACGAACGCGTCAAGCCGCAGCGCCCCGGTCTCGTGGCTAGGGCGGTCAAGCCCGACTACGCGCTGGGTTCCCATACCGCCTCGCTGGGACTGACCTTCTCCAAAGGGGCGTCGCTCGGCCCAGCCTACGGCAACGGCGCGTTCGTTGGTCAGCACGGCTCGTGGAACAGAAGTGTGCTCAGCGGTTACAAGGTGATCTTCGTGCCGTTCCGCGGTGGTAAACCGAGCGGTCCCCCGAAAGATGTGCTCGCTGGCTTCGTCGGGCGTGACGGCAGGGCGATGGGCCGTCCGGTCGGCGTTGCTATCGATCAGAGCGGCGCACTGCTCGTCGCCGACGATGTCGGCAATGTCATCTGGCGGGTCAGTAGGGCAGTAGGGCAGTAGGGCAGTAGGGCAGTAGGGCAGTAGGGCAGTAGGGCAGTAGGGCAGCGCCTCATGAGCGCGGCATGCACTACATACTCCCCTATACCCTAAAGCTTGTCGATCACCGACTGCACGCCTTCGGTCGGTGCGTCGACCGACGATCCCGCGACCATGATGGCAGCGACGATCGCTTCCGGATCGTCGACCACCAGCGGCCTGACCCGCTGCGCGGTGTGGATGAAGCCTTCGGCCATCATATGGTCGAGCAGCGCCAGCATCGGGTCCCAGAATCCTCCAACGTTGCCGAAGACGATCGGCTTGCGATGATGGCCGAGCTGGCCCCAGGTCATGATCTCGATGATTTCCTCGACAGTGCCTATGCCGCCCGGAAGCGCCACAAACGCGTCGGATTTCTCGAACATCGTTTGTTTGCGCTCGTGCATGTTTTCGGTGATGACGAGCTCGTCAAGTCGGTCAAGCGCGGTTTCGGTGGCCTCCCTGTTGATCAGGAAGCGCGGAATGATCCCCGTCACCTTGCCGCCGGCCCGCATTGCGCCCTCGGCGACGGCTCCCATGATGCCCCTGGTGCCGCCGCCATAGATCAGACGCAGGCCGGACTTGGCGATCGAACGCCCAAGCAGGTGTCCGGCCTTGGCATAGGTTACATCGCGGCCCGGCGACGAGCCGCAATAGACGCAGATGGATCGAATCGTGTTCATGACATGATTGGTGATTGGGTCTTTATTCGCGGTCAAGCCCGGGCGGGTTTTTTCTTGTCGGCCCCGTTTATTCGTGTCGGGCCCTTTTCTTGTCGGCCCCCCTTGTTCTTGTCGCCTTGGGCAAAACAGGCTAGACCGCATTAGGTGGCTAAGGGCAGGGAAATATGGCAATTAATCCTTTGAAGGCGTTTTTGTTCGTCGTCGGCGGCTCCGTCGCCGCGGCGGGAACCGCCTATGTGTCGGGCGCGCTCGATCCGTATCTCACTCGCACGCCGCCGGCGGAAGTGGCATCGCTGACGCCGCCGGTGGAGACGCCAGCCGAACCAGTGACCGATGCACCGCCGCCGCCGGCGCCTGCCGCTGGTGCGATGGCACCGGCAGCGCCGGCCACGGCCGATGCGATTGCGCCGACTTTCGACATCGTTCGGGTCGAGATCAAGGGCTCTATTGTCGTCGCCGGCAAAGCCGCACCCAACGCCAAGGTCGAGATTCTCAACGGTTCGACGGTTCTCGGCTCGACGGTCGCCGGTGCCGATGGCGCTTTTGCCATCGTTCTCGATGATGCGCTGAAACCCGGCGATTACACGATCGCGCTGCGCTCGATGACCGGCAATGTCGTGACCCCCTCGGCGCAGACGGCTATCGTCTCGATTCCCAAGAGTCCTGCTGGCCAGGTGCTGGCGATGATCGAGGAGCCGGGCAAGGCCTCCGAATTGCTCACCGTTCCTACACCCGAGACAAAGCCTGAATCGCCGCCTGCCGGCGACAAGGCGGCCGTCCCGGCTTCCGAGGACTCCGCTGCCGAGGACCCCGCTGCCGCAGCACCAGCCCCAGCCGCACCGGCTGCCACGGCGCCGGCCACCGTCGAAGCCGTCCCCGCGCCCGCTCCGGGCGGGCCGGCCGCACCAGCGACACCAGCTGCAGGGCCAAAGGTCGTCGTCGAAGCGATCGAGATCGACGGCAACAAGATCTTCGTCGCCGGCCTCGCCGACCCCGGCCGCAAGGTGCGCGCCTATGCCAACGATATCTTGCTCGGCGACGCGAAGACTTCGCCCGACGGCCATTTCCTGGTCGAGGCGACGCGCGACATTCCGGTCGGCACCTACACGATCCACGTCGACGCGCTCGATGCCGACGGGGTCAAGGTGGTGGCCCGTGCCGCCGTGCCGTTCGAGCGCGAGCCGGGCGAGTCGATCGCCGCCGTGGCGCCTGCCGAGGCAAAGCCGGCCGCGCCGACAACCACGCCTGCGGCGCCCGCGGCCGAGGCGCCAGCCGATANATGGCGGCTGCGACGCCCCCGACCGGAGTGCCCGAGACGGCGGCGCCGAAGCTCGAACACGCCGACAGCGCCGTTATCATCCGCCGCCGCGATACGCTGTGGCGGATTTCGCGGCGCGTCTACGGCCAAGGCGTTCGCTACTCGACCATCTACCTCGCCAATCAGGATCAGATCAGGAATCCCGACCGCATCTGGCCGGGGCAGGTGTTCAAGGTCCCCGGAAAATCGCAGGAAGGCGAAGCCGCCAACCTCAAGGCGATGGGCGACCAGATGACGACGGCCCCGACAAAGGCCAACTAGAAATCCTTTTCTTCTCTAGCGGGCTCTTGCGGAAAGTTCATTCATCGTCTATCGCCGATAGACGATGAACGCTCCCTTGACCGAGAAGACCTGCGGCTTCGCCGACAGCCAGGCCGTCGCCGCAAAGCTCGCCGCGCTTTCGCATCCGGCCCGGATCGAAATTCTCCGGCACCTTTCGGCCAGCCACTCCTGCTGCTGCCGCGAGGTCGTCGACCATCTCGACCTGGCGCAGTCCACCGTTTCGCAGCACCTGAAGATATTGGTCGATGCCGGGCTCGTCCGCTACCAGCCGGATCGGCAACGCTCGCGCTATGAAGTCGACAGCGATGCGCTCGAAGATGTTTCCACGTCGCTGGCCGCTCTGGTCAATTCGTGCTGCTCCGGCCGCTAGACCATCATCCCGAACCGAAGGACCGTGTCAGCGAAAAGTGGAAGCCGGTTTTCGGAAAAGATCGTGGTCAAGCAATAAGAAATACGAAAAGGCGATAAAATGGCCGAAAAAACCGTCTCCGCCGATTCTGGCTCGACCTTCAAGACATTGCGCAATCTTTGGCCCTATATGTGGCCGGCCGACCGCGCCGATTTGCGGGCGCGGGTGGTGTGGGCGACGGTGCTTCTGGTCGTCGCCAAGCTGACGCTGGTTGCCGGTCCCTACTTCTTCAAATGGGCGACCGATGCGCTGGCTGGTGACGCCAAGTCGGCGCCGCCGCTGCCGGCCTTCATGCTGGCGCCAGTCATGCTGGTCATCGCCTACAATGTCGTGCGGCTGGTGCAGCTCGGTTTCAACCAGCTGCGCGACGCGCTGTTTGCCCGCGTCGGCCAATATGCGGTGCGCCAGCTCGCCTTCCGCACTTTCGTCCACATGCATCAATTGTCACTGCGCTTCCATCTCGAGCGCCGAACCGGCGGCCTGTCCCGCATCATCGAGCGCGGCACCAAGGGCATCGAGACGATCGTCCGCTTCACCGTGCTCAACACATTGCCGACCATCCTCGAATTCGCGCTGACAGCCGGCATATTCGCGGTCACCTATGGCTGGAAGTACGTGGCTGTGGTGGCGGTGACGGTCTGCCTCTATATCTGGTTCACCATCAGGGCGAGCGACTGGCGCATCGTCATTCGCCGCGACATGAACGACAGCGACACCGATGCCAGCACCAAGGCGATCGACTCGCTGCTCAATTTCGAAACGGTCAAGTATTTCAACAACGAGGGCATGGAAGCCGAGCGCTTCGACCGTTCGATGGCGCGCTACGAGACCGCCGCCACCCGGATATGGACCTCGCTCGGCTGGCTGAACTTCGGCCAGGGCGTCATCTTCGGTCTCGGCACGGTTATCGTCATGTGCCTTTCGGCGCTGGAGGTGCAGGCCGGCACGCAGACGGTTGGCGACTTCGTCTTCATCAACGCCATGCTGATCCAGCTTTCGGTGCCACTAAACTTCATCGGCTTCATCTATCGCGAAATCCGCCAGGGCCTGACCGACATCGAGCAGATGTTCGATCTGCTCGATGTGCCGCAGGAGATCGTCGACAAGCCGGGGGCCAAGCCGCTGGTCGTCGGCTCCGGCAAAGTCGAGTTCCGCGACGTGCAGTTTTCCTACGATCCCAACCGCAAGATCCTGAAAGGCATCAGCTTCGAAGTGCCGGCCGGCAAGACGGTTGCCATTGTCGGGCCATCGGGCGCCGGCAAGTCGACCATTTCGCGGCTGCTGTTCCGCTTTTACGACATCCAGGGCGGCAAGATTCTGATCGACGGCCAGGACATTCGCGACGTGACTCAGCAGAGCTTGCGCGCGGCGATCGGCATGGTGCCGCAGGACACCGTGCTGTTCAACGACACCATCGCCTACAACATCCGCTACGGCCGCGTCGATGCCAGCGAGGAGGATGTGCGCAAGGCGGCAGAACTCGCCCAGATCGGACCGTTCATCGAGCGGCTGCCCGACGGCTACCGTTCGATGGTCGGAGAGCGCGGACTGAAACTGTCCGGCGGTGAGAAGCAGCGCGTGGCAATCGCCCGCACCATTTTGAAGGCGCCGCCGATCCTGATGCTCGACGAGGCGACCTCGGCTCTCGACAGCCATACCGAACAGGAGATCCAGGCGGCACTCGACCTCGTCAGCAAGGGTCGCACCACCATCGTCATCGCCCACCGGCTGTCGACGGTGATTTCGGCCGACGAGATCATCGTGCTGCAGGACGGCCAGATCGCCGAGCGCGGCACGCATGCCGCCTTGATGCGCAAGGCCGGCCTGTACGCGTCGATGTGGGATCGCCAGCGTGAGGCAACCGAGGCCGAGGAGCGGTTGCGCATTGCTCGCGAGCGCGACGAGTTCGGCGTTGTCGTCCGCCGCCGCCCCTCCGAGGTGTCGTAGCCCCTACGGCCAGCCAGCGCCCGGCGCGGAAGCTTCGATGCTGAGCACCTGGCCGGTGCGCGCATCGCTGATCATGTGCTCGAAGCCGCGCCATTCGGCGGCGACGATGAACAGCGACTTGCCGTCGGCGCCACCGAGCATGCAGGCAAAGCAGCCGCGATCTGCATCGACGCTGTCGAGCATCGCCCCGCCCTCGCGCACCCGCACGCAGTGCCGGTTGGGGACGTCGGCATACCAGATGGCGCCTTCGGCATCGAGGCAGATGCCGTCGGGAAAGCCGTTGCCGAGGTCGGCCCATCGCCGCCGGTTGGCAAGGCTGCCATCGGCGGCGATGTCGAACGCGGTCAGCCTGTTGGCGTGGGACTCGGCGACGATCAACGTCTTGTTGTCCGGCGACACCGCCATCCCATTGGCGAAGGCGATCTTGTCCGCCACCTGCCGCACTGACCCGTCCGGTGCAATCAGCACGATGGTGCCGGGGCCGAAATGCTGGCCGGAAACCGGCGCTGGCCCGCCGCCATTGACGTAGATGTTGCCGCGCCCGTCGACGACGATCTCGTTCCAGGCGTTCCCTGAGAGGTGTCGCAGATCGGCGTGGGTGACCAGCGTCCCGTCTGCTTCCTGCCGCAGCACCAAGCCCTCACGCCCGCAGACGACGACCAGGCGACCGTCCGGCAGCCAGTCGACCGAATAGGGCAGGGTGGCCGGCACGGTGAGCATGACCTCACTGTTGCCGTCGGCATCGACGGCGATGATCTGGCCGGTTCCCCAGTTGCAGATCCAAAGCCTGCCATCATGCCAGCGCGGCGATTCGCCGAACGCCAGACCGTTCATCACGACCCGCGCTTTCTTTGCTGCTGATTTCCGTGACAGCATTTGTTGCCTCCAGCTTTCGTTCGGTGGGCGCTTTGACAAGGCCCGTATCTCCAAGGACGCATGAGGCCGGTTCGCCCCGACACCAGTCATGCTTTTTTGGACAGGCTCATTGGACCGCTTCCAACGCCCGCGATCGGCTAATGCGGACGAGAACGCCGGATCCGGCGTTCCCTCATTGTCGCGTTGCGGCCACAGGGTGTTTCCGCTATTGAGGCCGGACCTGAAACTAGGCTGTTTCCATTCCATGGACCTCGTCGACACGATCAAGAAAACGTTGGTTCCGATCCATCGCGAAGGCTATCCGTTTATCGCCGCCTTCGCAGCGGTGACGCTTTTCCTCGGCTATTTCTCTTCGATCCTGTTCTGGGTCTGCCTCATCCTGACGGCCTGGTGCGTCTATTTCTTCCGCGATCCGGAGCGCGTCACGCCGGTCGACGACCGGCTGGTGGTGAGCCCGGCCGACGGCATCATCACGGCGGTCGGTCCGGCAGTGCCACCGCGCGAACTTGGCCTCGGGGGCGGCGAGATGACCCGCATCTCGGTGTTCATGGACGTCTTCTCCTGCCACGTGAACCGGGCTCCGGTGCGCGGCCGCATCACAAGGATAGAGCATCGGCCCGGCCAGTTCCTCAACGCCGCACTTGACAAGGCGAGTGCCGACAACGAGCGCAATGGCCTGGTCATCGACAGCCCGAACGGCACGGTGGCCGCGGTGCAGATCGCCGGGCTGGTGGCGCGGCGCATCGTCTGCTGGGCCGAGACCGGCGGCACGATCGGCATCGGCGAGCGCTTCGGGCTGATCCGCTTCGGCTCGCGCGTCGATGTGTTCCTGCCGTCGACCGCAACGCCGCGTGTCGCCGTCGGCCAGACTGCGGTCGGCGGTGAAACCATACTGGCCGAATTCGGCGGCGTTGCCGCAACGCCGCTCGTGCGGGTGTCCTGAGCCGTGGGCGCGCCGTTCAAAAAATTCGAGGCGCATGGCAGCGGCGGCCCGCGCATCCGTGAAATTCCGATGCGCATGGTGCTGCCCAATCTTGTCACAGTGCTCGCCATCTGCGCCGGCCTCTCGGGCATCCGCTTCGGCTTCGAAGGCCGTTTCGAGCCGGCAGTGGTGATGGTGCTGCTGGCCGCCTTCCTCGACGGCATCGACGGCCGTCTGGCACGCATGCTGAAGGCGACGTCCAAATTCGGCGCGCAGATGGATTCGCTGGCCGACATCGTCAATTTCGGCGTAGCACCCGCGCTGGTGCTCTATGCCTTCCTGCTCGACCAGGCCGGCTCGCCGGGCTGGATTGCCGCGCTGCTGTTCACCATCGCCTGCGGGCTGAGACTCGCTCGCTACAACGTGCTCGACGAAGAAACTGATCGCCCGCAGTGGCAGACCGAGTATTTCGTCGGCGTGCCGGCGCCGGCGGGCGCCGTGCTGGTGATGCTGCCGCTTTACCTGTACTTCCTGCGGCTTGGTGTGGAGCCGTCCCGCCCTGCCGCCTTCATCGCCGCCGGTTTCACCGTTCTGATAGCCTTCCTGCTGGTCAGCCGGCTGCCGGTCTATTCCGGAAAAAGCCTGAAAGTCCCGGGCGACAAGGTGCTGCCGATCATCCTCGGTGTCGTCCTCTACATCCTGCTGTTGATGACCTATCCCTGGTACACGCTGACGGCGTCGGTTGCCGGCTATCTGCTCTTCCTGCCGCTCAGCATCCGCGCCTATTCCAGGCGCGCCAAGCGCGAAGGCGAGAAGGTGCCGCCTTCGGACTTCGGCTGACAGATCTGTCGCCAATTCGCTGATAGTTCAATTAGTTCAAGTCGGACGCATCCCGCTCTAGCGGAACCTGCCGGCGTCTTGACCGTTCTGACTCAGCGGGCGAGGCGAGCGACGTCGCGAACGCCTCGCTATCAGCCTTGAAGCTGCTGTCCCAGGCCCAGGAGCTTAAAGAAGAGTGAGGAGAAATGGCTGTCGTCCTCATTGGCGCGTTGCTCATTGTCGCTGGCGTTGTGTACATGGCCGGCGCAGCCCTTTGGCGTGGGCGGCTCAGCGATCCGGCGCCTGCTCGCGCGGCGCCGGATCGCTCGACGCCAAATCTTGCAACGCCAGGCCCGACACTTGAGCCGCGGCGGCGCGGCCTCGGTTTCCTCGGCCTGTCGCAGAACTGGCCGGGCCTGCTGATGATGGCGGTCGGGTTCATCCTGCTGTTGTCGGTGGTGGTCCTCTAATGCATGTCGCCCAAAAGCATGCCCTCGGGCCTGACCCGAAGGTGCGCAGCGGTTTTGGGACAACGAGATGCATTCAAGCAAGAACTTAAAGCGCGTCGCATAAATCAGACGCGACGCGCTTTAGGCGCTAGGCTGCCGCGCTGAGCCCCAGTCGGTCAATCGCCAGTTTGCGGGTCGAGACGTAGTCGGTCTTGCCAGAGCCCAGCACCGGGATTTCCTCGACCTTGACGATGTCGTTCGGCACCATCAGATCGGCGGCGCCGGCTTGTCTGCCGAATTTGCGCAATTCATCGGGGTCGGCGTCATCGGCGGTGGTGACCAGCACGATACGCTCGCCGCGGCGCTCGTCCGGCACCGCCACCACAGCGTGGTGCTCTTCCGGCCACAGCGACTGCACCAGCATCTCGACCGCGCCCAGCGACACCATCTCGCCGGCGATCTTGGCGAAGCGCTTGGCCCGGCCGCGAATGGTAATGAAGCCCTCGCGGTCGACAGAAACAATGTCGCCGGTATCGTGCCAGCCGTCGAGCGGCTGCAATTCCCCGGGCCGATCTGAGGTCATGTAGCCCATCATCAAATTCGGCCCCTTGAGCAATAACCGTCCGGCGCCGCTGATGCCCTCGACCGGCTCGAGCTTCATGCGCATGCCCGGCAACAGTCGCCCGACCGTGCCGTCGCGGCCGTGGATGGCGGTGTTGACGGCAACGACGGGCGCTGCCTCGGTCAGCCCGAAACCCTCGATGATCTCGGCCTGGAAGCGCTCCCGGTAGACGCGGCGCGTCTCCGGTTTCACCGCCTCGGCGCCGGCGACGATGAAGCGCAGGCTGGAGAAATCGCCGTCCTTGGCGGTGCGCGCATAGTTGGCGAGGAACGTGTCGGTGCCGAACATGACCGTCGGCCTTGCCTTGCGGGCGACCTCGGGGATCAGCTTGTAGTGCAGCGGCGAGGGGTAGAGGAACAGTTTCACGCCGGTGACCAGCGGCAGGATGGTGCCGCCGGTGAGCCCGAACGAGTGGAACACCGGCAGCACGTTGAGCAGGATGTCGGCCGGCGAGATGGTGATGCGGGCCTCAGCCTGCATCGCGTTGGCGAGAAGATTTCTGTGCGACAGGACCACCGCCTTCGGCGTGCCTTCCGAGCCTGAGGTGAACAGGATCACCGCTGGTTTGGCCGCATTCTGCGGCTGCAGCGGCCAGCGCCACAGCAAGGCGGCGGCGAGCTTGTCCAGTACGGTTACGCTGGCCCGCACATCCTCCAGCCACAACAGCCTGGCGCCGCCTTCCTCTACCGCCGCGACGATGTCAGCGAGGCTGGCCTTGTCGACAAAGGCGCGCGACGAGACCACGGTGCGGATCTCCGCCGTGCGCACGGCGGCGGTGACGCTGGCCGGGCCTGCGGTGTAGTTGATCATCGCCGCCACCCGGCTCGCCGACAACAGGCCAACGAGTGACAGCACGACACCGTTGGCGTTGGGCAGCAGCACTCCAACCGCTTCATTCGGCGCCGTCACCGCCTCGAAGCGGCGGCCCAGCACCCGCGCGCCGATGAACAGCTTTCTGTAATCCAGCGTGCCGCTCACCACGTCTTCGACGATGGGATGCGAGGCGCCGACACGGTCGGCGGCGTCGCGTATGGCGAGGAACAGGCCGCGGTCAAGATCGCTGCCGAAAAGCCGGGCTTCGGCGAAACGGTCGAACAGCGCATTGGTGTTCGAAGACTGATCAGGGTTTCGCGCTACCAGCTCGGCGATGGTCATCGGCTCCAGCACGCTGATCGACAGGAGCGGAAACCAGCGCCGGGGCGCCTTGTCCGCCGCAGTCAGCGATACCGGCAGAGTGCGCGCGCCGGCGACGAAGATCGGCACGATGCGGGCATCGGCCTGCATGGCGATGCGGGTGACGGCGCGAAACAGGCGAAATGTCTTGATATCAGGCTCGACCGCATCCGGCAGATAGACGGCAAGGCGGCCCTTGCCCTTCAGCACCCGCACCAGCCGGCGGCTGACGAAGACATGCTCAGCGTTGAAAGCGATAGTGCGGCCAAGCTCGCGCCATGGTTCGAGCCAGGGCGATCGCGCCGAGACCTCGTCGAGGATGTGCAGCGTGTCTTCCGGCAGCAGTGACAGCATCAGCGCCGGTTCGAGGCGCGACTGGTGCGAAATGACGTAAATGACCGGGGCGGCTGTTCTGCGGGCGATCTTCATACGATCATCGGCAATCCGGTAGGCGAGCTTGAACGGCACATAGAGCAGCGCCTGCGTGAAGCGCAGGCCGAGGCGGAATTTTTCCACCACGCCGATCAGCAGCCAGGCCGCGACGAGACCCGCAAGCAGCGCCAGTGTCAGGATCATGCCGCGTCTCTCCCAACAGATTTTGACCTCGCGGCTCTTCGGGACCGCTTCGATGAGAACCTAGACGAAGTGGGCTCAACGTCAATGCGGAGGTGCGGTACCTTCGCATTACTGGCCTGGCCGGCCATGAAAAGTGCGGTGTCTATGTTTCCTTGCGGCAGAGAAAGCGCCTGCGGCATGAGCCTGGATTGATGGGGGCGGCTCACGCCGCCTTCAATCTCCCGCTGATGAAGCGGAATTCCTGCGTCTTGCCGCCATAGCCATAGGCGGCGGCCGGGACTTCATGCACGAAGGCATAGCTCTCCTCATGCACCTTGCCCAGCAGGCTGCCAAAGCCAAGGAAGAGCGCCTTGAGATAGGCCTCCAGCTCAAGCTTGGTGTTGGTGCCGTCGACCACCTTGATGTCGAGCCAGAAGCTGTTGGCGTCATGCTCGGCCAACGACTTGCCGCCGGCGAACCAGTGCTCGGGGTCATGGTAGGAAATGGCCACCGCTGTGATCGTCGCATCCTTGCGCAAATGCGTGGCGGTCAGTTCGGTCACCTGCCTGGCGATAGCGGCAGACAAAACGGCATCGGGCTTGCCTGTGACGCTGACATTGATGATCGGCATAATTTCTCTCCTCGGGTTTACGCGGCGTCTCCTCGCCGTCAGAAATCTTTGCCATCGCTCCTGCGTTATGAAAATCGAATTGTTTTCAGGGAAAACTTTGATACTGTCGAATTATGACAATGCTCGACCCCGACCTCCTCAAAACCTTTCTCGCCTTCGTCGACCGCGGCTCGCTGGCGCAGGCGGCGTCATTTGTCGGGCGCTCGGCGTCGGCGGTGACCACGCAGATGCAGCGGCTTGAGGATATTGTCGGCGAACCACTTCTGACGCCGCAGGGAAGAGGGCGCGTCCTGACGCCGGCGGGCGAAGATCTGGCCGGTCATGCGCGGCGCATCCTTGCTGTGCATCGCGAAGCGTGGCTGGCCCTCAAGGGCGTGCGAGCCGATGGGCGCGTGGCCATCGGCACGACACAAGATTTCGCCGACAGCGGCCTCCCGGATTTGCTCAGGGCCTTTGCCGCGAGCTATCCGCGCGTCAGGATCGAACTGCGCGTCGGCCGCTCCGCCGAATTGGCCGAGGCGCTGCAAACCGGCATCCTCGATCTGATGATCGCCATGCGACAGGCTCCGGCGCCGGACGAGATCGGCGTGCTCCGCGAGCCGATGATGTGGCTCTGTTCGCAAAGAGGCTTGGCCACACACCAGGACGAACTGCCGCTGGCGCTGCTCGATCCGCATTGCGGCTTTCGCGAAGCGGCGATCGCGGCACTCGACAGGGCAGGCCGCCGCTACCGCATCGCCGCCGGCAGTGCCAGCCTGGCCGGGCTGCGCACGGCGGTGCATGCCGGCATTGCTCTGACGCTGCGGACGGCGCGGTTTGCCCATTCCGGCATCGTCGAGGCACCGCGCGAGTTTGGCCTGCCGCAGGTTCCCATCGCCGAGTTCGCCATCCGGCTGCGCCAGGATGCCGAGCCCCCGGCCCAGGATCTGGCTGCGCTGTTCAGTGGCAACCTTGCCTTGCCAGGCGCACCGAGCTGATTTCGCAAAAGAAAAAGCCGACCTTGCGATCGGCTATAGGTTAGACGGGCCGAGGGGTTTGGGGGGACTTGGATGACCCGTCAAAGCCAACAATGCCTGAACCTGTTGATGGTTCCATGACCTTGCTAATTTATTTGCACCCGCAGTTTTATTTTCGGGGGCAAATTTTTCGCAGGCAGAGCGCTGCCTGGCCGCTTGCCAGTCGCGCCCGCCATGGGCGAACACCGCGCAGAGCACGATGGCGCCGCCGATCATGCTGGCGGCTGGCGGGACCTCGGCCAGGAACAGGAAGGCGAACAGGATCGCGAACGGTACTTCAGCCGAGCCCAGCAGGCCGGATTCGGCAGCCGGAATGAGCCGCGCGCCCTCCGTCCACAGAATAGAGGCCAGCGCGAACGACGTGCCGAAGGCGACGAGCAACACTGTGTCCTCCTGCGGACCGCGAACATCCCTGTTGACTCGGCCCCAGGGTCAGCCCCGATAGAAAGGCGGTCAACAGCAACAAGGTGATTCATGAACTCTTCCGCCCAGTTCCTGAACGCTTCCGAAGCCGCCGGCCGGCTCGGGGTGTCGGCCAAGGCCCTGCGGGTTTATGAGCAGCGCGGCCTGATCGCTCCGATCCGCACTGCGGCCGGATGGCGCGCCTACGGTCCTGTCGAAATGAGCCGCGCCGCCGAGATCGCGGCCCTGCGCGCGCTTGGCTTCAGCCTGGCCCAGGTGGCGCGGGTGATGGAGGGTGACTCCCGGGGCATGGAGCCGGCCTTGGCCGCACACCAGGCAGTACTCGAGAGCCGGGTGCGCCAGCTTGTCGGCGTAATAGAGAAGATCGGTAGCCTGCGGGACGACCTCGCTCGAGGCGAAGCGCCAAGCGCCGGGGAACTGGCGCGCCTGCTGGCGCCAGAGGCTACGCTCGGCGTCGCTTTCGACCTTCCCTGGCCTTGGGGAGGCGAGCGGTTCGAACTGGGACAGATCCGACCGCTGAACTACATCATCGGCCCGCTGGGCAGTGGCAAGACCCGGCTGGCTCAGCGCCTGGCCGAGACATTGCCCGACGCCGCCTTCCTTGGCTTGGATCGACTGGCGAATGGCTGTGCGGCGGCTCTGGCTCGTGTGGACGCCGACCCAGCTCTCAGGTCGCGGGTCGATCAGACGCTGGCCTGGCTCGTCGAGGACGGTGCCGCGGTGTCCGACGCAATGATCGCTCTACTCGTCGGATTGGAAGCCGAAGGTCCGGCCATCCTGGTCGTCGACATGATCGAACAGGGGCTGGATCAAGCCTCGCAAGAAGCCCTGATTGCCCATTTGCGTCGCCGCGGCCCCGGCGGTCGACCGCTTTTTCTGCTCACGCGCTCCTGCGCGATACTCGACCTGGCGGCTGTCGGCACCGACGAAGCGATCATCCTCTGCCCCGCCAATCACAGCCCGCCAACGTACGTCGCCCGGTACCCCGGCACTCCCGGCTACGAGGCCGTCGCCACCTGCCTGGCCTCACCCGAGGTGCGGACGCGGACGGACGGCGTCATCGCGTGGCGGCCCCAGGCCGCATGAAAGGCATCAAGTCTAACGACGCAGCAATGTCTGGACAGCTTGTCACTCCGATCCAAATGTCGTGAAATCAAGGTTTAGGCCGTACCGGTTCTATTCGAGTATCGTGACGAGCGATGAAAATGACTGCCGAAAAGGGTTGGACATGGACACCACCGGACTGAAGGCCATGCAGGCGCCGCTCAAGGAGGCGTATCGCGACGACGCATCGCGCGCGCTGATCACGCTTCGGGCCAAGGGCTCGGTCGACGACCAGTCGATCGCCTGCAAGGTCGAGACCGGCAGGGCGCTCGCCGTTGCCGGTCTGCATCCGGCTACCGGCGGTTCCGGGCTCGAACTGTGCTCGGGCGACATGCTGCTGGAGGCGCTGGTCGCTTGCGCTGGCGTAACGCTGAAGGCAGTGGCGACGGCGCTGGAGTTCAAACTCGGCGCCGCCACCGTGGAGGCCGAAGGCGATCTCGATTTTCGCGGCACCTTAGGCGTGGCAAAAGATGCGCCGGTCGGCTTCCGCGCCATCCGGCTGAATTTCAACCTCGACAGCGACGAGCCACAAGACCGCGTCGACACACTGCTCAAGCTGACCGAACGCTATTGCGTGGTGTTTCAGACCATCAATACGAGGCCGGAACTGACGGTCAGCGCTCAGCGCTGAACGCGCGCCGCCGGCTACTCGCTTTCGCCCTCGTCGGCGAACGGCGAGGCGCTCGGCACGCACTGCACCGACCAGCCGGCCGGCGTTGGCTGCTTCTGATATTCGGTGACGGCGAAGGCGCACTGTTCGCGAGTGTCGAACGTGCTGGGCAGCACCACCATGCCGCCTTGCGGGCCGGCAATCACCAGATACCAGACCAGCGCTACGCTCGAAGCCATGGAAATTTCCTCGCTTGTTGTGGGAGTCGGGTGATCCTATCAATTCTGGGCGATCGGCGAAAGCGCGGCCTGGCGCGGTGGGTCGCCATGCCAGCGTGTTCTGCATTTGTTGGGCCGGCTCAGTTCACGGCAAAGCAGTAGAACAGGCCGTCGCCGCCGGTGCTCCTCAGTGCCTCCTGACTGCAGCCGCCGCGTGAAGCGTGCGAGGAATTCCACGATTTGGCGGCGGCCGAATCGTCGAGACCGGTGCGGTCGTGATGCCCCGTCATTGCCGCACCTTCCGCTCCGCTGAGCGTCCAGTCGCCGCAGGTCTGGTCGGCAATTTTCGTGCCGTCGGGCTTGGACCCGGTCAGCACGTCGTGCCGGTTGGGCTTTTCGCCGCGGCCGTTGACCACTTCGCCCTTTTCGTTGAGCGCTGTTTGCTTGGTGATGGCGTTGGCATCGCTATGCAGCGAA
Source organism: Mesorhizobium sp. L48C026A00 (assembly GCF_000502375.1). Taxonomy (NCBI): domain Bacteria; kingdom Pseudomonadati; phylum Pseudomonadota; class Alphaproteobacteria; order Hyphomicrobiales; family Phyllobacteriaceae; genus Mesorhizobium; species Mesorhizobium sp. L48C026A00. Next base: position 112,709 of record NZ_AYWU01000015.1, on the reverse strand, counting down.
GCGACATCGTCGGCGATCTTGACGCCCTTGGCGTTGAACCACGGTCCCGTGCCAATGCGATCGCGTGCATCGGTGTCGCTAGTCGAGAGGTAGGCGTGCCATGTCTTGCCCGCAACGCCCGCGGCTTCAGCCAGCGAGGCGCAATGCGCATCGGCGCCCGCGAGGCCGCCGAGATCGGCGCCCTTGCCCGAGCCGACGCTGGTGACGAAGAAGCTCATCGTCGCGTCCTGCGAGGATGCGACGCCGATGGCTGCCAGAGATGCAGCGGCGGTGACGAGAAGCAGTCTGCGCATGGTGGTCCTCCGTTTCGGAAAATCTGGCATTCCAATAACGTCGGCGGCGGCGCAATTCTTCCGTCGAAATGCGCGATGCGTCTACTCCGGTTGCCGGTAGGCAACAAAGCGGTTGTGCTTGGCCTGGAAGATCAGCCCGGTTTCCGTAAGCGCAGGGCTGGCCAGCGGCACGATGCGTTTGGCGATCTCCTGGGGATGCGGCAGCGTCTCCGGATCCTCACCGGGCACCGCCTGCGCACGCATGGCGGTGCGGGTGGCGCCGGGATCGGCGGCATTGACCCTGAGGGCCAGGTTTTCCGTCTCATGCGCCCAGGAACGCATCATGGTCTCGACTGCCGCCTTCGACGCCGCGTAGGGCGCCCAGAAGGCCCGCGCCGAATGGGCGGCATTGGAGGAAAGCACGATGGCACGGCCTGCGTCGGAGAGCCTGAGCAACGGGTCGACCGAGCGGATCAGCCGCCATGTCGAGGTAACGTTGATGGTCATAACTTTCTCGAAAGTCTTGGCCTCGACATGGCCGATCGGCGAGATGACGCCGAGCACCGCCGCATTGGCGACCAGGATGTCGAGCTTGCCCCATCGCTCATGGATGGCGCCGCCCAGCCGGTCGATGCCGGCCATGTCGGCGAGGTCGAGCGGCACCAGCGTCGCCTGTCCGCCCGTTGCCTTGATCTGGTCGTCGAGTTCCTCCAGTCCGCCGACGGTGCGGGCAACCGCGATGACGTGGGCTCCAGCTGCGGCAAGTTCCAGGGCGATGAAGTAGCCGATGCCGCGCGAGGCGCCGGTGACGACTGCGACGCGGCCGGACAAGTCGAGGCCAGGGGTGGGGATCATGCGAGGGCCTCCGTGAGTAGGCGTGAAACTCGGGAAGGCAATTGGTGTTCCGGCAATCCTACGCCCCGCCCGCCGCCAGCAGCGACAGCGTCCGCACATTGTCCGAACCTTCGAAATCGGCAAGCCGGGTCGGATATTGCCCGGTGAAGCAGGCGTCGCAGAATTGCGGCTGCTCATTGTCGCGGCCGGCCTCGCCGACGGCGCGGTAGAGCCCGTCGATCGACAGGAAACCGAGCGAATCGACGCGGATGAACTCGGCCATCTCTTCCACCGACATGCGCGACGCCAGCAGCTTCGACTTCTCCGGCGTATCGACGCCGTAGAAACAGGAAGCGCGCGTCGGCGGCGAGGCGATGCGCATGTGCACTTCCTTGGCGCCGGCATCGCGCACCATCTGCACGATCTTCTGGCTGGTGGTACCGCGCACGATCGAATCGTCGACCAGCACCACGCGCTTGCCTTCGATCATGCGGCGGTTGGCGTTATGCTTGAGCTTGACGCCCATGTGGCGGATCGAATCGCCGGGCTGGATGAAGGTGCGGCCGACATAGTGATTGCGGATGATGCCGAGCTCGAACGGGATGCCCGCGGCTTGCGAAAAGCCGATCGCCGCCGGAGTGCCGCTGTCGGGCACCGGCACGACGATGTCGGCCTCGACCGGGCTTTCGAGCGCCAGCTCGGCGCCGATGCGCTTGCGCACCTCGTAGACGTTGCGGCCCTCGACCGACGAATCCGGACGCGCGAAATAAACATATTCGAAGATGCAGAAGCGGGTCTTCTGCGGCTCGAACGGAAACAGGCTCTCTATGCCCTTGGCGGTGACGACGACCATCTCGCCGGGCTTCAGGTCGCGCACGAAACGCGCGCCGATGATGTCGAGCGCGCAGGTTTCGGAAGCCAGGATCCAGGCGCCGTCGAGATCGCCGAGCACCAGCGGCCGGATGCCGAGCGGATCGCGGCAGCCGATCATCTTCTTTGAAGTCATCGCCACCAGCGAGAAGGCACCTTCGACCTGGCGCACCGCATCGATGAAGCGCGAGTTGAGATCGCGTTCCCTGCTGGTGGCGACCAGATGCAGCAGCGTCTCGGTGTCGGAGGTCGACGAGAAGATCGCGCCCTGTTTCTGCAACGCGCGCTGCACCGTCATGGCGTTGGTGAGGTTGCCGTTGTGGGCGACGGCGAAGCCGCCATCGGCGAGCTCGGCGAAAAACGGCTGGATGTTGCGCTGGCCGGCGCCGCCTGTGGTGGCGTAGCGTGTGTGGCCGATGGCGCGGTTGCCTTGCAGGCTGTCGATGACGCGCTGTTTGGTGAACGTATCGCCGATCAGGCCGACATGATGTTCGACATGGAACTGGGTGCCGTCATAGGAAACGATACCGGCCGCTTCCTGGCCGCGGTGCTGCAACGCATGCAGGCCGAGCGTGACGATAGCCGCAGCGTCCTGCCGGCCAAAAATACCGAACACACCGCATTCGTCATGGAAATGATCGTCAGCCTCGGCGGAAAGCACGTCGTCTGCGTCTGCCATCTTCAGCTCCGCTAAAGTCGCTATATAGTGTGATGACGGCTCGAGAGCAACGTAGAGTTTGCGGCCTTCACATGATCGTCAGTTTGCCGGCGCCGGATTGGCCGGTGCATTGTCGGCCGGTGGCGCGTCGGTTTCGCTGCCGTCGGGCGCCGGAGCATCGTCGCCAGTTGCCGGTGCGTCCGCCGCGGGTGCATCCGCTGCCGGAGGTGTCTCGGCGCCGGTCTCGGGTGCCGGCTGATTCGGATTGAGCCTGTTGAGGATCGCGTTTTCCGGATCCTCGGGCAGCAGGCTTTCGAGCTTGGCGCCGATCGATTCGAGCAGCGGCCGCGACTTGGCATCGGCGACCCAGCCCGGAGCCTTGGGGCCGGCCAGCCAGTTGAAGAACAGCAGGGCCACCGCGACGACCAGGATGCCGCGCGCCGCGCCATAGAGGAAACCAAGCGTGCGGTCGAGCGCGCCGACCCTGGAATCGATGATCCAGTCGGCGAGCTTCATGGTGATGATGGAGACGACGATCAGCGCGACGATGAAGACGATGCCGGCGGCCACCACCATGGCAATCTTCTCATTGTCGACATAGGGCTGAACGTAAGGCAGGACCGGTTGATAGAAAAAGAACGCTGCCGCGGCCGCCGCTATCCAGGAGATGACGGAAAGGACCTCGCGCGAAAAGCCGCGAACCATGGCGAGCATCGCCGAGACCAAGGTGAAGCCGACGAGAATTCCGTCAAGCAGCGTAATCGGCATGTCTTTTGCCCCACTTCATGAGCCGCGTCATTCTTGCTCGTCGGCGCGGCTGCGCCGTGAGCCGGCTATGCGCGCCACGAGATCGGCAAGCTCGGTGGGCTGGAAAGCGCCGGCCCCTATCCCCCCGGCAAGTTCCTCGCTGCCCAAGGGCAGAACCGCGCTTCCAAAACCCAGCTTTTCGGCTTCCTTCAGGCGCTGCTGCGCGTGCGCAACCGGCCTCACGGCGCCCGAAAGGCTGATTTCGCCGAAATAGACGCAATCGGCGGGAAGGGCAAGACCGGTGAGCGAGGAAACCAGTGCGGCCGCCACCGCCAGATCGGCGGCCGGCTCCGAGATACGGTAGCCGCCGGCGACGTTGAGATAGACGTCATGCGTGCCAAAGCGGACTCCGCAATGGGCTTCGAGAACGGCGAGGATCATCGACAGCCGGGCACCGTCCCAGCCGACGACGGCTCGACGCGGCGTGCCCAGCGACGACGGCGCCACCAGCGCCTGGATCTCGACCAGCACCGGTCTGGTACCTTCCATGCCGGCGAAAACCGCGGCGCCCGGCGCTTTCGCATGGCGTTCGCCGAGAAAAAGCTCGGATGGATTGGCGACCTCGCGCAGGCCCATATCAGACATTTCGAACACGCCGATCTCGTCGGTCGGTCCGAAGCGGTTCTTGACCGTGCGCAGGATGCGGTAGTGGTGGCCGCCTTCGCCCTCGAAATAAAGCACCGCGTCGACCATATGCTCGACGACGCGCGGCCCGGCGATCTGGCCTTCCTTGGTAACGTGGCCGACGAGCACGATCGCCGCGCCTGTGGATTTGGCATAGCGGATCATCGCCTGGGCGGCGGCACGCACCTGGGTGACGGTGCCGGGCGCCGAATCGGCCATGTCGGTCCACAAGGTCTGGATCGAATCGAGGATCACCAGGTCCGGCCGCTTGCCGTCGGCGATGGTGGCGAGGATGTCCTCTACATTGGTCTCGGCGGCAAGCTCCACCGGAGTATCGGCGACGCCGAGCCGCTGCGCACGCAGCCTGATCTGGGCGACCGCCTCTTCGCCCGAGACGTAGACGATGCGGTGGCCCTTGGACGCCAGTGCTGCGGCGGCCTGGGTCAACAGCGTCGACTTGCCGATGCCGGGATCGCCGCCGACCAGCAGGGCCGAGCCGCGCACGAAACCGCCGCCGGTTGCGCGGTCGAGCTCGCCGATGCCGGAAACGATGCGCGGCGCGTCCTCGATGTCGCCGGACAAAGTCGTGAGCACCACGGCGCGGCCCTTGCGCGCATTGCGGGTATTGGCCGGGCCCGAGCCGATGCCGCCGGACGTGCCTTCCTCGACCAGCGTGTTCCACTCGCCGCAGGCATCGCATTTGCCAGCCCAGCGCTGATGCACCGAACCGCAATTCTGGCAGATGAACTGGACGCGCGATTTAGCCATGAAATCTCGCATACCTTAGAAGGGAGGCGGATCGAGAATGTCCGCATTTTCGGCCGGGATTTGGCGAGCGCGGATACAATTCAGTGTTTCTTGGCGAGAGCGCGTACTTCGGCAAGCGACTCATCGAGCAACTGCGGATTGGGCGATAGCATCTGGCTGTCGTAAATGGAGATCATGCCTTGTGTTTGGCCTGCAAACTCAGGCTGCGTTTTTCGCGTCTCCTCATCAATCGCGTCGACGTAAAACAAGAAATTTTGCCCAGCCAGAACAGGTACGCCGCATCCTCCCATGATCAAAGTGGTCGTGGAGATCACACCATTCGGTTCCGGATTGCCCTTGAACACCTCCATTGTCTCGTAGCGAACGTTAACCAGTATCCGACCATCACCCTCATCGGCTGCGACAATTCCAAGCTTTGTCGGACTAAGCTCTGTGGCTGTCACCAAGCCTCGGAACACCAGGGCCGCCTCAGCAAATGCTCGTTGTGGCGTCCAGTTTGCAGGCATTGAACAAGCTGAAGCGACGTCAGGCAGGACAGCCGCGCTGACGAGCACGAGAGTCAGGCGGACAGAAAACCTGAAACGCTTACCCATGCCTACTCAAACCTCTCCGCAATATGATGCTCCTCGGCGAGGTCGGAGAAGCGGGTGAACTCGCCCTGGAAGGCGAGGCTGACCGAGCCGGTCGGTCCATGGCGCTGCTTGGCGACGATGACCTCGGCCTTGCCGCGCATCTCGTTCATCTCGTGTTCCCATTTGATGTATTCGTCGGTGCCCGGCTTCGGCTCGCGGTTCTTCAGGTAGTATTCCTCGCGGTAGACGAACATCACCACGTCGGCATCCTGCTCGATCGAACCCGATTCGCGCAGGTCCGAGAGCTGCGGGCGCTTGTCGTCGCGGCTTTCGACCTGACGCGACAGCTGCGACAGCGCAATGATCGGCACGGCAAGCTCCTTGGCCAGCGCCTTCAGGCCGGTGGTGATCTCGGTGATCTCCTGCACGCGGTTCTGCGAGGATTTGGCGCTCGACCCTTGCATCAGCTGGATATAGTCGATGACGATGACGTCGAGGCCGCGCTGGCGCTTCAGCCGCCGCGCCCGCGCCGACAGCTGGGCGATCGAGATGCCGCCGGTCTGGTCGATGAACAGCGGGATCTTCTGCATGGTCTGCGAGCAGGCGACCAGCTTTTCGAAATCCATTTCGCTGATCTCGCCGCGGCGGATTTTCGACGACGGGATTTCGGTCTGTTCGGAAATGATGCGGGTGGCGAGCTGTTCCGACGACATTTCGAGCGAGAAGAAGCCGACGACGCCGCCATTTGCCGCCTTGAACGAACCGTCGGCCTGTTGCGCCGGCACATAGGCTTCGGCGATGTTGAAGGCCATGTTGGTAGCAAGCGAGGTCTTGCCCATGCCCGGGCGGCCGGCGATGATGATCAGATCGGACGGCTGCAGGCCGCCCATGCGGCGGTCGAGATCGCGCAGGCCCGTGGCGACGCCCGACAGGTGCCCGTCGCGCATATAGGCGGCGTTGGCCATGTCGACGGCGGTCTTGACCGCGTCGGTGAAGCTCTCGAAACCGCCATCGTAGCGGCCGGTCTCGGCCAGTTCGAACAGGCGCCGCTCGGCGTCCTCGATCTGCTCGGATGGCGACATGTCGACCGGCGCGTCGTAGGCGATGTTGACCATGTCTTCGCCGACGGTGATCAGGGCGCGTCGCGTGGCGAGATCATAGATGGCGCGGCCGTAGTCGGCGGCATTGACGACGGTGACCGCCTCGACGGCCAGCCGTACCACATATTGCGCAACCGTCATGTCGCCGACCCTCTCGTCGGCCGGCAGAAAGGTCTTCAGCGTGATCGGCGTCGCTATCTTGCCCATACGAATGAGCTCGGCGGCGACCTCAAAGATCTTTCTGTGCAGCGGCTCGTAAAAATGGCCGGATTTCAGGAAATCCGACACGCGGTAGAAGGCGTCGTTGTTGACGAGGATGGCGCCGAGCAGCGCCTGCTCGGCTTCGATGTTGTTCGGTGCCTCGCGATAGAGCGGTGTTTCCGCCACGCCGAATTTTCGTGCTGCCTCTGCCATTACGTCCCCGATTTCGATGCCGGTCTCTCGATATCAGTAACGGGATAGGTCGGTGATGACTTATCTGCATCAGTCTTCATTCAATCAGCTTCGGTGCCCGCGATTCACAGCCAAGTTTTTTCGGTGGAAAGAATCTTGATTGACTCGAATCAAGATGGCGAGCCTAGCCGTTCTCGGGCGAGAACAAAACAGGAAAATAGCTGCCAATCACTCCGGCAGTGCGTCGCCCCAGTCGAGTCGCCGCGCGGCCTTGAACACATCGCCGTCGCGCTTGGTGAACAGTTTCTCGTCGGCGCTGCCGTCCTTCTCGCAAAGTTTCAGCAGAACCTTGCCCGAGCCTGATTTCGGCGGTGCGATCACACGCGCCTGCGGCGGGGCAGCAGCGTGGCGGGAGGCAGCGACATAGATGAATTTCTCGTCCTCCCATGGCACGTCGGCGTCCTTGGCCAGCCGGTGCAGGCGCGAACGCGCGACACGGCGCGAAAAATGGCACCAGTCGGGCGGCGCGAGCGGGCAGGGTGACTTATGCGGGCAAGGCGCAAGCACGTGCGCACCCGCCTCGATCAGCTGTCGGCGCACGGCAAGAATGCGCTGCCATCCGGCCGGCGTGCCCGGCTCGACGACCAGCAGCGTGTCGTTGGTCAGGTGCCAGAGCCGGTCGATGAGTGTTGGCAGCGACGCTGGTACGATCTCGTCCAGCACATAGGCGCAGGTGACCAGCTCGGCCGGCTTGAGATCGGCGAGATCGAGGCTGACATCGCCGGCCAGCCAGGCGACCCTGGCCGTCATCGCCTCAGCGGCAAGCGCCGCGCCGACCCGGCGCACCGCGGCGCTCGCCTCGATCAGCACCGCCTGCTCGAGGTCGGGCCAGAGATCGAGCGCAGCCCAAAGCACGGTCCCGGGGCCGGCGCCGACGTCGAGCAGGGTTTTGGGTGCATGATCGGGCCTTGCCTCGCTGAGCGCATCGAGACTGGCACGGACAGCGGCATAGGTCGCCGGCAGCCGCGTCGCCAGATAGGCTTTGACCGCGATCTCCTCGGCCATATGCAGGCGGCCGTCGCGCAGTTCGGCGCGATAGCGGTCCGACAGCGTTTTTGCCGCTAGCTTCAGCGTCGGCAGCGGCACTTTTTCGAGGAGACGCTCGACGCCCTGTCGAAGCGGGATAGGCAGTTCCATAGCTCAGGCACCCCGAGGTGCGAGCAGGATCACCGAGGCGCCAACGATGCAGAGCGCGGAACCGGTAAGGCCCAGCGGTCGGGGCGCACGCCTTCCACCAGCCACAGCCATCCGAGCGAGGCGGCGATGTAGATGCCGCCATAGGCGGCATAGGCGCGGCCCGCAGCACTGATGTCTACCAGCGCCAGCAGGAAGCCGAACAAAGCGAGCGAGACCAGGCCTGGCGCCAGCCACAGCGGCGACTTTTCCAGCCGCCACCACGCCCAGATCGAAAAGCAGCCGGCGATCTCGGCAAGGGCAGCAACGATGTAGATGAGATAGGTCATGAAAAAAGTCTCGCGGCGACGGCGAGACCTTTTTCAGCGTGTGGGCCGCCAATGGCAAGCGGCAATGGCGTGATCGCCGGCAGTCTATTCCATATCCGCCACCTTGCGGCGCCGGGCGGGCTTGGCGGCAGGGGCTTTTGGACGATGCCCCATGTCGCGCAGCTGCAACGCCTTCTCGCATTTGGCCATATAGTCACGAGACATCGGCAGCGTGTCGTTCTTCTTGGCGATCTGGATTTGGAAGACCACCAGATCCTGCCAGCGGAAAGCGGCTTCCGAGGCTGCCAGATAGAACTCCCACATGCGGCAAAAACGTTCGTCATAGATCGCCTTGGCCTTGTCGCGGTTGGCGGCAAAGCGCTGGCTCCAATGTCTCAGCGTCTCGGCATAATGTAGCCGCAGGACTTCGATGTCGGTGACGATGAGGCCCGACTTTTCGATCGCCGGCATCACTTCCGAGAGCGAGGGGACGTAGCCGCCCGGGAAAATGTATTTGCGGATGAAGGCGCTGGTTGCCCACGGCGCGCCGGAGCGGCCGATCGTGTGCAGCAGCATGACGCCGTCCGGCTTCAAGAGCGTCGCCGATTTGTCGAAGAAGGTGCGGTAGTGGTTGACGCCGACATGCTCGAACATGCCGACCGAGACGACGCGGTCGAAGCGCTCGTTGAGCTCGCGGTAATCCCTCACTTCGAAATGCACGCGGTTTTCCAGGCCTTGCGCATGGGCGCGGTCGGTGGCGACGCCATGCTGCTCGGTCGACAACGTCACGCCTTGCACGTCGACGTCGAAGGACTTGGCGAGATAGAGACCGAGCCCACCCCAGCCGGAGCCGATGTCGAGCACCGTCTGGCCGGCCTTCAGCCTGAGCTTGGCGGCAATGTGGCGCTTCTTGGCTGCCTGCGCCTCGTCGAGCGTCATGTCCGGCTGCTCGAAATAGGCGCAGGAATACTGCATGTCCTCGTCGAGGAAGAGTCTGTAGAGGTCGCCTGACAGATCATAATGGCGCTGCACGTTGCGGCGCGCGCGCGCCGCCGTGTTGATCTGCTGCAGGCGGCGGAAGGCGTGACGCAGGCCTTCTATCGCCTTCGACCAGGTGGCATCGATGCCGCCGCTGTCCATGTTCTGGAAGGCGATGCGCATCACCCCCAGCACGCCGCCCTCGAGTATGTCGAGCTCACCGTCCATATAGGCTTCCGGCACCGCCAGCATCGGATCGAAGCTGATGGCGCGTTCGGCATGCGTGGTCTTGATGTGCATGTGTACCAGATCGCCGCTGCCGTCACCGAAAGTCACCGAGAGGCCTTTCGGTCCGGTGACCTTGAGATTGCCGGTGCGCACCAGGCGGTCGAGAATGCGTTTCAGCAGAATATTCATGAACAAATGTCCCCTCTCGGTCAGACACGCTGTCTCGGCGCATGACCCGACAATCGAAATCGATTTCGGAAAGGATCATGCGCCGAACCAAAGTCCTGCAGCGTCCTTTGCGCGTCCAAACGACGCGCGGCGCTATAGTCTGCATCAAGATATAGGGGGTCGAAAAGTTCCGTTTGGCACAAAAAAGCCCGGGCGAGGCGCCCGGGCGTTGGTCCAGAAATGACTGGAAGCCGACGAAACGCTTTAAAGCGCCGCTCTGACGCCTTGTGACGTGCAATCAGCCGTTGTCTTCGCTGCCTTCGAACTCGGCATTGGGATCGAAGAAGTTGTCCGGGCGCGCATTGTCGTTGATGTCGTCGCCATAGATGGCTTCGGCTGTGGTCAGCGTCTCGCCCTTGGCCTGGCGCTCGGCTTCGTCGGCCGTGCGGGCGATGTTGAGCGTGATGGTGACCTCGACTTCCGGATGCAGCGCGATCGCCACATTGGTCAAGCCGATGGTCTTGATCGGCTGGTTGAGCAGGATCTGGTTGCGGTTGACCGAGAAACCTTCAGCCGTCAGCAACTCGGCAATGTCGCGGGTCGACACCGAGCCGTAGAGCTGGCCGGTTTCGCCGGCCGAACGCACGGCGATGAAGCTCTTGCCGTCCAGCTTCTCCGAAATCTGCATGGCCTCGGACTTGCGCTCGAGGTTGCGGGCTTCGAGCTGGGCGCGCTGGCCTTCGAATTTCTTCTTGTTGGCTTCGTTGGCGCGCAGCGCTTTGCCCTGCGGCAGCAGGAAGTTACGGGCGAATCCATCCTTGACCTTGACGGTATCGCCCATCTGGCCGAGGCGGGAAACGCGTTCGAGAAGAATGACTTCCATGGTTTTGTTCCTTCGTTTGGGCGCCAAATCACTGGCATCGACGCCGAATTGTCTGGAACAGGTCAGGAAGCTGAGGGCGTCGCCGCCGATGTCGCTGTCCTGCCTGTCGCGGCAGTTAGAGGTCTTCACCTCAACCCGGGATTTGATGGCAACCCCGCGGCGCCCGTCGCCGTGGGAAAAGCGGGCGGCGAACTGCCCGCTGGCTAGACCATGATCCCGAAAAGTGGAAACCGGTTTTCGGATAAGATCATGGTCAACTAGTCAGTTTGTCCATGATCCCGAAAAGTGGAAACCGGTTTTCGGATAAGATCATGGTCAACTGATCAGTGTTAGCGAACCACGTAGGGCAGCAGGCCGAGGAAGCGGGCGCGCTTGATCGCCTTGGCGAGTTCGCGCTGCTTCTTCTGGCTGACGGCGGTGATGCGCGACGGCACGATCTTGCCGCGCTCGGAAATATAGCGCTGCAGCAGTCGCACGTCCTTGTAGTCGATCTTGGGCGCGTTGGCGCCGGAGAACGGGCAAGTCTTGCGGCGGCGGTGAAACGGGCGCCGGGTCGGGATCTGGTTGATGTCGACCATTATTCTGCTCCCCCTTCAACAGCTTCGCGCGGACGGCGCGGGCCACGGTCTGCACCATCGCCACCGAAGCTGCGCGGCGGGCGATCGCCACGGTCGCCGCGATCGCGGTCGCCGAACGAGCGCGGGCCACGGTCACGGTCGCCGAAGCCGCCGCGTTCCGAGCGCTCTTCGCGCTTCTGCATCATTGCCGACGGGCCTTCCTCATGCGCATCGACCTTGATGGTGAGGAAACGCAGCACATCCTCGGACAGGCCCATCTGGCGCTCCATCTCGTTGAGCGCGGCCGGCGGGCAGGTGATGTCCATCAGCGTATAGTATGCCTTCCGGTTCTTGTTGACCCGGTAGGTGAGGGACTTCAGTCCCCAGTTCTCGACCCGGCCGACGGACCCGCCATTCGCGGAGATGACGCTCTTGTACTGTTCGACAAGCGCATCGACCTGCTGCTGCGAGAGGTCCTGCCGGGCAAGAAACACATGTTCGTAAAGAGCCATATTGTTCTTTGCCTTTCTTCGTTTCTCTCCCGGTCCCGGCGGCAAAAGCCTCTGCAACTTCTCTGACCCGGCGATCCCTGGCGGGGCGGGGAAGAAAGGAGCATGACGAGACGGTCGAGAGCGGAGACACGGGAGGCGGAAGCGCTTCTGGCTCCACACGAAGGTTTCGAAAACCTCCGGCCCTCGTTCAGCCCCCAGCAAGGACCGGCAGATTGCGGGCGTCTATACAGGAATTTGGCCGCAAGACAAGGGCAAGCCGAAAAACCGCCGCGCTCAGGACGACATGTCGCGCATCTTCAGCTTGTATGCGGGACCCGCTTGTTCACCGTCTCCGGGAAGAAATCGGGCGCTGCACGGCGCTTGCCGAACATCATATCGTATTGCAGCAGACGGAAATCGCGAATCGCCGGGTCGATTTGCTTCTTGCGCGCCCAGTCGGGCGTGTCCTCGCCCGTCGGCGTCAATAACAAATTGCGGTCGACGACGCTGTAGCGCTCGTGCATCTGGCCGAGGAAGCCGGTGTAATAGGGGTGGCTGATCCCGGCCGTGGTCAGGACATGGTAAGGCAGAAAGGCTGGACTGACAGTGCCCATGTCCGCGACCGGACCGGTGCGGTTGGACCATACGATCAGCGGTGTTCGGTGATGCAGCAGCATCTGGTCGGGCGGCTCCTTGCGTGGCGCGACGTTATCCCTAAGGAAGCCGGTCTCGACATAGACCGGACCGAGCGGCGGCAGATGGTCGCCGAAGAAGGCGATGACCGTCGGTCGCCGCCGGTTCTTCGCCCATTCGATGAGGCGCTCGAGGCTCTTGTCGGCGTCGGATGCGCCTTCCGTGAAGCTCAGCAGCGAATCCTTTGCCCACTGGCTGGTCGGAGCCTGCACCCTGTGGGTCGGATTGTAATAGCGATTCGGTTCGTAGGGTCCGTGGTTTTGCAGGCTGACGGCGAAGTAGAAGAACGGATCGTCCGTGGCGTCGGCTTCGCGGATGATCTCGTCGGTCATCGCCGCGTCCGACGTCAGAGGCCCGCGCTTTTCGAGATATGGCATGTTTTCTTCGGACTTGAAGTCATCGAAGCCGAAATCGGCATAGACCGGCGTTCGGTTCCAGAACCAGCTTGTACCCGGATGGATGGCGCGCGTCTCATAGCCCTGGCTCTTCAGGAACGTCGCCATCGACGGCACCGGCGCGCGGACATATTGCTGGTAGGGGATGCTGCCGGCCGGCAGGAAGGCGTTGGAAAAGCCGGTCAGCGCCTCGAACTCGACATTGGCGGTCATGCCGCCGAATTCGGGCGAGAACACGTGGCCGGAGCGCAACGCCCGCACATTGGGAATCGGATCGGGCGTGATGGTGACGCCGGGCAGTTCGGTCGGATCCCAGAAGGATTCGCTCATGACGATGATGATGTCTGGCTTCTCGGCCGGCACCGATGCCTTCACATCAGATCTTTCGATCGCCGCGATCGCCTTGTCGGAGTAGCCGGCAGGCGCGGGGACATGGGCCATTGGCACGTTGAGGGCGAAGGCCAGTGCGAAGCCGTTGGAGGCGTAATTTTCCTTCTGGTCCCACATGATCGGGATGATTTGCAGCCGGTCGCGGGTCCACGAGAACGTCGCGTAATCCATGATCGACACGAAGAAGGCGAGCAGCGGCACGGTCAGCGTCAGCCGGGCCAGGCGCCCCTTGCGACCGAGCGCCGGTACGCGGCGGCGCCACAGCCGCCAGCCATAAACGAGCAGCGAGAGGCTGCCGACGATGCCGACCGCCAGAGCGATGGCGGTTCCCGGACGTTCGCGCACCAGCAGCGGCATCAGCGCCACGATCTGACGTGAATAGAGGAAATCAGTCGGATAGAGCGGATCGCCGAGATAGAGCGATTTCTGGTGTCCGACAAAGGCCAGCGCCAGCGTCAGCGGCGCGACGATCATCAGGCTCTGGTGGCTGCGGCCGAGCACGGCATCGAGGCCGATCAGGATCAGCGCGAAGATGATGATGGTGGTCCAGCCGGGCTTGAAGGGCTGCAGGAAGAAGCCGACGGTGCCGGCAAAGTCGCCGCGCACGATCAGTTCGATGGCAAAAACCAGGATGGTGGCGGCGAGAAGGCTGACGAGGCCATAGCGGATAACAGGCCATTTCCGGCCCGGCAGATAGCCGGTGGCCGGATCGCCTTCCAGAAACTGTGGCGCGGATTTGCCAACGCCTTTCTTGATCCTTGCCACCTTACAATTCCCCCGACCATACACAAAAGTGTCATTGAGCTGTCATCGATATGTCACGAAAAGCTAGCGTCTGTGGCTGAAATAAGAAGAGCCAGCAAACGAATCGTGAGCGATTTTCATCATGAGTGATCGAAAAAAAGCCTTTTGGAACAGGTACTCGGCCAGCGATACCGAGCCGGAGCGGCGCGGGTCGGGCTGCTAGCGGACTTGACTTGTCCGCCCGCCTTGCGTCACAGGCAGGAAAAATCAGCCGCTTGGGAGGCACGCATGGCAGTCGCATTCACCTTTCCGGGACAGGGCAGCCAGGCTGTCGGCATGGGCAAGGACCTCGCCGACGCCTTTCCGGAATCGCGGAAGATCTTCGAAGAGGTTGACGACGCGCTCGGCGAAAACCTGTCGAAGCTGATCTGGGAAGGGCCGGAAGAGAGGCTGACGCTGACCACCAATGCCCAGCCGGCGCTGATGGCTGTGTCGCTCGCCGCCATCCGGGCGCTGGAATCGCGCGGCCTCTCGCTGAAGCACAAGGTCGCCTATGTTGCCGGCCATTCGCTCGGCGAATATTCGGCACTTGCCGCCGCCGGTTTCGTTTCGGTCGCCGATGCCGCCCGGCTCTTGCGTATCCGCGGCAATGCCATGCAGGCGGCTGTGCCGGCCGGCGAGGGCGCCATGGCGGCGATCATCGGGCTGGAACAGGCCGATGTCGAAGCCGCCTGCGCTGAAGCGGCCAAAGAGTCGATTTGCCAGATCGCCAACGACAATGGCGGTGGCCAACTGGTGATCTCCGGCGCCAGGGCGGCCGTCGAGCAGGCGGCGAAGCTGTGCACGGAAAAGGGCGCCAAGCGGGTGCTGATGCTGCAGGTCTCGGCGCCCTTCCATTCGGCGCTGATGGCACCGGCGGCCGAGGTCATGCGCGAGGCGCTGGCCGGCGTGACGAAGAACGCGCCGTTCGTGCCCGTGGTTTCCAACGTGTCGGTCACGCCGTCCAGCGATCCGGATGCGATCGCCCACCGCCTGGTCGAACAAGTGACGGGGCGCGTGCGCTGGCGCGAAACGGTGGAATGGTTTGGCGCCAACGGCATTGCGACGCTGTACGAGGTGGGCGCCGGCAAGGTGCTGTCGGGACTGGCGCGGCGCATCAACCGCGACATCGCCACCGGCGCGGTCGGCACGCCGGCCGATGTCGAGGCAGCGCTGGCGGCATTGGGGTGAACCACGCGTTTAGAGGTAGCCGAACTCACCCGGCTTGTACGATTGAGAAGAGGATAAGACATGTTTGAATTGACCGGCCGCAAGGCGCTCGTCACAGGCGCATCGGGAGGCATCGGCGAGGCGATCGCCAGGGTGCTGCATGCGCAGGGCGCTGTCGTCGGCCTGCACGGCACCCGCGTCGAGAAGCTGGAAACGCTGGCGGCCGAGCTCGGCGACCGGGTCAAGCTGTTCCCGGCGAACCTTTCCAATCGCGACGAGGTCAAGGCGCTCGGCCAGAAGGTTGAGGCCGATCTCGAAGGCGTCGACATTCTCGTCAACAATGCCGGCATCACCAAGGACGGGCTGTTCGTGCGCATGGCCGACGCCGACTGGGATTCGGTGCTCGAGGTCAACCTGACCGCCGTGTTCCGGCTGACCCGCGAACTCACCCATCCGATGATGCGGCGCCGGCATGGCCGCATCATCAACATCACCTCTGTGGTTGGCGTCACCGGCAATCCCGGCCAAACCAACTACTGCGCCTCCAAGGCCGGCATGATCGGCTTTTCCAAGTCGCTGGCGCAGGAGATCGCCACGCGCAACATCACCGTCAACTGCGTCGCCCCGGGCTTCATCGAATCGGCGATGACCGACAAGCTCAACGACAAGCAGAAAGAGGCGATCATGGCGGCGATTCCGACACGACGCATGGGCACCAGCGCCGAAGTCGCCTCCGCCGTCGCCTACCTCGCTTCCAACGAAGCCGCCTATGTCACCGGCCAGACCATTCACGTCAATGGCGGCATGGCGATGATTTGACAGTTGCGGGAAAACACCCCTTTTCACCTTGGAGCCCGGCCGATTTTCGTGTAATGCGGCCCGCAACCCGGCGGTTCGGGCAAAAACCGGTCCGGTGCCGTTGCGTTTCCGACAGGACCATCTTTCAGCTTGATTAGCGGCATTCTGCCCGCTAACGAAGACAGACAAACAAAAGACGAGGATGCCCAAATGAGTGACACCGCAGAGCGCGTCAAGAAGATCGTTATCGAGCACCTTGGCGTCGATGCCGACAAGGTGACGGAGCAGGCGAGCTTCATCGATGATCTGGGCGCGGACAGTCTCGACACGGTCGAACTCGTCATGGCGTTCGAAGAAGAATTCGGCGTCGAGATCCCGGACGATGCGGCCGAAACCATCCTGACTGTCGGCGATGCGGTGAAGTACATCGACAAGGCTTCGGCCTGACGCTATTTGCAGTCATCACCGAGGAGGACCTGCGATGAGGCGCGTCGTCGTCACGGGCCTTGGGCTGCTTTCGCCGTTCGGCGTAGGCTTTGAGCATGGCTGGAAGGAATTACTGACCGGCCGCAGCGCAGCCAAGCGCATCACCGAGTTCGAGGTGGAGGATCTTGCCTGCAAGGTCGCCCACGTCATCCCGCGCGGCAATGGTGAGAATGCCACCTTCAATCCCGAGACCGTTCTCGAGCCGAAGGAACTGCGCAAGATCGGCGACTTCATCCTCTACGGGATCGCGGCCGCCGACGAGGCGCTGAAGGATTCGGGGTGGGCGCCGAAGACGCATGAAGAGCAGTGCGCCACCGGCGTGCTGATCGGCTCCGGCATCGGCGGCATCGAAGGCATCGCCGAGAATGCGATGATCCTGAAGGAGCGCGGTCCGCGCCGCATCAGCCCGTTCTTCATCCCCGGCCAGATCATCAATCTTGTATCCGGCCAAGTTTCGATCCGGCATGGGCTGAAAGGCCCCAACCACGCCGTCGTCACCGCTTGCTCCACCGGTGCGCATGCCATCGGCGATGCCGCCCGGCTGATCATGTGGGGCGATGCCGACGTGATGGTCGCAGGCGGCACGGAAGCGCCGGTCACGCGGCTGTCGATCGCCGGCTTCGCCGCTTGCCGGGCACTGTCGACCGACCGCAACGACGCTCCGGAAACGGCCTCGCGTCCCTATGACCGCGACCGCGACGGCTTCGTGATGGGCGAGGGCGCCGGCGTCGTCATTCTGGAGGAACTGGAACACGCCAGGGCGCGTGGCGCCAAGATCTATGCCGAGGTCACCGGTTACGGCTTGACCGGCGATGCCTATCACATCACCGCGCCGGCCGAAGATGGTGACGGCGCCTTTCGTTGCATGGTGGCGGCGCTGAACCGGGCCAAGCTGACGCCCGCAGACGTCGACTACATCAATGCGCACGGCACCTCGACCATGGCTGACACGATCGAACTGGGCGCCGTCGAGCGGCTGGTCGGCAACGCCGCTTCGAAAATATCGATGTCGTCGACCAAGTCGTCGATAGGCCACCTTCTGGGTGCGGCGGGCGCCGCCGAGGCGATTTTTTCGATCCTCGCCATTCGCGACAACATCGCGCCGGCCACCATCAATCTCGACAACCCGGAGCGCGAAACGGCGATCGACCTGGTGCCGCACAAGCCGCGCGCCCGCCAAATCGATGTGGCGCTGTCCAATTCCTTCGGCTTCGGCGGCACCAACGCCTCGCTGGTCTTCCAGCGCTACAATGGCTGACCGGTCCGCCGACCGGCACGGTCTATGCGTGTCGTCAATTTTGCCATATTCGCCCCTACTGTGCCCAAGGGGATTCGTTGCAAGACCAAACGGTAGGGCGCCATGAGCACAAATTCGGCGGACAACGGGCAATTCGGGCAACGGTCCACACCGTCGGGCCCGATCGTGCCGAAAACGGCCAGCGAGGCATTGCGGCCTGAAGCCGGCACGCCGCCGCCCAAGCGCTCGCGCGCCTCGCGCAGCCAGTTCGTGGTGTTCATGAACTTCGTCATCTCCCTGGTGATGCTGATGGTTCTGGCGGCTGGCTTTGCCTTGTATTTCGGCAAGCAGGAATTCAACGAGCCCGGCCCTTCGGCCAATGCCGACACCTTCCTGGTCAAGCCGAACACCGGCGTCCAGGAGATTGCAGAGCAGCTCGAGCGGCGCGGACTGATCAGCGACGCGCGCATCTTCCGCCTTGGCGTGCGCGCTTTTGGCAATGATTCCGCCCTGAAGGCCGGCGAATACGAGATCAAGCCGCAGGCCTCGATGCGCGACATCATGGAGTTGCTGAAGAGCGGCAAGTCGGTGATGTATTCGCTGACCGTCCCCGAGGGGCTGACGGTCGAGCAGGCGCTGCAGCGCATCGCCGATCAGGCAGCGCTCGACGGCGATATGCCGGGGACCATTCCACCCGAGGGCAGCCTTGCTACCGACACGCTGCGTTTCACCCGCGGCGCGACACGCCAGCAGATGGTCGAAAAGCTTTTGGCGGACCAGAAGAACCTTGTCGAGGAAGTCTGGCAGCGGCGCGCCCCCGATCTGCCTCTGGCCAGTGTCGAAGACTTCGTCACCCTGGCTTCGATCGTCGAGAAAGAGACGGGCAAGGGCGACGAACGCTCGCGGGTCGCGGCCGTCTTCCTCAACCGGTTGGCCAAGGGCATGCGGCTGCAGTCCGATCCGACCATTATCTACGGCCTGTTCGGCGGCAAGGGCAAACCCGCCGACCGCCCGATTTATCAGTCTGACATCAAGAAGCCGACGCCCTACAACACTTATCTGATCAACGGCTTGCCGCCGACGCCGATCGCCAATCCTGGCCGTGCGGCACTGGAAGCCGTCGCCAATCCGTCGAAGACCGACGACCTGTATTTCGTTGCCGACGGCACCGGCGGTCACGTCTTTGCCGCGACGCTGGCCGAGCACAACGAGAACGTCGCCCGCTACCGGGCGCTGCAGAAGGAACTGGCCGATGAAGCCGCCAAGGCCGGTGCTGCCAAGGCCGACGCCGCCAAGGTGGAAGGTCAGACCGACGCGCCGGTTGACGGCGGCGATGGCGATGCTGGAGCGGCGGCGCAGTAGCGCCGGACGGTTGTGAAGTCGTCCCTCCGATTCGTCTAACGGCCGGGACGTGCTGATTTTGTCATCAGGAGCGCCCTGCGTCCGATTCGACGCGAACAGGCGCTCCGGATTTTGAAGCCGCGCACGATCTGGCCCGGAACCGCTTCCGGGATCATGCGCCAGGGGGAAGCAAGGGCATCATGAATTTGCAGAGCATGACCGGTTTTGCACGGGCCGTCGCCGAACATGACGGCACGTCGATCGCCTGGGAGGTCAAGTCGGTCAACGGCAAGAGCGTCGAGGTCAGACTGCGGCTGCCGCAAGGCCTCGAGCGGCTTGAGCCGGCCGCCAGGCAGAGGGTGCAGAAGCGCTTTGCGCGCGGCAATTTCCAGGCAACGCTGACCGTCGGCCGCGCAGCCGGCCAGCAGGCGCAGCCCGTGGTCAACGAGGCCTTCCTGAGAGATTTGGCGGGGCTGGCCAAGCGGCTGCAGGAGATGTTCGGCGCAGCGCCTGCGACAGCCGACGGGCTGCTTTCGTTGCGCGGCGTGCTCGACATTCCCGAAACCGCCGAAACCGAAGAGGCGCGGGCGGCGCTCGACAGCGCGATACTCTCGGCGCTCGAAGTGGCGCTGGGCGGGCTGGAGCAGGCACGCCAGGGCGAGGGCACCGCCCTGCGCTCGCTGCTGTCCGGTCATATCGACGCTATCGAAGCGCTGACGATGCGCGCCGAGGCCGATCCGTCGCGTGAGCCGGCGGTGATCCGCGAACGGATTACCGAGCAGGTGCGGCTGCTGATGGATGCCTCCGCCAATCTCGATGCCAGCCGGTTGCATATGGAAGCGGCGTTCCTGGCCACCAAGGCCGACATCCGCGAGGAGATCGACCGGCTGAAGACACATGTGGCATCCGGCCGGGTGCTGCTGGCAGGCGGCGGCGCCATCGGCCGCAAGCTCGATTTTCTGGCGCAGGAATTCAACCGCGAATCGAATACGCTGTGTTCGAAGTCGAACGCCGCTGCGATCACCGCCATAGGGCTGGAGCTGAAGGCGGTCGTCGACCAGTTTCGCGAACAGGTCCAGAATCTGGAGTAACCCTGATGGTCGCCAAGGAGCCTATGGTTGCCAGGGATTTGGGTTCCCGCATTCGCCGGCGGGGTTTGATGCTCGTGCTGTCGTCGCCGTCCGGCGCCGGCAAGTCGACGATCGCGCGCAATCTTCTGGAGAGCGATTCCAGTCTCGAACTGTCGGTCTCCGTCACCACGCGGCCGCGCCGCGGCAGCGAGATCGAAGGCGTCCACTATCATTTCCGCACTATGCGTGAGTTCGAGCGGCTGCGCGATTCGGACGAACTGCTTGAATGGGCCGAAGTGCATGGCAATTGCTATGCCACGCCGCGTGAGCCGGCCGAACTGGCGCTGGCACAGGGCCGCGACATGTTGTTTGACATCGACTGGCAGGGCGCCCAGCAGCTCAAGGAGAAGATGCGCGCCGACATCGTCTCGATCTTCATCCTGCCGCCCTCGATGAAAGAGTTGAAGGCGCGGCTGAAGCGCCGCGCCGAGGACCAGGAATCGGTGATCGAGACGCGTCTGAAGAACGCTCGCAACGAGATCGAGCACTGGAAGGAATATGATTTCGTCATCATCAACGACGATCTCGACCGTGCCTTCGCCGAGGTACGCGGCATAGTCATCGCCGAGCGGCTCAGACGCGACCGCCGGCCCGGCCTGTTCGATTTCGTCTCGGGGCTGCTCGACGAGAAGACGGACTAGGGGCCGCCGCAATCACACCGCGTTGGTCAGTCGCACGAATTCCTCGACGCTCAAGGTTTCCGCCCGCCGCGTCGGATCGATGCCGGCGCGGGTGAGCAGGGCTTCGCCGCCGAGGCTCTTGACGCTCTGCCGCAGCATTTTGCGGCGCTGGCCGAAGGCCGCTTCGGTAACGCGGCCGAGCTTCTTGACTTCGGCGGGCAGCGGATTTGCCCGCGGCACCAGATGCACCACCGACGACACCACCTTGGGCGGCGGCGTGAAGGCTTGCGGCGGCACGTCGAAAGCGATTTTTGCCTCCGTCCGCCAGCCTGCCAGCACGCCCAGCCGGCCATAGGCATCGCTGCCGGGGCGGGCGACGATGCGCTCGGCCACCTCGCGCTGGAACATAAGCGTCATCGATGCGTAAAAGGGCGGCCACTCGGCGACGGTCAGCCAGCGTATCAAAAGTTCGGTGCCGATATTGTAAGGCAGGTTGGCGACGATCCTCACAGATCCATTGCCTCCATGTGCGCATTCGGCAAGCGCTGCAAAATCCGTCTTCAACGCGTCGCCGGCAATGATTTCCAAACGGCCCGGATAGTGATCTGACACCTCCGCGAGCGCTGCCAGGCAGCGCTCGTCGCGCTCGATGGCGATGACCCGAGCCGCGCCGTGGGACAGCAGCGCCCGGGTCAGGCCACCTGGACCCGGACCGACCTCGATTACCGTGGCGTCGGTCAGGTCGCCGGCGGCACGCGCGACCTTGCCGGTAAGGTTGAGGTCGAGCAGGAAATTCTGGCCGAGCGCCTTTTTTGCCTGCAACCCATGGCGTTCGATCACCGCGCGTAACGGCGGCAGCCCGTCGATGCTCATGCGACCGCTCTCATGCAAAGCCTCATGCGGCGGCAGCCTTCGCCCCGATGTCGGCAAGCCTGCGGGCGAGCCTGAGCGCCGCGATCAGGCTGTCGGTCCGGGCTATGCCCTTGCCGGCGATATCGAAAGCTGTGCCGTGATCCGGTGAAGTGCGGATGAAGGGTAGGCCGAGCGTAACGTTGACCGCCTCGTCGAACGCCAGTGCCTTGGCCGGGATCAGCGCCTGATCGTGATACATGCACAGCGCCACATCGTAGCCGGCTCGGGCGCGGGCGTGGAACAGCGTGTCGGCCGGCAGCGGCCCGAAAGCGTCGATGCCCTCCGCCCTCAGCCTTTCGATCGCCGGGCGGATGATGCGCTCGTCCTCGGCGCCCATCGCGCCGCCTTCACCGGCATGCGGATTGAGGCCGGCAACGGCAAGCCGCGGCTTGGCAATGCCGAAGCGATATTCGAGGTCGGCGGCGGTGATGCGGGCGGTCGCGACGATCAATTCCGTCGTCAGCGCTTCCGGCACCTCGCGCAGTGCAATGTGGATGGTGACCGGAACCGTGCGCAACTCGGGACCGGCAAGCATCATCACTGGCATCGCTTGTGCGCCGGTGTGGAGCGTCGCCAGATGCGCCAGATACTCAGTGTGACCGGGAAAACGGAAGCCGGCATCGTAGAGCGGCTTCTTGGCGATCGGGCACGTAACGACCGCCGCCGCGCGACCGCCAAGGCAGTCGTCAACAGCGCGGTCGATGGCCTCGATGATGCCGGCGGCGTTGGCCGGGTCCGGCCGGCCGGGGTCGTCGACGAAGCGGGCGGCAAGCGGCATGACGGGCAGGGCGCGCTCAAAGACGCGCTCCGCTTCGGCTGGCACTGTCTCCGTGATTGGCACATCGGCGCCGAGCAGGCGCGCCCGTGCGGCAATCAGCGCCGGATCGGCTATAAGGTAGAAGGGCGGCACACCAGCGCTGTCACGCGCCTGCCAGGCGGCAATGGCGATTTCCGGCCCGACGCCGGATGGATCGCCGGCGCTCAGCGCCAGCGCTGCCTCTGGCGGCTTCAGCGCCAGCGCTGCCTCTGGCGGCTTCAGCGCTCGACGATGCGGGCTTTCTTCCGCAACTCCTCGACATATTTCGTGGAGAGTTCGTCGGCGTCCTTGCCACTCGAGCCTTCGCTCTGGAACACCATCTGGGCGGCCTTGTCGTCGGACACTTCGCGCGACGAGCAGATGCCGATGAACTCGACGCCGCGGTCTGTTTCGCGCGTGGGGGTGGCGCCGCCGACCTTGGTGGCCTTGATCTGGTCGGCCCAGTCCGGCGGCAATTGCGGCGCCAGTATCCGGCCGAGATCGCGAACGGTGACGTCGATCAGGCCCTTGGCGAATTCGCGCGAGGTGTTGCAGCCGTTGAAGCGGGCGCGCATGGCGTCGGCCTCGCGCTTGCGCTTGGACAGCGTCGCGCTGCGCTCGGCCGCCGGCACGACGAAAATGACCTGCTGCAGCATGTACTCCATGGCGGTCGGCTTGTTGCCGCCCTTGTCGAGCATGCGCCTGACTGCGTCCTGCTCGCTCACGGAGCCGCCGCTCTCTGAGCGATGGCGCGCGGTCAGCGCCTGGTTCCAGGCCATCTGGGAGCGGATGAACTCCTTGAAATGCTCCTTGCCGACGCCGGACTGCGCCATGACACCATCGAGTTGCTTGAGCTGCATCTTGTTGGTCGTGGCAAAGCGCTGATAGGCGGCCTCGACCTGGGCGTCGCTGATGCGGATGCCGAGACGCTTGGCTTCGGCGACGCGCAGCGTCTGCTCGATCATTTCCTCGGCGGCATTGCCCTTCTTGCGCTGCAGGCGCAGGAAGGCAGCCCGATGCTGGATGTCGCCAGTGGTGATCGGTACGTTGTTGACGACGTATTTGATCTGGCTGGCGAAAGCCGGCGGCGTCATCATGGTGATCGAGGCTGAGGTCGCCGCCACCAGCAGCGCGAACCCTGCCGAAAAGAGGTATTTCCTCATCGAAAGCATCCCAATCCTATCTCGGTTGCGGCCCAATTTTATCGCATTTTGAGGGAACTGGAACCCGTGCCTGCCCTATGCGGCGAAACGATGTCGTTAGCTGCGATGTGCGTCCACTTTGACGCACGACGTATGCTCAAGACACTTTCAATTTTTCGGGCTGGTGCGTTGGCCGGCCGCCCGTTCCGCCTGTCCGTTATTGGCCAGTGGTCTGCTACTGGACAGTGTTGAAGGAGCTTTGCGTCGAGCCGAAATCGCCGAGCGTGCGAAACGACAGGTTGAAACCGATATTCTGCGACACTTCCTTGGTGCTCAGGTCGCGGGATTCCGAGAACGTCATCAAGTAGGTGAAGCAATCATCACTATAGGCAAAGCCGACCCCGTCCTTGACCAGGACGCTTTGCTCGAGATCGTAGGTGCCGGTACCGAAGACACGCCAGTTCTCGGCAAGTTGCGCCGAGGCGCCGAGCGTGACCTCGTGACGATCGGTCGTAAAACCATAGAGCGGCTGAGCCTGGATGAAGGCGTATTTGGCGCTGAACGAAATCGGCAGGCCGGAATAGGCTGCCTTCACCTCGGCGCGGCGAATCTCGAAGCTCTGCTCGTCGAAGCGGCCGCTGACCGAGCCGGAAAGCCCGCCGGGGCTGTTGAAGCCGACAAGGCCGACATAATCGGAGCTCGCGGTCTCCAGGCCCGAATCTTCGCCGACGTTGACCAGGTCCGGCGCGTCGAAGGAGTTCTGGCCGTCAAGCTGGTAGGATTGGCCGAATAGCGCGTTGGTGCTCCAGCCATTGTCATAGGCGCCGGAATAGCGCAGCCCGACATTGGCGCGCGTGCCGCCTTCCAAGCGGTCGTAGCCGGAGAACTTGTCGCGCTCGAACAATGTCGTGGCATCAAAGACGAAGCTCTGCGCGTCCTCGTTGGGAACGGCGAGGCCGCCGACATATTGCTCGTTCGGACGCACGAACACCTGCGCCATCGGCTCGAAGATGTGACTGGAACTGGTCGACGAGAACAGCACCGGCCAGCGCATTTCCAGTCCGGCGGTTGCCATGAAGCGGGCGAGCGACGATCGCGTATCGTCGTCGACGCCGAGGTTAGACGCCATCTGATTGATGGCATTGAGCGATCCCGAAGAGGCGTTGACATAGCCGGCGTCGCCGCGCAGCGCCAGCAGGGGCGTCAGCAGCAGCCCGCCATCGGTGGTGAAGGTGCGCTTCCATTCCGCTTCGGCAGTGAGACGGCCCGATTGGCCCTCGATGCCGCGTACACTGGTGACGGACGCAGCGTTGTTCGGATCGGCAAGGGCCCTATCCAGCCTGTCGCGGCTGATAGCCTGCGCGTTGACATTGAGCGACAGCTGCCCGCCGCCCACCGCCATGTCGGGGATGTAGGCGTAGTCGAGCGAGGGCAGCACCCAGGGCTGTTTGCCGGCGCGCGCGGTCGGATCGTCAGGGAGTGCCTCTTCCTGGACCACAAAGCGCATGGCGCGCACGTCGAAATAGTTGCGGCCGTTGAGGCCGGTCAGGTAGATCGAGGAGCGATGCACGCTGTCGCCGAAGTCTTCGATGGCGTAGGTGCGCGAGAAGTTCTTGTCGGTCTGCAGCAGGACATCCCAGCCGAAGTCCCAGCGCGGATTGATAGCGAACTGGCCCTTGGTGCCCATCATGCCGCGGAACTCGTTTGGGTCGCCGGCCGCACCCGAATCGACATTGCGCCCGTCGTCGTCGATAAACTCGTCGGGATCCTCTTGCCGGATGCCGGCGATCTTCAGACTGTATTGGCCGTTGTTGAAGCGCTGGCGCCACTCGGCTTCGCCGAGAAAGCCCTGCTTGGTATAGCCGCTGCCGGTGACGGTGAGGTCGTAGGTTGGTGAGAGCGCGAAATAATAGGGGACTTTGACGCCGAGGCCGAGGTCGCTCTTGTAAGCGATGCTGGGGATCAGGAAGCCGCTCTTGCGCTTGACGGTCGGGTCGGCAATCTCGAAGGCCGGCAGATAGGCGAGCGGAAAGCCGAAGAACTCGAAATTCGAATTCTCGAAGCGAACCGTCTTCTTTTCGCCGTTCCAGATGATCTTTCTGGCCTTGATGCGCCAGGTCGGCGCTTTGTCCGGCTTGTCCTCGCACGGCTCGCAGGCCGTGTAGACGCCGTTGTGGAACGTCGTCAGCACGCCGCCCATGCGTTCCGCGCTTTCGGCGGCGAAATAGGTCTTGTCGACGGTTTCGACACGCAGCGCGTTGACGAAGCCGTCGGCAAAATCGTCGGTGATGTCGACATGCTGCGAATAGATCTTGGTGCCGTCGCTGTTGATGACCTCGACATTGCCGCTGGCGACGAGCCGCTTGGTGTTGCGATTGTATTCTACCCGCTGGGCGACGAGGCGGTTGCCGCCATAATCGATCTGCACGCCGCCGACGGCCGTTACGGTCTGGTTGTCATTGTCATAGACCAGCGTATCTGCCGCCAGCAGCATTTGCGAACCGGTGGGAACGTCGGCTGCCATGCCGCTGATATCCTGGGCAAAAGCCGGGATACTCGGAACGACGCAAGCGAGCAGGCACGCCAAGGCGCTCGCCCCATAGAGGCGCGCCGAATCGGCATGCCTATGGATGCGCAAAACCGCCCCCCTCACTAGCCGTCTTCCTTGTACAGCAAGAAAGTCACCCCGAAGAACATAGCCACGACAACCGGAACCCATGCAGCGACGACTGTGGGTACGAATCCCGCCACGCCGAATGCCTTGACCAGCACTGTCACGACATAAAGCAGAAACCCGGCCAGGACGCCACCCAGAATCATCGTCGCGGATTGTCCCATCCTCGCAAATCGCATCGACACCGTTGCGGCGATCAAAGTCATGGCGACGAGAAGGAACGGCAGCGCTACCAGTGAATCAAATTGCATGGCAAAGGCATTTGCCTTGAGGCCGAAGGAGCGGGCAACCTCGATCTTGCCGGGCAGATCGTAGAAAGGGATGGTTTCCGGGCGCGCCAGCCGCTCTTGCACGAACTCGGGCTTGAGATCGGTCGGTATGCGGTCGGTTGCCACCGATTGGATGTTGCCGTCCCGGAACACCTTGACGTCCTGCAGTTCCCAGTAGCCATCCCGCAAATAGGCGTGCGCTGCGTCCTTGCGTTCGACGATGTCGCCTTGCGGGTTGAGGACGAAGAAGGCGGCGTCGGCCATCTCCAGGCCTTGATTGAGGATGGCGCGCGCGCCGATGATAGTATCGCCGGAACTGGTTTTCTGCCGGATCCAGGGCTCGGCGTCAGCCGAGACGGTGTTCGACTTGCCGGAGCGGAGCTGGGTTTCGATTTTTTCGGACCAGGAAAACGCATACGCGGCGATCGGATTGATGACACCGACCGACAACACCCCGAACAGCAGCGCCCCGATGCAGCACGGCAGCAGGAATTGCCATGCGGATACGCCGGCGGAACGCGCGATGACCAGTTCATACCTGCGATTAAGCGAGACCAGCGTCGCCATCGCCGAGAACAGGCCGACGAACGGCACCGTCTGCAGCATGATCATCGGCATTCGCAATCCTGAGATGGCAAACGCCGTGCCGTAGGTAAAACCCGGCAAGCCGGTCGTGCGGCCGGAAAGCTCGGTGAAGTCGATCAGGAACACAAGCGCCAGGAGGCCGATGAAGAACCAGATGGTGATCGTCACGTAGCGGAAGAAGAAGTATCTGCCCAGAGTCCAGCCCATTAGCGTGTCCAGCCCATCAGCTGGCCTCTTGGCCAGAAGCGCCGCGCCTGGCGAAGCGGAGCTTCAGGGCGCTCCAGCCGTCACCGAAGCGGCCGGCGAAATTCGTCATCCAGTCGGCCCAGGCGACCGGCAGTTCCATGGTCCGGTTGGAGACGATGAACCATGTCGCGACTGCGGAGGCCACAATAGGAACGCCGTAGACCACATAGGCGTATTGCGGAATGTTGTCGGCCTTCCCAGCGGCAAAGAAACCGAGCCAGCGCACGAAAAGGGCAATCGCGATAGACGTGATCAGCGGATGAATGCGCGCCTCGCGATGGGAGCGCGCGTCTCCCGCGACTGCAAGCGCGATCAGCGCGAAAACGAGTGAATAGGACCATTCGGAGAAACGCTGGTGGACCTCGGCCAGGTACTTGTTCGGCCTTTTCTGGAACATCTTGTCGTTCGGACTGGGATTGAGCAGGTACTGTGTCGTCCGGTCCTTCGGCAAGAGCAATACCTCCGATGAGGCCGACATGAAGGCCGACAGGTCGAAGGCATAGGAGGTGAACCGGATGACCGAAAGATCGCCGGCCAGCGTTTTGCGATGGATGACGCCGTCGTTCATCATCAGCACCCGCTCGTCGCCACTTTCGATGATGGCGCCGCTCTTGGCGTAGTAGATGAGGTTGACGCCTTCTTCGCGTGAATCGGCGACAAAAATGCCGCCAAGGCGGTTGTCCGGAAGCCGCTGGCCGATCTGCAGGAACAGGCCGTCGTCGATCTTGTGGAAGGTGCCTTCCTGGATGATGAGCGACAGAAGATCGGCGCGCGACGACGCCACCAGCTCGCGGTTTTTCTGTCGTGCATAGGGGTCGACGCCGTTGTCGACGGCGAACGAAAAAACACTGGCCGCCAGTGCCAGGAGCATGATCGGCCTGACGATGGTCCAGCGCGAAGCGCCTGCGGCGTTCAAGACGGCAAGCTCAGAATCGGAATTCATCGCGCTCAGTGTCTGCGCGACCGCGACCACCAGGGCGAAGGGCACGACGATCGGGACGATCGACGGAATGATCAGCGCAGCGACCTCGAAGAAGGTCAGCGCCGACTGCCCGCTGTCGGTCACGAGATCGATGCGGGCGAGCACCTGCGTCGTCCACACGATCGCCAGCGTCCAGATGAGCGCTGCGAGGAAGACCGCCAACGCACGACGCATGATGTAGCGTTCAACGACCTTCATGAAGGCTTTTCTCGATTTTGCCGAACGGCATCATGCCTCCAGACAAGGTAGTCGCCCGGCGACGCCTGCACAACCGGTCCGTTGGCGGTTCGATCTGGTTCCCGTCCCACATCGTTGTTTCCGGTGGCCGGAGTGTCGGCGGCATTGAATAAGAAAGGGCGAACATCAATGGTTAACAACAGGTTGCGGCAGTAAAGCGGGGCCGTGCCGCGACGAATCGCCATCGATTCCATCTGCCATATGGGATCGGATTCCGGCAAAGTCTTGCCAAATGCCGGAAAACGACCAAATGTCGCGCCGGTCACCGACATGGCCGCCGCGGCTGCGACAGGTACAAGCATGAAAGCAGAAGTAACAGAATTGCGCAGCAAAACCGGCCAGGAATCGATTTTTCACGGTGCGGTCGTGATCGGCGCCAACACAATCACGCAGCAGATCGCCAGGCAGGGGCGATGATTGAAAATGGGGGTGGTGCTTCCGGTCGGAAACAGCCAAATATCTGGTTCGTCAAGGCACTCCCCCCGAAAACCCAACGCCTTTCCCGAAAGCAGGACATGATGACTTCGAGACCTTCGATCGCCTTTGCCAGGTTCGCAGTGCCCAAAAAAGGCAGCGTCTTCATGCTGGCGGCCAACGATGGCGGTCTCGGCGACGCGGCAAAGGCTTGCGATCCGGCAAAGACCCTGGAGCGGGCGTTTCCGGTGGCCGACTTTTCCGGCAAGTTCGCCGGCCTGGTCGAAGTGCTGGCGCCGGAGGGCACATCGCTCGACCGGCTGGTGGCGGTCGGCGCCGGCAAGGTCTCGGCGCTCGACGACTATGCCTGGCTCAAGCTTGGCGGCACCATCGCTGCATCCTTGCGCAAGGCGACGGAGGTGGCGGTCATGCTCGATCTGCCGGGTGCTGACGTCGGCGGCAGGCAATCGGCACAGCTTGCCGCGGGCATTCTTCTGCGCAGCTATGCTTTCGACAAGTACAAGACGAAAAAGGACAATGGCGACGGCCAGCGCGACGGCAACAAGGCCGAGCC
Organism: Mesorhizobium sp. L48C026A00; assembly: GCF_000502375.1. Classification (NCBI taxonomy): domain Bacteria; kingdom Pseudomonadati; phylum Pseudomonadota; class Alphaproteobacteria; order Hyphomicrobiales; family Phyllobacteriaceae; genus Mesorhizobium; species Mesorhizobium sp. L48C026A00. Next base: position 83,130 of record NZ_AYWU01000015.1, on the reverse strand, counting down.
CAAAAAGCCGGTTAAGGTGACCATCCACACCGCCGACCCGGCGTCGGCGAAAAAGGCCTTCGCCGACGAGGTGGCGGTGATCGACGGCGTGCTCCTGGCGCGCGATCTGGTCAACGAACCGGCCAATATACTGGGGCCGGTGGAATTCGCCGCCCGCGTCAACGAACTGGAGGCGCTCGGCGTCGCGGTCGAGATCCTGGTCGAGAAGGAGATGAAGAAGCTCGGCATGGGCGCGCTGCTCGGCGTCGCACAAGGCTCGCCGCGTGGCGCGCGCCTGGCCGTCATGCGATGGAACGGCGGCAAGGCCAAGGACAGCCCGATTGCTTTCGTCGGCAAAGGCGTCACTTTCGACACCGGCGGCAATTCGATAAAGACGGCCTCCGGCATGGAGGACATGAAGGGCGACATGGGCGGCGCGGCCGCGGTGACCGGGCTGATGCACGCGCTGGCCGCGCGCAAGGCCAAGGCCAATGTCGTCGGCATCATCGGGCTGGTGGAAAATGCCGTCGACGGCCATGCGCAGCGCCCCGGCGACATCGTCACTTCGATGTCGGGCCAGACCATCGAGGTGCTCAACACCGACGCCGAAGGCCGCCTCGTCCTGGCCGATGCGCTGTGGTACTGCAGCGATCGCTTCCAGCCGAAATTCATGGTCAATCTGGCGACGCTGACCGGCGCCACCATGGTCGCGCTCGGCCAGCACTATGCCGGGCTGTTCTCCAACAATGACGAATTGGCGAACAGGCTGACGAGCGCCGGGCAGGCGACGCAGGAACGCGTGTGGCGGATGCCGCTCGGCACCGAATACGACAAGCTGATCGATTCGAAAAATGCCGACATGAAGAACATCGGCGGCCGCTATGGCGGTGCCATCATCGCGGCGCAGTTCCTGCAGCGATTCGTCAGGGATACACCCTGGGCGCATCTCGACATCGCCGGCACCGCGATGGGCGCGCCGTCCAGCGAGATCAACCAGTCATGGGCCTCCGGCTTCGGCGTCAGGCTGCTCGACCGGCTGGTTCGCGACAACTATGAGGAGTGAGGCCTTTCAAGGCGCGATCATGGCCGACGTCCTGTTCTACCACCTGACCGAATCGACTCTGGAGGATGCGTTGCCCGGCCTGCTCGAGCGCAGTGTCGATCGCGGTTGGCGCGCCGTGGTACAGACCGGCTCCGAAGAACGGCGCGACGCGCTGGACCAGCATCTTTGGACCTTCAGGGACGATTCCTTCCTGGCGCATGCGACGGACCGCGAATCCTATCTGGCCGAGCAGCCGATCCTTTTGACAACCAGCCATGACAATCCGAACGAGGCGCAGATACGCTTCCTGGTTGACGGCGCGGTGCCGCCGAAGCTTGCCGGTTATGAGCGCGCCGTGTTCCTGTTCGACGGCCACGATGCGGCCCAGGTCGAGGCGGCGCGCACGCACTGGAAGACGATGAAGGAAGCCGGCCACGCAGTCACCTACTGGCAGCAGACCCCAGACCGGCGCTGGGAACGCAAGGCGTAGCAAAGCCTGCCGCCTGGGCGATCAGCAACCTGGGGTTGCTACAACTGAAGTCGTTCAGCCAAGTCAATGAAGTCGCTGGCCACCAGGTCCCAGGCTTGATCAGGGTGCAGATCCGTGGTCTGCGCCACCCCGTGCTCGGTCGGACGCGGGACAAAGGCTGTTCGCAATCCGCATGCCCGAGCCGCTGCAAGGTCGCCATTGTGGGCGGCCACAAGACAGATCTCATCCGGCTTCATTGACAGCACGTCAGCGGTGCGAAGATAGGCTTCCGGCGCAGGCTTGTAGGCTTGCACGACTTCGGCGCCGAGGATCGCATCCCAGGGGATGCGACTGCGCTTCGCCATGTTGAGCATGAGGACGATGTTGCCGTTCGAGAGCGGCGCGATGATATAGCGGGCCCTGAGCCGTGTAAGGCCGACCACCACGTCCGGCCATGGCTCCAATCGGTGCCATGCCAGGTTCAGTTCGTCCAGCTCGGACGCCGGCACCGAAGCCGGGTCGATCCCGAATTCTGGCAAAACGGCTTCCAGATTCTCCCGATGCAGCACGTCGAGCCGTGTAAAGGGCCGCCGGCCGCTGCGCACCTCCTCCATCGCTGGGGAGTAACGGCGGCGCCACGCATCCGCGAAAGCGGTAGGAATAGCGGAGCCTGCTCCATGGCGCTTCAGGAACGGCTCAACTTCGCGCGCCACGCCGCTGCGCCAATCGACGACAGTGCCGAACACGTCGAATACCAACGCACGTACGCCATCCAATGCCATCACATTCGGCTCCTCGATCCCCACTATTTTTCCTTCGTCGCCTGCCTCGTTTTCCCCTTTTTCACGGCCTTGCCGATTTGCTCGGCGATGCGGTCGGGCTTACGCGCTATGACGGCTGTGCAAATTAGATTGCGATATTCCAGTGGCCTGGGCGCCGGCAACAACCCGGTACCGGCATGAGCGGAAGGGTGGCGGGGCGCCACCATCGCGCCCACCCGCTTTCATTCGTTTGCCTTGAGCCAGATCTTTTGCGGACCGTGACCCTTGAAGGGGTATTGTGGATCACTCGGATCGTAAACGAGTGATGGCCCGCTGGCGTCGAGGGGCGGGCACCAACGAAAACTGAACCCGTCGCTTCTCAACGAGAGTTCAAGATCGCAGCCTCCAAATGCGAGGCCGACCCGGCGTCCCATTACCTTTTGATCACGCTGAAAGTACTCCCAAATCATCTTCTGGGCTCGGTCGCTGGGCATCGCCTCGTCCGTGAACTCCAAGTACATCGTCCAGGTCTCCGGTTTGATAAGGAGGCTCCTAATCGCATCCTCTCCAGGAGAATTATCGGCTCCGAAAGCGGAAACGGAGAGTAGGACGATTGCCAAGGTGGATCGGATTGCCCGCATCATGCAGATCCCGTTAAGCACCATCTGTGCCTTGTTGTAGCGCGGTCAGGGAGGCAAATCAGCAAAATGTCCGGTTATGGCATGATCTCGGAAATGCCGGTTGTCCGGTTTTGATGTTGATGGCGTCTAATTACTGATCGCGGTAGGGACGCCCATTGCTGGGCCTCCCTACCGCGATCCTTAATTCGTAATTCCGCGAAGCTCATGACAATTGCGAAAGGCGAGCGGCTCCACTATTCCAGAATGACGACGGCCTCCACCTCGAAGAGCATGGGGTCAATTGCAAGCTTGGCAACGGGAATCAGGGTCTGCGCCGGTAGCGCTTCACCGAACATTTTTTTGACGGTCTTGGTCAACACCTCGAGCTTGGACATATCGTGATCGACCACGAAGACGGTGAGCTTGGCGACCTGATCCGGCCTCGCACCGAGCGCATCGAGGGCGGTGCGCAAATTTGTGTAGGCCTGCTCAACCTGGACAGCGAAGTCGGGCGACAAGGTTCCCGTGCTGTCTTGCCCGCCCTGTCCGGAGATGTAGGCCACCCGGGCTCCGCGCGGCGTGATCACCGCCGTGCTGTAGCCATTTGGCGACGGGTCGTAGAGGTTTTGTGGATTGACGATGGTCAGCTTGAGATCCTTCTCATTGGCTGTCGTGGCAGTGGGAACTCCCATCGTCATGATGATTAGCCCTTCGATAAGCAGATGCTTGATTGCGCGTGACATGATTTTCTCTTGGCTAAGCGAGCAACGTACCCTCGCGGCCGGCATTATTGAACTTTAACCGTATCGCCCATACGATGACTCGTGCGACGTACGAGTCATCGTATGGTACGCCGTACGAGTCAATCGTTCAGATCGACATTCGTTCGCGGTGCCGGTCAAAATCGACGTTCTGAACAGCGAGGAAGACGAATGGCGGCCAAACGCAGCGGCCGGAGCAAACGAGGGATAAATGAGCGGCTCCAGCCCTTGCAGGAGCCGCGCAGTGAACCGCCGCTCTCTCGGGAACGTATCGTGGCGACCGCGGTGGAACTGCTTGACGCTCAAGGAGTCGACGGATTGACGATGCGTCGGCTGGCCGATCGCCTCGGCTCGGGCGTGATGAGCCTATATTGGCACGTCGACAACAAAGAGGATGTCTTTGATCTGGCGCTCGACTCGGTGCTTGAATATCGCGGACTGCCGCAAACAGCTCAAGACTGGCGCGGAGAAGTCGTTCATGTGCTCGAAGACTGGCGCGCCAGCATGCTGCGCCACCCTTGGTCGGCTTCGCTGTTGCCGCGCCGAGCGCTCGGCCCGAACATCCTCGGTCGCTTGGAACTGCTGAGCAAGACCTTGTCCAGAGCCGGCGTTGCGGACGCAGATGTGAACGTTGCGATATGGTCGCTCTGGAACTATGTGATGGGCGCCACCATCACCCGGGCGAGCTTCGACCTCTCGGACGACGACAGGGCCGCTGCGCAGCAGCGCCTTACACGTCTCAGCGAACGTTATCCGACAATCGAACGCTCTCGTCTGCTGTTGGACAATGATTGGGACGGCGCTTTCAGGAATGGCCTCGGCTTCCTGCTCGATGGCCTCTCTCCAAAATGAGGCTGAACGGTAGCTTTGGCTGAAAGCGACTGTCGCAAAATCGCTGATTAAAGTCACAGTTTTGCAGCTGATTTTTGCAAGGTCGCAGAAGACGCGGCAACGTCCAGGGTTCCGCAATGGGTGTGAGCTGAAATGCAACCTCTGCACTGCCGAGGCCACTTGACGAAAGCCTGGTGGCGCGCAAAACTGCTAAGATGTCAGACCAATTTTGGGCGTAGATACCCATGCGAATGCGCGGCGAACTGCCCGGGGCACCTGCCACGCGTGTGGCAATCGCCACGCTCCCGCCGTTGGACCGCGGCAAACAAGTCATGGAAGCGCTGGCAGACTATGTCGAGCGCGCTGCGCTGAAGAGCGGTGACCGGCTTCCGACCGAACGCGAATTGATGGCCGCGCTTTCCGTGGGGCGTTCGACGATTCGCGAGGCGATGGGGCGTTTCGAAGCGCTCGGCGTCACCGAGACCCGCAAAGGCAGCGGCACCTATCTTCTCAAGCCGATATCCGCCGGCACGATCCATCTGCCGCTGTCGCTCAATACGGCTGAGCTGCGCGACGGTCTCTTGCATACCCTCGAGGTGCGCCGCGGCATCGAGGCCGAGGCAAGCATGGTTGCGGCGCGGCGGCGGACAGCCGACGATCTGCGGACGATCGAGGAAAAACTCATCGAGATGGAGCGCGTCCATCTCGCCACCGGCACGTCGGGGCCGGAAGACCTGGCCTTTCACCTGGCGGTCTACGATGCCACGCACAACCCGCTTTTCCGGCAGCTCCTGGGGCAGATGCGCGAAGCGTTCGAGCGCTTCTGGGACCATCCTTTCGACCGGCAGGATTTCGCGCGGCGATCGTTCCCGTATCACCGTGAGCTGTTCGATGCCATCGTCGCCGGGGACGCGGAGCTGGCGCGCGGAAAAACGCTGAAGATCCTCGAGATCGTGGAAGAGGATATCGAGGAAATGTCGAAATGAATGGCCCGGACTTTTTCGACCAGGCCTCGCTGATCGCCGCCCATGACGAGGGCAACGCCTTCGATGCCGTCGTCCCGCCGATCGTGCAGACCTCGCTCTTCACCTTCTCGAATTATGACGAGATGCTCGAAACATACCGCGGCGAAAAAGTGCGGCCGACCTACACGCGCGGGCTGAACCCGACGGTGCGCATGTTCGAGGAAATGCTGGCAAAGCTGGAGGGCGCCGAGGACGCGATCGGCTTTGCAAGCGGCATGTCCGCCATCTCATCGGCTGTGCTGAGTTTCGTCGAACCGGGCGACCGCATTGTCGCGGTCAGGCATATCTACCCGGACGCGTTCCGGCTGTTCGGTACGTTGCTCGCGCGCATGCGCATCGAGGTAACCTACGTCGACGGGCGCGACGAGGCGGCTGTCGCGAGCGCGCTGCCTGGCGCCAAGCTGTTCTATATGGAAAGCCCCACCAGCTGGGTCATGGAAACGCATGACATCGGCGCGCTCGCTGCGCGGGCAAAGTCCCGCGGCATCCCGACCATCGTCGATAACAGCTGGGCCAGCCCGGTCTTTCAGCGGCCGCTGTCGCTCGGCGTCGACGTTGTGGTCCACTCCGCATCCAAGTACCTGGGCGGCCACAGCGACGTGGTGGCCGGCGTGGTCGCGGGCTCAAAGGAATTGATCGGCCGCATCCGCGGCGAAGCCTATCCATATCTCGGCGGCAAGCTGTCGCCATTCGATGCCTGGCTCTTGATTCGCGGCTTGCGCACACTGCCGATTCGGATGCGCGCTCATCAGGCCTCCGGCCTCGAAATCGCACGGCGCCTGCGGGATCATCCAATCGTTGAGAGGGTCTGCCATCCAGGGTTGGCCAACCTGCTTCCCGCGGGGCTCACCGGCACGTCGGGCCTGTTCTCATTTGTCTTCCGCGACGGCATCGACATCCGCACCTTTGCCGACCGCCTCAAGCTGTTCAAGCTGGGCGTGTCGTGGGGCGGCCACGAAAGCCTCATCGTGCCCGGCGAGGTCGTGCTGCAGCAGAAGGCCCAACCCAATTCCGCGATGGCGTTCGGCGTCCATCCGCGGTCCGTGCGTCTCCATGTCGGCCTCGAGGGAACCGAGGCGCTGTGGAGTGACCTGGAAACGGCGATCGACGCCGCTTCCGAAGAAAAGACCTGAAGCAACCAGACAAGAAGGGAACGGAAAATGAAGAAGCTTCTTATCGCCGCATTCGCCACCGTACTGATGTCGGGTGCTGCACTCGCCGACACGACGCTGAAGCTCGTGGAGGTGATCACCAGCCCCGAGCGTACCGAAACCCTGAAGTCGATCGTCGCCAAGTTCGAGGCGGCCAACCCGGGCACCAAGGTCGAGGTGATCTCGCTGCCTTGGGGCGAGGCGTTCCAGAAATTCGCGACCATGGTGTCTGCCGGCGAAATCCCCGACGTCATGGAGATGCCGGACACCTGGCTGTCGCTCTATGCCAACAACGGCCTTCTCGAAAGCCTCGAACCCTATCTTGCCAAATGGGAGCACACCTCGGGCCTCACCGATCGCGCGCTCGAACTCGGCCGCGACGTGAACAACACCGCCTACATGCTGCCCTACGGCTTCTATCTGCGGGCGATGTTCTACAACAAGAAGCTGTTCAAGGAGGCTGGTGTCACCGAGCCGCCCAAGACGATGGACGAGTTCGTGGCGGCATCGGAGAAAGTATCCAAGCTTCCAGGCAAATATGGCTACTGCCTGCGCGGCGGGCCGGGTGGCCTCAACGGCTGGATCATGTTCGGCGCAACCATGGCCGGCTCTAACGAGTTCTTCAATGAGGACGGCACCTCGACCATGAACAGCGAGGGCTGGGTCAAGGGACTGACCTGGGTCGTCGATCTGTACAAGAAGGGATTGGCGCCGAAGGACAGCGTCAACTGGGGTTTTAACGAAATCGTCGCGGGATTCTACACCGGCACCTGCGCAATGCTTGATCAGGATCCAGACGCGCTGATCGCGATAGCCGAGCGGATGAAGCCGGAAGACTACGGCGTCACGACCATGCCGAAGGGGCCGAGCGGCAAGACGTTCCCGACCATCGGCTATGCCGGTTGGTCGATGATGGCGGCCAGCCAGAACAAGGACCTCTCCTGGAAGCTGATCGAAACGCTCGAAGGGCCCGAGGGCAATGTCGAATGGAACAAACGCACCGGAGCACTGCCGGTCCACAAGTCGGCCGAAAAGGATCCCTTCTACGCAAGCGAGCAGTTCAAGGGCTGGTTCGCTGAACTCGAGGACAAGGATGCGGTGCCAACGGTTATGCCGACCTATCTCGAGGAGTTCGCCTTCTTCAAGGACTCGATGGTCATCAAGACCAGTCAACAGGCACTGCTTGGCGATATCACGCCAGAGGAAATGGCCAACCAGTGGGCCGACTATCTGACCAAGGCGCAGCAGAAATACCTGGCCAAGAAATAAACGGCGGACGCCAGGCATCGGAGCCGCCCATCGCGGGCGGCTCCGATGGCTCTCGTCCAAGGTCGGTTGGAAGGATGGTCGATTGGACGGATGGCCAATTGGAGCGAATGCGTTAGCTGATGGTTTTTGACGCCACCGCCGGGTTCCCCGAATCGCGCCGCCGGTCGCTGGTCGACCGGATCACGCGCCACGCCGAGCCATATCTTTACACCGCCCCGGCGCTGATTCTGATCGTCACCATCATGCTGGCGCCGTTAGTGCTAGGCCTGTCCTACGCCTTCCGCGACGTGCACTTGCTCAATCCCTTCTCCGGCGGGTATGTCGGGCTTGATCATTTTCGCACCCTTTATGACGACGACAATTTCTATCGGGCGCTGCGCAACACGCTGTGGTGGACCGGTGCGTCCGTCTTGCTGCAATTCGTGTTCGGCCTGATCCTGGCGCTGTTGCTCGACCGGCCGTTCGCCGGCCGCGCCATAGCGCAGGCGCTGGTGTTCCTGCCCTGGGCGGTACCGACTTTCCTCACCGGGCTCAACTGGGCGTGGCTGTTCAACCCCGTGATCGGACCGCTGCCGCATTGGCTTTATGCGCTCGGCCTCATGAATGAACCGGCCAACATCCTTTCCAGTCCGCAGCTTGCCATGTGGGGACCTATCATCGCCAACGTCTGGTGGGGCATTCCCTTCTTCGCCATCACGCTGCTGGCCGCGCTCCAGGCCATCCCGCGCGACCTCTACGAGGCGGCGGCGATCGACGGCGCCGGGGCATTCAGGCGGTTCACGTCGATCACCTTGCCGTTCCTTGCGCCGACCATTGCGATCACCGTGCTGTTGCGCACCGTCTGGATCTCGAACTTCGCCGACCTGATCATCGTCATGACCAGCGGCGGGCCTGCCGACCGCACCCAGATCGTCGCGAGCTATATCTTCACGCAAGCCTTCAGGGCCCTGGATTTCGGCTATGCCTCGGCCATTGCGCTGGTGCTGCTCGTCCTGTTGCTCGCCTATTCGATGCTGATCGTCATGCTGCGGCAAGTCCTGATGGATCGGGCCTGATCGGGATGACCAGATGAACAGCTATTCGACCTTCGGCACCGCGCTGCACCGCCTGGCGATCCTCTGCTACGTCCTCTTTGCACTGTTCCCGCTGTTCTGGCTGTTGAAAGTATCGGTCACGCCGAACGACCTGCTCTATTCCGAGGGCGTGCGGATGTGGCCGTCACGGATGAGCTTTGAACATTTCCGCTTCGTGCTGGCCCACAGCGCATTCCCGGTCTTCTTCAGGAACAGCATGATCGTTGCCGGCGCGACGGCCGTGATCGTGACGCTGCTTGCGTCTCTCTCCGGCTATGCGCTGTCGCGCTTCACCTTCCGCGGCAAATACTGGCTGGTCGCGCTGATGCTGCTCACCCAGATGTTTCCATTGGTGATGCTGGTCGCGCCGATCTTCAAGATGCTCTCGCCACTCGGGCTGACCAACAGCCTGACCGGGCTGGTGGTCGTCTACACCGCCTTCAACATCCCCTTCGCGACGTTCCTGATGCAGTCGTTTTTCGACGGCATTCCCAAGGAGTTGGAGGAGGCGGCCAAGATCGATGGCGCCACGCAGTTCATGGCGTTTCGCCAGATCGTCCTGCCGCTGACGCTGCCCGGCATTGCGGCGACGCTGGGTTTTGTATTCACCGCCGCATGGAGCGAACTGCTGTTCGCGCTGATGCTGATTTCGGGCAACAGCGCCGCCACGTTTCCGGTCGGTCTGCTCACCTTCGTGTCGAAGTTTTCGGTCGATTTCGGGCAGATGATGGCGGCCGGCGTGCTGGCGCTGGTCCCGGCCTGCCTCTTCTTTCTGTTCATCCAGCGCTATCTGGTCCAGGGCCTGACGGCCGGCGCGGTCAAGGGCTGAGTGAGGTTCCATGGCATCGATCGACATCCGCAACGTCCGCAAGAATTTCGGCGTCGTCTCCGTGCTGCATGGCGTCGACCTGTCGATAGAGAACGGTGAGTTCGTGGTGCTGGTGGGGCCGTCGGGCTGCGGCAAGAGCACGCTGCTGCGCATGATCGCCGGGCTCGAGGAGGTGACCGAAGGTGAGATCCGGATCGACGGCATGCGCGTCAATGAGCGGGCGCCCAAGGACCGCGACATCGCCATGGTGTTCCAGTCCTACGCGCTCTATCCGCACATGAATGTCGCCGAGAACATGAGCTACGGCCTGCGCATCCGGAAGGCTGCCCGCGAGAAGATCACGGCCGCCGTCAGCAATGCAGCCAGGAAGCTTGAGCTGCAGCCGCTGCTTGCGCGGCGGCCGAAGGCGCTGTCGGGCGGTCAGCGTCAGCGCGTGGCGATGGGCCGCGCGATCGTGCGACAGCCCAAGGCATTCCTGTTCGACGAGCCGCTGTCCAATCTCGATGCGCGCTTGCGTGAGCAGATGCGGGCAGAGATCAAGAAGCTGCACCGCGATCTCGGCGCGACCTCGATTTATGTCACCCACGACCAGATCGAGGCGATGACACTGGCCGACCGGATCGTCGCCATGCATGAGGGCGTGGTGCAGCAGGTCGGTAATCCGCTGGAGCTTTACGACCGCCCTGCCAACCTGTTCGTCGCCGGCTTCATCGGATCGCCGGCGATGAATTTTCTGTCGGCGCGCTATGAGGTCGGCGCAGGCACGGCCGGCGCTCGATTGCCTGACGGAACGCTGATTGCGCTTTCGTCAGCCTATCAACTCGAGCCAGGCGCGGCGGTGACGCTCGGCATCCGGCCGGAGCATGTCGAGATGTCGCCGGCATCGGAGAGCAGCCTGAGGGCGACGGTCGACCTGATCGAGCCGACCGGCTTCGGCATCATCCTGCATCTCGGCCTGCATGGCCTGCCATTCAACGTCTTCACGCTGGACAGGGCGGCGCTGACGGCTGGCCCGACGGTGACGGTGGCTTTCCCGCCGCAACATCTGCATTTGTTCGACGAGACTGGAATGCGCGCATTGGAATCGAGCCTCCAGAAGGGGAAGGGCTGATCCTCCTTATCGGGCGCTCAGATCATTCGGATTCTGTTCCCACCTTTGGGTCCGATGCTATTGTCTATCTTGGCACCGCCGAATTCGATACGACATTTGATCTCGGCCTCGACATGGCTCCTGGGACGAGATGGAACGCGCCCGCGCGGCGCTAATGCTAATATCCGGCAAGGTAGTCGAGCGCATGCGCTTTCTGTTTCTTCTGATCCTGCTCGCCGGCATCAGCATCGGCGTCGTCTATCCCTGGGCGATGACCAATTTCTCCGGCCGTGAGATCGGCACCTGGCGGGTTTACGAACAGGGCCGGTTCATGCCGGTGACGGTGCCGCTGGCCGCTCGCGACGCGCCGGTGCGGGTGCTGGTCGACCTCACCGCGAGAACCGAACGCATCGTCGTCTCGCAACAGCGCACCGTGCTGACGCTGACCGCCGCCACCGGCGGCAGGACCGTGCTCGCCTCGGCGCTGCAATTCAACCATTCGGAAAATCCGCGCCAGGTCAGCCCGCAACTGCCGGACAAGATCTTTCGCGACGAAGCCGGCCTGATCGCGAAGGTCAGCCCCGGCCCGTACCTCTTCACCATCGGCCCGGGCGACGCCGAAGGCATCGAGATGCGGGCGGTGGACCTCGTGCTGCGTTCCGGCGTCGGCGAGATCGATCGCCGGGCGCGGCCGGTCGGCTTCTCGCTGATAGCGGCCGGCCTGATCGGGCTGCTGTTGGCGTTGTGTTTCGGCGGCCGCCGGCCGCAAAATCCGAACTCGCAGCCGCCACCGCCACGCTGGGGCAGGGGCTCGAACTAGATCGTGAATTACCGCCACGCCTATCACGCCGGAAACTTCGCCGATGTCGTCAAGCATGTCGTGCTGAGCCGGCTCGTCGAATATCTGAAGCAGAAGGACAAGGCCTTTCGCGTCATCGACACCCATGCCGGCATCGGCCGCTACGACCTATCGTCGACTGAAGCGCAAAAGACCGGCGAATGGCAAGGCGGCATCGGCCGACTGGTCGATGCCGCGCTTGACGCGCCGGCGGCAGCACTGCTGGCGCCTTATCTGGAAGCCGTTCGTTCGCTCAATCCTGAAGGCGGCGTGAAAAAGTATCCGGGCTCGCCGCTGATCGCGCGTCATCTCATGCGCAAGCAGGATCGGCTGTCGGCGGTCGAATTGCATCGCCAGGACGCCGCGAAGCTGAGGGCGCTATTCGCTGGCGATTTCCAGACCCGGGTGATCGAGCTCGACGGCTGGCTGGCACTCGGCGCGCATCTGCCGCCGAAGGAAAAGCGCGGCCTTGTACTCGTCGATCCGCCCTTCGAGGAGGAGGGCGAGTTCGACCGCCTCGTCGACGGGCTGCGCAAAGCCCACAAGCGCTGGCCCGGCGGCGTCTATGCGTTGTGGTATCCGGTCAAGGACCGCAAGGCGGTCGCCGCCTTCCGCAAGGCGCTGGCGCAGTCAGGTGTCCCGAAGCTGCTCGACATCGGCTTCGAGATCAGGCCGCCAACGGCCGAGCCCAGCCTTGACGGCAGCGGCATGGTGGTGGTCAACCCGCCGTTCACGCTGGAAGGCGAATTGCGCACGCTGCTGCCGGCTTTGCACAATTTGCTTGTCGTTGAAAAACCGGCGCACTGGACGCTGGAATGGCTGGCGGCGTAGGCGGCAGAGCTATCCGCGCGCCTGTCCTGGTTGAAGGCGATTTCGAACTAGGAAACCATTGTCGCTACAACCGCTTGACCGCGCGCAAGCGAATCCGCACAGTGCGCGCAGTCGACCATAAGAGGCTGCCATGACTCGCTTCGCCCAATCCGCCCTTGCCGCACTGATAGCGCTTTGCACGCCGCTCGGCACGTCCCTCGCTGTCATCCAGCCAGCAAAGGCGGCCGACCTTGCCGTCGTCTATACCGAAGAAGACAGCGGCGTTTGCGGTGAGGCCTGGGTGCTGAACAAGATCACCAACCGCTTCTCCTACCAGGTGCACCACGTGCCGAATCTGCCCGACGTCGAGATTGTCGATTTCCAGGGCATCCACCAGCATCGCTATCTGCCAGCCAACGAAACCTGGCCGATCGGCCGCCGCTATTGCGGCGCCACCGTCAGCCTGTCCGACGGCCACGCCCGCACCATCTGGTATCTGATCGAGGAAGGGCAGGGCTTTGCCTCGATCGGCGACAATGTCGAATTCTGCGTCGCGGGCTTCGACCGCTGGATGGTCTACAACGGCCGCTGCCGCGTCCTGCGCTGATTGCGTTTGCCGGGCTGCTCCGCCTCATCGAGGATGGCGCGAAGGAAGGCGGCGTGACCGCGAAAGGCGCGTCGTCCGACTGACGTCGCCCTGACCCGCGTCTGCGGTCGACGTCCGACAAACAGCTTTTCGACATCGACATAGCCCGCCGTGGCAAGCGTATCGATATGCGCGCCGAGATTGCCGTCGGTCGCATTGACGATGAGCTTCAATCGGGTGAATTCCAGCGCTTCGCGCCGTTCCAGAGAATTCAGCGCCGCCATGATCCTGAGCCGCACGCTCTGGTGGATGATTTCGTCGGCAGCCATTATCGGGCCTGCTGTGGTGTCCGGCGTTCAGTCTCACTGATCTGGGTCAGCGCCGCCCGATATTGCGCGAATGACATGCGCTCTTCCAGATGATTCAGAATACTCTCCCAAATAGAGTAATCTGTCAACCGCGGACAAATCATGGCAGCGGAATTGCCGCGCTTTGCTTTTGCAGCTTGTGTAGATCGCCTGCTAGAACAAGAAGATGAGATCGATGAAGCAGCCGTCATGGTGGTGTCGGTCGACGATCAACGAACAAAAAAGGCTTGCTAAGCTTCAGCGCCTTGAAGTGGGATTGGCTCCGGCAATGCGCGCAGAATGTCTGTCGCAAACGGTCGGCAAAGCTCGAAGAGCAGCGCCGGCATTTTGCGAAATCAGCACGAGCGTAGTGTCGCGTGTAACCGAAACTTAAACTTCGAAAATCATGCTGATGCTTCGCTGGCTAGACAAGCGCGAGTCAGATATGCATTACGCGCCGGGTCATTAACGGCCGTCGGCATAACTAAGGGGCATGATATGGCTAAACAGTCATCCAAAGCGCCGGCATCCAAGTCACCGGCAAAGCAGGCACCGGCAAAGAAAGCACCAGTAAAGGCAGTGGCGGCAAAGGCCGCAGCCGCTGTGAAGAAAGCAGCACCTGCTGCCAAGCCGAAGGCCGCCGCGGCCAAGGCAAAAGCAGCGCCCGCCAAGAAGCCGGCTGCGAAGGCTGCGGCAAAACCGGCAGTGAAGAAAGCAGCACCGGCCAAGGCTGCGCCCGCCAAGGCAAAAGCAGCGCCGGCCAAGAAGCCGGCTGCAAAGGCCGCGGCCAAGCCGGCAGCGAAGAAAGCTGCGCCTGCCAAGACTGCGCCTGCCAAGACTGCACCGGCCAAGAAGGCTGCGCCGGCAAAGAAAGCGGCTGCAGCGAAGTCTTCGGTAGCGGTGAAGAAAGCAGCGCCTGCGGCCAAACCAAAGGCGAAGGCCGCGACCGCGAAGGCCAAGAAGTAATCGCGCTTCTTCGCTCGCGGAGGACAGTGCTGAGGACGGTTGAGGGCGGGTGCCGGATAGGCGCCTCGCTCGCAGGGTCAGTGCTCGGGCAGCAACAGAGGCGGAGGGAAGACAGCTTTTCGCAGCTCCCAGGACTTCGCCATATGGCGAAGTCCGGTGGGGCATTTCTCTGTGCCCGGAGAGAAATTCTTGGTGCAAGACGAGTTGGCTCGGTTTCGAACCCGTCTGACCTGTTCAGATGCTCTCAGGCTGGAACTGTACCGCTCATCTGCCTGCGGATCATGGAAGAGGACGGTCGTTCGCCGTGGCGCCCGGTTTTTCCGCCTGTGGGCTGTTGATCATGTCGGGATGTCCGGCCAACAGTGTCGCGGAAATGGATCACACGCAAATTCAAAGTGCTACAGCGTCCTTTGCACGTCCATGCTCTGTACTCGGCAAACAGGAACCCGATCATGCCCAGACTGCTCTACGCGTCCACGTCACCCTATAGTTCCAAAGTGCGCATGGCCGCGCTTTATGCCGGCATCGCCGTCGAGCTCGTGCCGATAAAAACCGAAGACAAACCGGCTGATCTGATCGACGCCAATCCACTCGGCAAGATCCCGGTGCTGGTGCTCGACGACGGCCGCTCGATCCACGATAGCCGCGCCATTACCCAGCATCTCAACCGCATGTCGAAGAACGCGCTGTTTCCGCGCAATCCCGACAAGCGCCTCGAGGCGGAAGTGCTTGAGGCACTGGCCGACGGCATCTGCGACTGCGCGCTGTCGATGGTCTATGAGCGGCGCACGCGCCCCGAAGACATGGTCTACCAACCGTGGCTCGACCGCCAGTGGGCGAAGATCACCAGCGCGCTCGACCTGCTCAACGCCAATCCGCCAAAGCTGCCAAAGAAGATCACCGCCGGCCAGCTGGCGCTGCGCGCCTGCCTTGGCTATCTCTCACTGCGCTTTGCCGGAAAATGGGAAAAGGGCCGCAGCAGGCTGGTCCGCTGGGCGGCGCGATTTGACGAGAAGTTTCCCGATCTGAAACCCAGCGTCCCGGCGTGAGCGGCTGCCAGAGAAGGGGGCATAAAAAAGCCGGGCACGAGGCCCGGCTTTTTCGTGTCGTGGCTTGGACGATTTTAGAACTTCATACCGACGCCGAAGGTGACGCGGTTGTCGGTCGACTTGACCTTGCCGATACCGTCAAAGTCCTTGTCGCCGAAGTCGGTGTAGCGATACTCGACACGGCCAAACACATTGTCGGTGATCTTGATGTCGGTGCCGACGCCGGCCGTCCAGCCAAGCATGGTGTTTTCGTCGCTGGCGCCGAGCGCTTCGATCTCCTGGTTCTTGAGCGCGCCACCGGCGGTGCCGTAGAGCAGGATTTCCGGGGTGACGGCGTAGCCGAGGCGGGCGCGCAGCGAGCCTTCGAAGCCGCCCTTGGCCTCGACGCCGCCATCGTCGCCCTCGATGCCGCTATAGCCGATATCGGCTTCAGCACCGTAGACGAAGTTCTCTTGCTGCCACTGATAGCCGCCGAAGACGCCGCCGACAAAACCATCGGTGTCGACGTCAGTGCCGATATCCTCGGCATCGGCGTGACCGCTGAAGCCGTAGCCGACGCTCACACCGGCATAGGGACCGGCCCAGGAAGCGACCGGAAGTTCGGCGATCGGGGCGGGGGCCGGCGGCTCTTCCGCGATGACGTCAGCAGCATAGGCGGTTCCGCCGAGGGCGAAGAGCCCGAACGCCACCGCCAGCGGTCGCGCAAATTTAAGATTGGCTTGCATTGTTTTTTACTCCTTAAGCCACAGGCACAGGCTTGCTTTTCACAAGCGCCCTCAACCCGCCGGGGGGAAAAACGGGTCTGGCGCTCAACGGTTCCGAATGTCGTGTCAAAATACGGCTGAAGCGAACCTGAACTTGGGTCATTACCTGGCACGAATAAGGCTGAACTTTGACGTTGCATCTGCGCAACAGATGGTGTCAGGAGGCTTAGCCGTGCCGCGCTGAACGACGCTTGGAGCAAGGGGTCCGTAGTCCTATATTGCGGCTGGCAGGCCGAGTCCCGGCCACAGTCGAAAGACTGATCCGGCCGCTTTGCCACAATGCTGCCCAAGGTCCGAACGGCATTTAACGCTTCGCCGGCCATATTTTGCCGGCAGGCTCAAAATCGAGCCCCATTGAGGATTGACAGGATGAGCAAGGCCGCTGGAACGGCGCTGGTGACGGGCGGGGGCCAGCGGATCGGCAAGGCGATCGTCGAGGATCTCGCCGCGAACGGTTTTGCCGTCGCCATCCATTGCAACCGCTCGCGGGCCGAGGCGGAAGCATTGGCCGCGCGGATCAACGGCGGTCATTTTGGCCAGGGTGGCCGCGCTGCTGTGGTCGCCGCCGACCTGACCGACATGGCCGCGGTCGAGGACCTCGTTGGCCGCGCCGAAGCCGCGCTCGGGCCTGTTACACTGCTGGTCAACAATGCGTCGCTGTTCGTGGACGATACGGTTCAGGACGTCGACTGGCTTGCCTGGGACCGTCACTTCGCCATCCACGTGAAGGCGCCGGCATTTTTGGCGCAACAATTCGCCCGCGCGCTGCCGGAAGGCGAGGAAGGGCTGATCGTCAATATGATCGACCAGCGCGTCTGGCGCCCGACGCCCCGCTATTTCTCCTATGCGCTGTCGAAATCGACATTGTGGACGCAGACGCAGATGATGGCGCAGGCGCTAGCACCCCGCATTCGCGTCAATGCTATCGGTCCCGGCCCGACGCTGAAGAGCGCGCGTCAGCAAGACAGCGACTTTGCCGCGCAGGTCGACGGCCTGATCCTGAAGCGCGGCCCGGAATTGCCTGAATTCGGCGCCACCATCCGCTATCTCTGGGGCGCAAGCTCGGTCACCGGCCAGATGATCGCGCTCGACGGCGGCCAGCACCTTGCGTGGCAGACTCCCGATGTGACAGGCATTGTCGAATGAGTCGCATGGACCAGAAACACAAACGTGTCGGCGCTGCCGTAGACCTGCCGCCCGATGTCGACCTCGAGGACGAGGTGGCGGAGGAGATCGTCGAACCGTCAACGCGCGGTTCCGGCGGCCCTGATGTCGCCTTCACGGCCATCGATTGGACGCCGCATGCCGGCGATGCCGACGGCATGGTCGGCGCCGAAGTCATCCAGACGCTGGTCAAACGGTTGCCCAACGCGCCCGGCGTCTACCGCATGATGAATGCCGCAGGCGACGTGCTCTATGTCGGCAAGGCGCGCAGCCTGAAGAAGCGGGTGACCAATTACGCACAAGGCCGCTTCCACACCAGCCGCATCGGCCGCATGGTGCGCGAGACGGCGACGATGGAGTTCGTCGTCACCCGCACCGAGATCGAAGCGCTGCTGCTGGAAGCAAATCTTATCAAGCGCTTGCGGCCGCGTTTCAATGTGCTGATGCGGGACGACAAGTCGTTTCCCTACATCCTTTTGACCGGCGATCATGTCTCGCCCGGCATCTACAAGCATCGCGGCGCGCGCTCGCGCAAGGGCGACTATTTCGGCCCCTTCGCCTCGGCCGGCGCCGTCGGCCGCACCATCAACTCGCTGCAGCGCGCCTTCCTGCTCAGGAGTTGCACCAACTCCTTCTACGAGAACCGCACCCGGCCGTGCCTGCTGTTCCAGATCAAGCGATGCGCCGGCCCGTGCACCGGCGAAATCTCGCATAGTGACTATGCCAGGCTGGTCGCCGAGGCGAAGGACTTCCTGTCCGGCCGCAGCCAGAAGGTGAAGACCGACATCTCCGCCGCCATGCAGCAGGCCGCGGAGAATCTCGATTTCGAGCGCGCCGCAATCTATCGCGACCGGCTGGCGGCGTTGTCGCATGTGCAGAGCCATCAGGGCATCAATCCGCAGACCGTCGACGAGGCCGATGTCTTCGCCATCCATCAGGAAGGCGGCCAGGTCTGCATCCAGGTCTTCTTCTTCCGCACCGGCCAGAACTGGGGCAACCGCGCCTATTTCCCCAAGGCCGATCCGGCGATGGAGGCGGCCGAGGTGCTGGGCTCGTTCCTGGCGCAATTCTATGACGACAAGCCGACGCCGCGCGCCATCCTGTTGTCGCATGGCGTCGAGGACCAGGAATTGCTGGCTGAGGCGCTCTCCACCCGCGCGGGTCGCAAGGTGGCGATCTCGGTGCCGCAGCGCGGCGAGAAGAAGGATTTGACCGACAACGCCCTGCAGAATGCCCGTGAGGCGCTCGGCCGCCGGCTGGCCGAGACCTCGACGCAAGGGCGGTTGCTCACCGGTTTCGCCGAGACTTTCGGCCTGAAGAAACCGCCGGTGCGCATCGAGGTCTACGACAACTCCCACATCATGGGCACCAACGCCGTCGGCGCCATGGTAGTCGCCGGGCCGGAAGGCTTCGTGAAGAACCAGTACCGGAAATTCAACATCCGCTCGACCGAGATCACGCCGGGAGACGATTTCGGCATGATGCGCGAGGTGATGGAGCGGCGTTTCTCCCGCCTGCTGAAGGAACATGGCGATGTGCCGCGGAGCGAACTGGCGGCGGACGACAACCTGGCCGAACAGGGCGACGATATCGAGGATGCAGGCGGCTTCCCGGCCTGGCCAGACGTCATCCTCATCGATGGCGGCCAGGGCCAGATGACGGCGGTGCGACAAATCCTCGCCGACCTCGGCATCGAGGACCGTGTCCAGGCCATCGGCATCGCCAAGGGCCAGGACCGTGACGCCGGCCGCGAACGCTTCTTCGTCAGGGGCAAGCCACCGTTTTCGCTCCCCGTACGCGACCCCGTGCTCTATTTCGTTCAGCGGCTGCGCGACGAGGTCCACCGTTTCGCCATCGGTTCCCACCGCGCCCGCCGCAAGAAGGAGATGGTCAAGAGCCCGCTTGACGAGATCAGCGGCATCGGTCCCGGTCGCAAGCGCGCGCTGCTCATGCATTTCGGCACCGCCAAGGCGGTCAGCCGCGCCGCGATCGAGGATCTGGTCAAGGTCGATGGCATTTCCGAGCAGGTCGCCAAGCTGGTCTACAACCATTTTCACGAGAGCTGATGATTCGGCTATTTTCGGCTGGTCCATCGACTATCATCTGTTGACCCCCCACATTCGCTTCTGATTTGAGTGGGCAGGTAGAAAGAGTTCCAAAGAAATGGCCCAGCGCGCATTCAACCTGCCCAACATGCTCACTTACGTCCGCATCCTCGCGGTGCCGCTGGTTGTGCTGTGTTTTTTTCTCGAAGGCCATCTGAAGTCGAGCGACTTCGCCCGCTGGTCGGCGCTGGTCATTTTCCTGCTCGCCTCGATCACCGATTATTTCGACGGCTATCTGGCGCGCGCCTGGCAGCAGACCTCGAATATCGGCAAGATGCTCGATCCGATCGCCGACAAGTTGCTGGTCGCCACGTGCCTGCTGCTGCTGGCGGCCGATACCGATAGGCATGCCGGCATCGCCGGCTGGTCGCTGTGGGCGGCGATTATCATCCTGTGCCGCGAAATCCTCGTCTCGGGCCTGCGCGAATATCTGGCGGCGCTGAAGGTCTCGGTACCGGTGACGCAGCTGGCGAAGTGGAAGACCACCATCCAGATGATCGCCATCGCCTTCCTGCTCGCGGGACCTGCCGGCGACAAGATCTTCCCGCTGACTACGCAGATCGGGCTGGTGCTGTTGTGGATCGCCGCGCTGGTGACGCTCTACACCGGCTACGACTATTTCCGCGCCGGCCTCAAGCACATCAAGGACGAGTAGCATGTCGACGAGGCTCATTTATTTCGCCTGGGTGCGCGAGCGGATCGGCAAGCCGCAAGAGGACGTCGAATTGCCCGCCGGCATCGAGACGGTAGCCGACCTGCTGCGCTGGCTGAAATCGCGCGGCGAGGAGTACGAGCACGCGCTGCAATATCCTGACGTGATCCGCGTCGCCATCAACCAGGAACATGTCGAGCACCGCGAGAAGATATCAGGTGCGCGCGAGATCGCGCTGTTCCCGCCGATGACGGGTGGCTGAAATGCCCGGCGCGGTGGTGCCGACGGTGCGCATCCAGGCGGAGGATTTCGATGTCGCCGCCGAGATCGCCAGGATGACGCAAGGCCGCGCCGACATCGGCGCCGTGGTGACTTTCTCGGGTCTCTGCCGCGACGAAGCGGGCAGGCTGGCGGCACTCGAACTCGAACATTATCCCGGCATGGCCGAGGCCGAGATCGGCCGCATCGCCGCCGAGGCGGTTCAGCGCTGGCCGCTGCAGGGGCTCACCGCCATCCATCGCCACGGCAGGATCGCGCCCGGTGAGAACATCGTGCTGGTGGTCGCTGCCTCCGCGCATCGGCAGGCGGCGTTCGAGGCGGCGAACTTCCTCATGGATTATCTCAAATCGCGCGCGCCGTTCTGGAAGAAGGAACATCACACCGACGGCTCGGAAGGCGGCTGGGTCGATGCCAAGGAGGCCGACGACGAGGCCGCAAGCCGCTGGAAGCGGGCCGTGCCGAAACGAAATTGATGCTTCGCGTCACCGCTGGAGGGCGAGGTTCACATCAACCCCGATCACCCCTCGGCCTCCCATCAGCCTTGTCAGTGCCGATCCAGTGATCGAGCGCAACCCGGCCGGGTCCCCACGCCATGATACCGAGCGCCATCGCCGCCCAGGTGATGTGCAGCGGCCAGCCGTCCGGCACGGTGAGTTGTATGACCAGCGTCATCACGAGCAGGCCGAATGCCGCCAGGCGTGTCGCCAGGCCGAGAACGAGGAGAATTGGCAGCAAGATTTCCGCCGACCCTGAGACGAAGGCCACCAGCCCAGGCGCGGGAAAATCGTAGGGGCCGCCGGGCAGATGCAGCTTGAGCTCCGAACTGAAAAGCAGCACGGCCACATCGTTCAGCTGCAAAAAACCGTCCCATTTGTTAATGCCGGACCGCCAGAACGGGACAGCGAGGGCGCAGCGCAGGACGAGTTGCGTCAGCGAAGGTGTGGCACTCGTGCGCAGCGCGGCATTCACCCTCTCGACGAGGGTGGCAGCCCCTCGCGGCTCGGTGCTGGCGTTCCATCCATGGTTCGTCATGCTCACCCTCCCTGGTCTGCCGCTGTGAAGGCGCCTGCTTGCAGCAGGCCGGCAATGTTGGCGGCAAGGTCGAATTCGGCAGTTTCCGCAAATGCTGCCGCGGCCGCCGCTCCGAGCGGCTCGCCCGCCATCAGACGATCCAGAAAAGCTGCGCC
Organism: Mesorhizobium sp. L48C026A00; assembly: GCF_000502375.1. Lineage (NCBI taxonomy): Bacteria > Pseudomonadati > Pseudomonadota > Alphaproteobacteria > Hyphomicrobiales > Phyllobacteriaceae > Mesorhizobium > Mesorhizobium sp. L48C026A00. Next base: position 61,483 of record NZ_AYWU01000015.1, on the reverse strand, counting down.
GCCGGGCGGCAGATGGCGAACAAACACTTCGAGCCCGGGCCGCGTGACCAGCGCATCTTCAGGGCCGTCCGCCTCGATCCGCCCGACGGGGCCGTCGCGCCGGTTCGCCGCAAAGATCGTCACGACCGGATAGCGCGAGCGAATGGCATGCGTTGCCGAGTGCCGTACGAACACGGTATCGGCCAGCCGTTCGGGCGGGATCGAGGCCAGTGCTACGCAAGCCAGCGGTTCCGCGTCGGCGGCATGATAGGCGTCGAGCCAGGCCCGCTCCAGGCGCGCCACGTCAGCCAGCCATGGCATCGGCCGCGCATAGTCGTAGCGCTCGATGAAGTCGGGAAAGTCGCGGCCGTATTCGAACAGAAGCGGCGAAGTGGGTGGCGTTTCGCGGACATGGAAGCGCGCCATCGCCCGAAAGAAGTCCGGGCCGGTGATGCGCAGCGTCGCTGGAAAGCTGGCGACCAGCGCATCGATCAGGCTGACCGTGACGTTGTTGCGGTAGACGGCGTATCGTTTGACTGCCGCCTTCCCGTTCGGCCCTGAGACGGCGTCAGGCGGGGCACGGTCAGGATCGAGCAAACCGGCGGTGAATGCCGTGGCATAGTCGAACCGGTGGCTAAGATCGCCCGACTGGAGCTCATCCTGCGGCATGGGCTTTTCCGAACACATGGTGGCTGTCGCCGTGATGGTAGAGAATCGCTTGGGCGGCGGCGGCCTCCGCCTTGAGCACCGGCCAGTCGGGAATGTTGCTGTCCCACTCGATCAGCGTCGGCAGCGGTCCGCATCGGCCGATGACGATATCGAAGAGCTTCCAGACCGCGTCGGCGACCGGACCGTCATGGCTGTCGATGAGCAGCAGGTCGCCTTCGTCATCCTCCTGCTCGGCGTGCCCGGCCAGATGGATTTCCCCGACATGATCGAGCGGGAAATCCGCGAGGTAGGAAACGGCTGAATAGCCGTGATTGGTGGCCGAAACGAAAACATTGTTGACGTCGAGCAGCAGGCCGCAACCGGTGCGCTGCACCAGCGCGCCGATGAAATCCGTCTCGCTCATCGTCGATTCCGCGAAAAGGACGTAGGTCGAGGGGTTCTCGAGCAGGATCGGGCGGCCGATCGTCTCCTGCATTTCATCGATGTGATCCGCCACGCGCGAAACCGTTGCCGGCGTATAGGGCAGGGGAAGCAGGTCGTTGTAATAGGTGGTGTCGTGGGTCGACCAGGCGAGATGCTCGGAAACGAGCGCCGGCTCATAGCGGTCGACGAGCGCCTTGAAGCGGCCGAGATGCACTTTGTCGAGCGGCCGCGGTCCGCCGATCGACATGCACACCCCGTGCAGCGAAACGGGATAGTCGCGGCGAATCCTGGTCAGCGCATCGTGCGGCGGACCGCCGGTGCCCATGTAGTTTTCGGCGTGGACCTCGAAGAAGCCGTCCTTTGGGCCGTCGCCAAGGATCGCGTGCAGATGCCCGTGCTTGAAACTGGTGCCGGCAAGGCCGGCGATCGGGTGCGCCGGAAAGCGCGAGGTTTTCGATATGCGGGATGCCGGGGCCAGTCCGTTCATCTTCATCTCCGCTTTCCGGGCAGCTTGCATTGCTTAGGACGGGACGTCGCGGGTCAGCGCCGCGGGCGAGCCCTTGCGGTCGCCGGGCAGGTCCATCGTCGTACAGGTGCCGCCGTCGACGAACTTCCAGGCGTTGCCCTGGTAATCGACCGTCGAGGTGCCTTGGCAGGTGGTGCCTGGTCCTGCCGCGCAGTCGTTCTGCCCCTTCAGGGCGACGCCAAAGCACTTCTCCTTGCCGGCATCCATCGCTGCCTTGGCCTCTGCCTCGGACAGCGGCGCGGCCGTCGCAAAAGAAGCAAGGGCCGTGGCAACGGCGCCGGCCAGAAAGGCCGTGCTCACGGTTGATCTTGTTGACATGATTTCACCTCCGCTTGGGTTGTTGCGCGCGCCGTTCCTCAAGCGCGCATGGTTAGTTCGGTTCGGAGGTTCCCTGCGTTACATCTTTTTGGAACACGACTTCGTGATCGCATGGGGACCTGGCGTGAGCAATATTTCGCCTGTCACGCCAAGGAGGCCGACCACAGGGCAACGAGCCGCCGGAAGGCACCGCCGTGTAAACAGCCCGTGTGGGGCGCCACGGAACCACCGCAATCCTGCGAGACCTTCCGACCAGTTTGGCGCATTATGGGGAGCAGGATCATGCTGGGCAGGATCACCGAGTTCTTCATCTTCGGTGTCGTGCCGCTGGTCGGTATACTGGTGGTGCCTGAGCTGTCAGTCGCTGCCGAGAAGACCCTGAAGGGCGAGGTGATGTATCGCGAGCGCATCGCTCTGCCGCCGAAATCCGTGCTTTCCGTGCAGCTTGCCGATGTCTCGCTGGCCGACGCGACGGCCGCTGTCATCGGCGAGCGCAAGGTGGCGCCGGCCGGCCAGGTGCCGATCAAGTTCGAGATCAGCTTTGATCCCCAGGTGATCCGGCCTCATATGACCTATGCGCTGCAGGCGCGCATCACCGTCGACGACAGGCTGTTGTTCATCTCCGATATGCGCCACCAGGTCGATCCACTGAGCGACGCGCCGCAGACCATCATGCTGAAGATGGTGACGTCGAGCGAGCAGCCGGCGTCGGCCCCGGTGGTCGGGCAGAGCTGGCTGATCGAGTATATCGACGGCATTGGTGTGATCGCCGAGCCGCAGGCGACGTTCAGGATCGACGAGGCCGGCAAGGCCGGAGGCAGCGGGCCTTGCAACGTCTACTTCGCCACCGCCAAAGTCGATGGTTCGACGATTGCCATCAGTGACATCGGTTCGACGTTCAAGGCCTGCGCGCCCGAGACTATGGCCGAGGAAAAGGCGCTGTTCGAGGCGCTGGCCAAGGCGGCATCGTATCACGTCGACGCCGGCAAGCTCATCATCGTCGACAAAGACGACCGCGTCATCCTGCGCTTCAACGCCGCGAGCTGATAACCGGTTTCGGTTTTTGAGCATCACGCGCAGTTGGCGGGTGTCGGCGCCCGGCGTCCGGTGCCGGATCGCCGCAACGAAAAAGGCCGGCATTGCGCCGGCCTTTCTGCATATGACGTGGTGACTTATCGGCTCAGCCGACGATCTCGGTGTCCGAGAACCAGTATTTGATCTCCTGCGCGGCGGTCTCCGGCGCGTCGGAGCCGTGCACGGAATTCTCGCCGATCGACAGCGCGTGCACTTTGCGGATGGTGCCTTCGGCGGCGTTGGCCGGGTTGGTGGCGCCCATCACGTCGCGGTTTTTGGCAATGGCGTTCTCGCCTTCCAGCACCTGCACGACCGTTGGGCCCGACGACATCGACTCGACCAGTTCGCCGAAGAACGGACGATCCTTGTGCACAGCATAAAAACCTTCCGCCTCGCGGCGGCTCATCCACACCCGGCGCGAGGCGACGACGCGCAGGCCGGCTTCTTCGAGCATCTGGGTAATGGCGCCGGTGAGATTGCGCCGGGTTGCGTCCGGCTTGATCATGGAAAAGGTGCGTTCGAGCGCCATGGGGTCGTCCTTGTGATGGAGAGTGGAATTCACGGTGGCGGGCTCTATACAAGCCGCCCGCCGGCTTGCCAAGGGGCTGGCGCTAATGCATGTCGCGCAAGAGTGCGCAGCGGTTTTGCGATCACGACATGCATAAAAACAAGAACTTAAGCGCGTCTCCGACGTGCTTTAGCCGCCGCATAGCGTGTCGCCGTCAGCCAAAACCAATGTTGTCATAACTTCATCTCGATCGTCAGCTTGGCCGTGTCGCCAGCCCGAAGGCCTTCGCGGACCCGCACCGCCGTCTTGATCGGCAACAGCAGGCTGCCGGATTTCTTGTCGGGAAACAGCGATGTTCGCCATCTGGTCTGGCCGATAACGGCTTCCACGCCAAGCGAGCCCCAGGGTCGTGCCATCCCCGCCATTGCCGTCTTGATCCGTGCCCCAAGCTCCGGCGGCAGCGTCACGAAATGCCAGCCGCCCTTGCCTGGATAGACCCAGATCTCGGCCTGCACGTCGTAGCGAAACATTTGTGCCCTTCCTCAGATCAAGGCCGTCACGGCTGGCTTTCCCGTGGTGTCTTGTCGGCAACGCCGGCGATCGGCGAAATCATCCTGATATCCATTCTCCCCTGCAAGGGAGGATGGCAGCGTTGCCGTTGCACTACCGCCTTATCACCATCGAAGCGCGCCGGACTTCCCAGCCTTCCCGCTCCAGTTCCGGCACGCTGTGGTTCTCGCAGGGGTAGCCGACGCAGAAGTAACCGATCAGCGTCCACTCCGGCGGCGCGTCCAGGATCGTCGCCATTTCGGCCGGGTCGAGGATCGAGACCCAGCCCATGCCTATTCCTTCGGCGCGCGCCGCCAGCCAAAAAGTATGGATCGCCATCACCGCCGAATATTCGATGGTCGCGGGCATGGTCAGGCGGCCGAGCCCATGTCCCTGTTGCGTCCCGCGGTCGGCGAAGACAGCGAATTGACAAGGCGCCTCGTTCAGGCCGGCAAGCTTCAGGCGCGCATAGAGCGCGGCGCGTTCGCCGCCGAACGACGCGAGCGCCTCCGCATTGCAGCGCTCGAAGCATGCCTTGACGGCGGCGCGGCATTCCGCGCTCTCGACCATGACGAAACGCCAAGGCTGGCTCAGCCCGACCGAGGGCGCAAGGCTGGCGACGTCAAGCAGCCGCTCCAGCGCGCCTTCGGGGAGCGGCGTCGGCCTGAATCGCCTGACATCCCGCCGCCACAGGAAGAGATTGGCCAGATCGGCGCGAAAATCGTCCGGGAATTCCGGGTCTGACGTCATGGTGTTCGTACTGTCTTTGCCAAAGGAGTAGGGCAGTAAGGCAGTAGGGCAGTAGGGCAGTAGGGCAGTAGGGCAGTAGGGCAGTAGGGGAGTAGGAATGCGCGCCCCCGCTACTTCCTTAGTCCCTACTGCCCTACTGCCCTATGCCGCGGCGGCGGCCGCCGGCACCTTGCGGCCGAGGCCATCATGCAGGCCGAGGCAGCGCTCGAACCACTGCGCCACCACATCGCTGTCGTCGAGCAACCGGTAGGGCGAGGCGATGCGCGCCCATTGCAGCGCGCCGAAGACGATGTAGTCGGCAAACAGCGGTGATTGGCCGCCGATGAACGGCTGATAGGCAAGCATCGAGCGCAACGGCTCCAGCGAGGCACGGAAGGCACCAAGGCCGGCGTCCCGCGCCGCCACCACCTCTTCCAGTCTCTGGCCGAAGCGCTGCTCGCGGTTTTGGCGAAAATAGGCGGCGTTGGCCTCGTCCTGCATGGCGTGCAGGTCCATGATTGCCGCAGTGGTGACATAGGGGTGGATGGTCAGTTGCGACCAGCGTTCGACGAAGCGCGCCATCGCCTTGCCGCCGTCGCCGCAAAACAATGTCGGTCGCTCTGGATAGGCCTCGTCGAGATAGAGCGCGATGGCGAAAGAATCGGCGACCACCTTCTCGCCGTCGCGGATCACCGGAACGAGTTTTGAAACGCCGCCTTCAACGGTGGGCACTTCGAGAAAGCGTGTCGGCACGGTTGAGATATCGAGGCCCTTGTGGGCAAGCGCCATCGTCGCCTTCCAGCAATGCGGGCTGAACGGACGGGCGCCATCGCGTCCGACGAGATCATAGAGCAGAATGGTCATTGGCGGCAGCTTCCCTGCGGTCTACTAGAGCGACGTTCGGGCCTTGCGGTAAGCACCCGAAACGGGGTCTCGCGGGCCGGAGAAAACGATGAAACAGCACTTCATGATGTTTGCGGCCTACAATCAATGGGCCAATAGCCGCATCTACGATGCCGCCGCCGATCTCGACGAGGAAGATTTTCACCGCAACGTCGGGGTCTTCTTCGGCTCGATGATGGGGACGCTCAACCATGTCCTGACTGCCGATCGCATCTGGATGAGGCGCTTTACCGGCGAGGGCGACGCGCCGGCCAGGCTCGACACGGTCCTGCACCGCGCCCTGCCGGGCTTGCGGCTGGCGCGCGAGGCCGAAGACAAAAGGATCGTCGACTGGGTTGGGGCGTTAAGCGACAAGGCTTTGTCCGGCCGCTTCTCCTACATGACCGTCTCCGACATGCGCACCGTCTCGCAGCGATTGGCGCCGGCGCTTGATCATTTCTTCAATCACCAGACCCATCACCGCGGCCAAGCGCACGCGATCCTGACCATTCTCGGCCGGCCTTCGGTGCCGCTCGACCTGACGCTGTTCCAGCGCAGCGAAGAGGGCCGCGCCTACGCATGATTTGGGATCATCCGGATCGAATTGACAGGAAACCCGTCGAAGGCGAACAGCAACTTCGACGGGCTATAGTCGCAAAACAGGCCTGGCCAGTCAGGCGGCGTATCCGCCCTGGCCGCGGGAGATCGGCTTGACCGAGACTGCCGGCTGCGCCGAGGGCCAGAGAATGCCTGCCGAAACTGCGAAGGTGGTCAGGGCGTCGCGCGCGGCCTCGGGCGAGATCTCGCCAGCGCGTGCCGCCTCGCAGGCCTTCACCGCCGCGCCATAGCTCAGGCGTCGCCGCGATGGCGGGAACTCGGTCAGGAACTCATGCATGTCGAACAGCGAAGCGATCATGCGCTTATGGCCGGCGCCGACGGTTACGGCGACCGGGGTGAAAAATGTCTTATCGTGCATTCTGGCCTCTCGAATTGGGCGGAGGTGACGGGCGGACGCCGCTCTCCGACCGGGGGTAGGACGCCCAGAAACGCGGATTGCGGCATCAGGTTCCATGTTGCCGAAATTTGATTTTCGCCACCAAGCTCCGTGGCATGAGCGTCGTGCCGAAGAGCGGCCTATTTCCACATGTCGCGCATGCGGGCGCCAAGGTCGACGCGCACTTGCGGCTGGCGGCGCGGATCATCCGTGGCCTGGACGCTCGCCCACGATGTCTGTTCGAAGGCGCCGAGGATCGAGGCCGGGATGAAGCGGGTGCGCGAGGCGTAAACATGGCGATCGCCGCGCGCCGCCTGGCCGTGTACGAAAAAGCGCTGCGGCATGACCAGGTGCAGGCCGTCCTTGGCCCGCGTCATCGCCACGTAGAGCAGGCGGCGCTCCTCGTCGATATCCTCCTTCGAGCCGACGGCGAGATCGATCGGGATGCAGCCGTCGACGGTGTTGAGCACGAAGACGTTCTTCCATTCCTGGCCCTTGGCCGAATGGATGGTCGACAGGATCAGATAGTCCTCGTCGCGATGCGGCGGCCCGGCCTCGTCGCTGGTTGCATCCGGCGGATCGAGGGTCAGCTCGGTGAGGAAACGCTCGCGCGAGGCATAGCCCGAGGCGATCTGCTCGAGCTGCAGAATATCGGCCCGGCGTGTCGTTGCGTCCTCGTGGATGCGGTCGAGATGCGGCTCATACCAGAGCCTGACCTGTTCGAGGTCAACAGGCCATTTTCCCGACCCGGCGCGAAGCTGCGAGAACAGCGCGACGAAACCCGGCCAGTCGTCGGCGGCGCGTTGCGGCGGCCGGTAGCGCGCCAGCCCCATCGCTTCGTCGAGCGACGTCGCCATGGTGTCGACGATCTGCGAAGCCGCCGAAGGGCCGATGCCGGGCAAAAGCTGCAGCACGCGAAAACCGGCGACGCGGTCGCGCGGGTTCTCGGCGAAGCGCAGCACCGCCAGCACGTCCTTGACATGGGCGGCGTCGAGGAACTTCAGCCCGCCGAACTTGACGAACGGGATGTTGCGGCGCGTCAGTTCGATCTCCAGCGGCCCGCTGTGGTGCGAGGCGCGAAACAGCACGGCCTGCGCCTTCAGCGCCGTGCCCGCCTCGCGCTCGGTCAGGATCGCCTGACAGACGTAACTCGCCTGCTCGGCCTCGTCGCGGACGCTGACCAGCTTCGGCTTTTCGGTCGATTTGCGCTCCGACCAGAGGTTCTTGGTAAAGCGCTCCGAGGCCTCGCCGATTACCGCATTGGCGGCGGCCAGGATGGTCTCGGTCGAGCGGTAGTTGCGCTCCAGCATGACGATCTCGGCCGGCCGGGCGAACTGTTTTGGAAAGTCGAGGATGTTGCGCACTTCCGCGGCGCGAAACGAATAGATCGACTGCGCATCGTCGCCGACCACCGTCAGCCCGGATCCGTCCGGCTTGAGCGCCGCGAGGATCGAGGCCTGCAGCCGGTTGGTGTCCTGGTATTCGTCGACCAGCACATGGTCGAAACGCCCACCCAGATGCGCCGATATCTCCGGCTCGCCGGCCATCTGCGCCCAGTAGAGCAGCAGGTCGTCGTAATCGAGCACGTTCTGCGCCTGCTTGGCCTCGACATATCGGGCGAACAGCGCCTTAAGCTGTTCTGCCCATCCCGCGCACCAGGGAAACACCGAACCCAAAACTTCGCCGAGCGGCGCCTGCGCGTTGACGGCACGCGAATAGATCGCCAGGCACGTGCCCTTGGTCGGAAAACGGCCTTCCGTCTTCGAGAAGCCTAGTTCGTGCCGGGCGAGGTTCATCAGGTCGGCCGAATCCTCGCGGTCGTGGATGGTGAAGGCCGGATCGAGGCCGATCTCCAGCGCATAGTCGCGCAGCAGCCTGGCGCCGATGCCGTGAAACGTGCCGGCCCAGGTGAGAGCATCGGTGATGACGGAAGCGTCGCGGCCGAGCACCTCGCCGGCGATGCGCTCGACGCGCTTGGCCAATTCCGATGCGGCGCGACGCGAAAACGTCATCAAAAGGATGCGCCTCGGGTCGGCGCCCCTGACGATCAGATGCGCGACGCGATGCGCCAGCGTACTGGTCTTGCCGGAGCCGGCCCCGGCGATCACCAGCAGCGGCCCGGCGACCTTGCCGTCGCCATGCTCGACGGCAACGCACTGCTCGGCATTCAGCTTTGCGAGATAGGCAGGCCGGAAGGTCGAATCACGGGCAGCGAGGTTCATTGCCCATCAAGCATCGTTTCTGCTTTGTTCGCAACGCTTTCGTACGTGCGACCGATGCGTCCGATCCTGCTGGCGCCCGACCGACGAACCGAAACTAGCGCTGCGGCTCGACGCCCATCGCCGCAGACTGCCGCGGCAGCGACTTGTCGTCATCGGGAGGCGGCAGCAACAGCGGATCGAAATCGTCAGGCACCTCGTCGATGATTTCCCTGACGATGCGGTAGGCCACATAGACGGCGGCCCCGGCTATGAGCAGACGGATCATGATTTTCTCCATTGGTGTGGACCAACCGAGGAGCCGGCGTTTTGTTCCCCTCTCTCGTTTTGTTCCCGGGGTTCCAAAACGTCCCAAGCTCTTGCCCGAGCGTGCAACCAAATCGGCACCGTCTCGTTTGCCCGGTGACAGGAGGTTGCGATGAACAAGCTCTCAACTTTGCTGGCCTCGACTTGGCTCGTCTTGGCCGCAGCGCTGGCTGTCGCGGCCTGCGACAACAACATTCCACCGACAAAGGCTCCCGGCGCCGATCAAAACCCGCAGGTCGACCCTGCGCCCAACGCGACGCCAGGCGATGATCAACCCGCCGCGCCGCCGGCGCAGTGAAAGCTGTAGGAAAGATGGCCGGCGCCGCTTGGGAGGGAGCGATGACGCCGGCCAGGCGGGTATCAGGTCCGCCGCACACCTAGACTTAGCTGAGTCTTGCCTTTGCGTCATGACGACGACGGCCTTGCACCGGCAATTAACTGACAAATGCGCAGTTTTCGACTGCGAGAAGCCGATGCTCGCCAGGCGCAACGCCATCGCAGCGGTTGCCGGCTCAGCCCGCAACTGATCCTTTGATCCGGCGAGGCCGGCGATCGGATCAATCGTCTTCTTTCTCCGCCCGCGGCACCGGGTACCTGTCGCTGGCGGCCATTTTCATGCGTTATGCGGCCAACCGGTGCTCGAGGTCTTGCGAAGCGCTGACGTCCCGTGCAAAAGCGCGGCCATGCTGATCATCAACGACCTTTCGCTCCGCATGGCCGGACGCCTGCTTCTTGACCATGCCTCGCTGACCTTGCCGGCCGGCAGCAAGGCAGGGCTTGTCGGCCGCAACGGCACCGGCAAGACCACTTTGTTCAAGGCGATCACCGGCGACCTCGCCTCCGAGACCGGCTCGATCGGCCTGCCGAAGAACACGCGCATCGGCCAGGTGGCGCAGGAGGCTCCCGGCACCGAGGAGCCGCTGATCGAGATCGTGCTCAAGGCCGACCTCGAACGCTCCGCATTGCTCGATGAGGAAACGACGGCGACCGATCCGCACCGTATCGCCGACATCCACATGCGGCTCGCCGATATCGACGCCCATTCGGCCGAGTCTCGTGCCGCCACCATCCTCGCCGGCCTCGGCTTCGACGACGCCGCCCAGCGGCGGCCGGCCTCGTCGTTCTCCGGCGGCTGGCGCATGCGCGTCGCACTCGCGGCGGTGCTGTTTGCCGAGCCCGATCTGCTGCTGCTCGACGAACCGACCAACTATCTCGACCTCGAAGGCACGCTGTGGCTGGAAAACTACGTGTCGAAATATCCGCACACAGTGCTGCTGATCTCGCACGACCGCGACCTGCTCAACCGCGCCGTCAACTCGATCGTCCATCTCGACCAGAAGAAGCTGACCTTCTGGCGCGGCGGCTACGACCAGTTCGAGCGCCAATTCACCGAGCAGCGCGAATTGCAGGAGAAGGGCAGGGTCAAGCAGGAAGCCGCACGCAAGCACATGGAGTCCTTCGTCGAGCGCTTCCGCGCCAAGGCTTCCAAGGCGAGACAGGCGCAGTCGCGCATCAAGGCGCTGGAGAAGATGAAGCCGATCGCCGCGATTGTGAACGACAACGTGCGGCCGTTCTCCTTTCCCGAGCCGGTGAAGACGGTGGCCTCGCCGATCATTGCGCTCAACAACGTCAATGTCGGCTATGTCGAGGGTGAGCCGATCCTGAAGAAGATGACGCTGCGCATCGATGCCGACGACCGTATCGCACTGCTCGGCGCCAACGGCAACGGCAAGTCGACCTTCGCCAAATTGCTGTCCGGCCGCCTGAAGCAGGAGACCGGCACCATGACGGTGGCGCCCGGCCTGAAGGTGGCGATCTTTGCCCAGCATCAGCTCGACGATCTCCGACCGAGTGAAAACGCCTATGAGCATGTCCGCCGGCTGATGCCGGAAGCACCGGAATCGAAGGTGCGCGGCCGTGTCGCCCAGTTCGGACTGACCACCGAAAAGATGAACACCGCCGCCAAGGACCTGTCGGGCGGCGAGAAGGCGCGGCTGTTGATGGGCCTGTCGGCGTTCGAGGGGCCAAACCTGTTCATCCTCGACGAACCGACCAACCATCTCGATATCGACAGCCGTGAATCGTTGATCCATGCGCTGAACGAGTTTCCCGGCGCCGTCATCCTGATCTCGCACGACCGCCATCTGCTCGAGGCAACGGCCGACCGGCTGTGGCTGGTCAAGGACGGGACGGTCAATCCTTTTGACGGGGACCTCGATGATTACAAGACGCTGGTCACCGGCGTGGCCGGCGACCGCCGCGGCAAGCGCGAGGCCGAAAAGGCCTCGAAGGCCGACCGCCGCCGTGACGCGGCAGCGCGCCGCGCCGCCTTCGAGCCGCTGGCCAAGGAGATCCGCGCCACCGAAGCGCTGATGGACCGCATTCGCAAGCGCATCGACTTGATCGAGGACGAACTCGCCAATCCGGCGGTCTACGAAAAGGACCCGTCGACGGCGACACGGCTGGCCAAGGAGCGCTCGCAACTGGCCCAGACACTGGCCGGCCATGAGGAAAAATGGCTGTCGATGTCGGCAGAGTATGAGGAAGGCACGGCGGAGTAGCGCGTGATCTCCCCCCTCGAGGGGGGAGATGCCCGGCAGGGCAGAGGGGGTCGTCTCGCGTAGATCGCCAGCGTCTTACTTCGTCGCGAAAGATGTCGGCGCTCCACGCGCCGCGACCCCTCTGTCGCCTTCGGCGACATCTCCCCCTCAAGGGGGGAGATAGGCGCTTGCGCGATCTGGCCCTACACGCCGTGTCCAGAACCCGCTAATCTGGCCCCATGAATCAGCACGCCAAGCTCAGGATCGGCCATTCGGCCTGTCCGCATGATTGCCCGTCGACCTGCGCGCTCGAGGTCGAGCTGCTCGACAGCAAGCGCATCGGCCGCGTCCATGGCGCCAAGGCCAACAGCTACACGGCTGGCGTCATCTGCGCCAAGGTCGCCCGTTATGCCGACCGCGTCCATCATCCCGACCGCTTGCTGAAGCCGCTGATCCGGGCGGGCGCCAAGGGTGAGGGCCTTTGGAAGGACGCGAGCTGGGAGGCCGCACTCGACCTGGTCGCCGAAAAATTCATCGCGGCCGAGGCAAGATATGGCTCGGAGACGGTCTGGCCCTATTACTATGCCGGCACGATGGGGCTGGTGCAGCGCGACGGCATCGAGCGGTTGCGCCATGCGAAAAAATACTCCGGCTTTTTCGGTTCGATCTGCACCAATCTGGCCTGGACCGGCTGGATAATGGGGGCCGGCGCGCTGCGCGGTCCCGACCCGCGCGAGATGGCCAAGTCCGACTGCGTGGTGGTCTGGGGCACCAATGCCGTGGTCACCCAGGTCAACGTCATGACCCACGCGATCAAGGCGCGCAAGGAGCGCGGCGCCAAGATCGTCGTCATCGACGTCTACGAGAACGCGACGATGAAGCAGGCCGATCTCGGCCTGGTTCTGAAGCCCGGCACCGACGGTGCGCTGGCCTGCGCGGTGATGCATGTGCTGTTCCGTGACGGCATGGCCGACCGCGCCTATTTGGCAAAATACACCGACGATCCGCACGGTCTGGAAGCGCATCTTCAGACGAGGACGCCGCAATGGGCGGCTGATATCACCGGGCTTTCCGTCGATGAGATCGAGGCCTTCGCCCGTCTCGTCGGCACGACCAAGAAAACCTATTTCCGCCTCGGCTACGGTTTTTCGCGGCAGCGCAACGGCTCGGTCAACATGCATGCCGCCGCCTCGATCGCCGCGGTCACCGGCTGCTGGCAATATGAGGGCGGCGGCGCCTTCCATTCCAATTCGGGCATCTTCAAGCTGAACCAGGAACTGCTGGAAGGCACGCGGATGCGCGACCCGGCGATCCGCCATCTCGACCATTCGCGCATCGGCCCGGTGCTGACCGGCGCTGAGGATGCGCTCTATGGCGGCCCGCCGGTGACGGCGCTGCTGATCCAGAACACCAATCCGGTCAATGTCGCGCCGGAGCAGCGGCTGGTGAAGCAGGGTTTTTTGCGCGACGACCTGTTTTCCTGCGTGCACGAACAGTTCATGACCGACACCGCAAAACTCGGAGATGTCGTGCTGCCGGCGACGATGTTTCTAGAGCATGACGATATCTACAAGGGCGGCGGCAATCAGCACATCACGCTCGGGCCGAAGTTGATCGACCCGCCGGAAGGGCCGCGCAGCAACCATTTCGTCATCGAGGAACTCGGCAAAAGGCTCGGTGTTGGCGACAGGCCTGGCTTCGGCATGACCGAGCAGCAGCATATCGACATCATTTTGGGCAAGCGCGGGCTGGGCAGTTTTTCGAGCCTCAAGGAACAAAAGTGGCTCGATTTGCAGCCGGCTTTCGAAGCGGCGCATTTTATCGACGGCTTCGGCCACGCGGACGGAAAATTCCGCTTTCGCGCCGACTGGACCGGGCAGGCGGCGCCCAACCGGCCGCCGAAATGCATGGGCCTGTTCGGGCCGGTGGCAAGCCTGCCGGAATTTCCCGACCACGTCGATCTGATCGAGGTGGCGGATGCTGCGCATCCGTTCCGGCTGGCCACCTCGCCGGCGCGCAATTTCCTCAACTCGACTTTTTCCGAGACGCCGGTGTCGATGGCCAAGGAGGGCCGGCCGGAACTGTTTTTGCATCCGGACGATGCGGCAGCCTATGGGCTGGCCAATGGCGACCGCGTCGAGATCGGCAATGCGCGCGGCGAAGTTGTGCTGCACGCAAGATTGTTCGACGGCGTCAAGCGCGGTGTCGTGGTGGCCGAAGGCATCTGGCCCAACAGCGCCCACGAGCGCGGCGAGGGCATCAACGTCCTGACCGGCGCCGACGCGCCGGCGCCCTATGGCGGTGCGGCGTTCCACGACAACAAGGTGTGGCTGCGCCCGGCAAAGTGAAGCGTCGGAACGATATGCCCAACCAGCCGTTTTTGCGTGGCGGTGGAGACATGGTGATGGCAGAAGCGTTGGCAGCGCCGGCCCCCGTTGGAAGGACGCTTTCGCCCGGCGAACTCGTGACCACGATGGCGCATTTTCATCGCGCCGAGATTCTGCGCATGACGGGGTGGCGCGACCGCCTCGACCGGACGAGCAATTGGGCGATAACGGTCGTCGCGGCAATGTTGTCCATCTCGCTTTCGACGGCCAGCGCGCATCACGGCGTACTGCTTTTTGCCATGCTGCTTGTCCTGTTGCTGCTGTGGATAGAAGCGCGGCGATATCGCTTCTTCGACGTTTACCGGGCCCGAGTGCGCCAGTTCGAACGGCACTATTTCGCGCAGATATTCTCGCCGCAGCCGGACTTCGCGTCAGATTGGCTGTTGGTCGTCGGCGAAAGTCTGCGCACTCCAAAATTCCTCATTTCGCAACGAGCGGCGTTGGCGCGCCGTCTGCGTCGAAACTACATCCACATGCTGCTGATCCTGCTGTTGGCCTGGATCCTGAAACTGTCGACCCCCAGTCTTCTAACCGAAGGTGTCCGCATCGACTTCGTCAGTTCGGTGCGCGAGGCGGTTGCCGGCGCTGCTCTGGGGCCCATTCCCGGCCTGGTCATCGTCGTGCTGGTCGCCGCCTTCTATGCCGGCCTGCTGGTCACGGCGTTCCTGACCGCCAGCGACGACGGCGAGCTCTCCTTTGGCGACGTGCACGTCTAGGGCGGCAGCGCAAAACCGGTAGATCTGCGATTTCAGCTGTACAGGGAATCGAACCGATCGGTTCGTTTTTGTTGACGCATTGTGCAAGACCAAGTGAACGTCGGCTCAGCGAATGGCCGGGCCACGCGGCAGAAATATTCGCCTAACGCATTGAGAAGCAAGTCAAAGATTGTGGCGAAGGAAGCCTTTTGGCGGATTTCAAGCACCCGGTTCAGGGCGTAGCCGGAACATCTTTGTGATTGGAAATTGCTGCAGGGCCAGCCCACCTCGGGGTGGTCCGAGCGACGCGAAATCCTCCCAAGGCACGCCACCAGACGGACAACAACACTGAAAGTATGAAAGTACTGGAGTACCTGAAATGACCAAGATTGCTCTCACCGCTGCCGCCATCCTCATTGCCGCAGGCAGCGCCTTTGCCGGCAGCGACCACTATGGATCGGACGGCGCCAATCAGCCGGCCGCGCCTGTTGGCAATGCGGCTGTTGGAAATATCGACAACACGTTCACGGGCTCGATCCGCAAGCCGTTTACGGCGGAGCACAATACCGTCAATACCAACGCGACGACCCAGCCCGGCACGACTGAACCGGTCGTGCCTCAGTCCGGCCGGGGCAACTGGGGCCGCTAAATCCTCAAGCTGCGGAACGCAAAGAGCGGCGGGCTTGGCCCGCCGTTCTTGCTTATCAAGTCACAGCTCTCGTTTAGCGCAGATCCTTTGGCCAAACGCAGTGCGTCAGCCGCGCGTCACCGAGGGCCAGCCGTGCCCAGTCACCGTCGAAAACGAAGCGGGCAAGAGCCGCTGTCGGGAATTTTTCTTCAAGCTTTTTGAGTGCCGCGGCATCCGACCCGGCGCCGGCAAGTCGGCGCGCGAATTCCTCCAGGTCGGGATTATGGCCCAGCACCAAGAGGCTGATTGTTGCCGCATTTGCCTGCCGGACCTTGGCGAGAACGTCTGCCGCGCTGGCCTCGTAGAGCGCCTGGACGAATTTGGCCGGCGCTTTCGCGGGCAGTTCCGCCGAGACCAGCCGCCATGTGTCGCGGCTGCGCAGCGCCGGCGATACCAGCGCCAGATCGGGCAGCCAGCCCTGGCTGGCCAGTTCGCGACCGACCAGCGGGGCGGCCTTCAGCCCGCGCCCTGAAAGCGGCCGGTCGAAGTCGATGAGGTCTGGATCGTCCCAGCTCGACTTGGCGTGACGCAGAACAAGGAGTTGCTTCATGAGTTCAATTTAAGACCAAGGAATGTCGGGCTGAAAGTCTTTCCCATATCCGCCGCCATGTTTTGTGCCCATGGCGGTATCAAGGTCGCCCAAAGCGCACCAAAGATGAACAAACCTACGCGCCGTTCATCCCTATCCCACCTGACCGAAATGTCTGCTTCAGCAATGGCCCAATCGCCCGATCGAATGTGAATTGCATCGATGACAGAACCTGTTCGCCCGTCCTCGATTCGATACAGATAGAAGTATGCCGTGGCATTGGTTGGATCGTCCGCCTCATCATACTCGAAGGCACCGGCCAGATCACCTTTTGCCCGCATAGCGCAGTGGAAGAGATCCATTTGCCTGTCTGCATCTGTCAAAATAACGTTGAGACTTCGCGTGCGCCATGCACCACGCGCACGATCTCGACGCGCCGTTCGGCCAGGCGATAAAGCACGAGATAATTGCCGATCGTCAATGCTCGCACTTCGGCACCGATGTTGGGTTTTTGGCGCCGGATTCCGGGCCGGGCTGCGGACAATGAGGACGTCAGCCATTCCGCTGTTTTTTGCTGGCGTCGCTGAACCGGCTGTGCGCCTTCAGTTTGATGTCCTCGATGTCGAAAGGCGCGAACGGGCCGCTCCCCAGCCCTTCCGTCCAGGCTTTCCGCAGCCGTTCCGCTTCCGCCTCGCGCAAGGGCTGGCGAAGACGCCATTCGCGGAGCGCCTCGCGGATCACTTCGCTTGCCGAACCGTATTGCCCGCTGGCCACCGCGCCCTTGACCATGTCCAGCAGTTCCGGCGAAAGCGCCACGCTGACCTTTTCGACTGTCGCCATCAACCTGTCTCCTTGCCAACATGGTAGCAACATTTGCTACCATGTTGGCAAGGATGGTTCTCAGGGAGTGATGCGCGCCAGATGCTCGAGGTCGGTTTCCTCGCGCAGCGGATCGGGCGCCATGATCACGGAGGTGCTGTTGTCGGCATCGTCGGCGAAGTGGGCAAGCACGGTGCGGCCGCCTTCCATCCGCGCCTTGCCTTCGGCGACCAGCCCGAGCGCCAGCGGATAAAGCCGGTGCTCGGCCTTCAGCACGCGCGCGGCGAGCATGTCCTCATTGTCGCCGACCATCACCGGCACGGCAGCCTGGGCGATGATCGGGCCGTCATCCATGTCCAGCGTCACGAAATGCACCGTGCAGCCATGGATGCGTATGCCGGCGCGCAAGGCGCGCGCATGCGTATCCAGCCCCTTGAAGGCGGGCAGCAGGGCAGGGTGGATGTTGATCATCCGGCCCAGCCATTTCTCGACGAAGCGCACGCCGAGAATGCGCATATAACCGGCCAGCGCCACGATCTCGGCGCCGAACGAGACAAGTGCGGCGTCGATCGCCCCGTCATGCGCTTCCTTGCTGGTATAGTCGGCCCGCGAAATCACCTTGGTGGCGATGCCGCGCGCCGCCGCGATGCCGAGACCGGCGGCATTGGCCCGGTCGGAAATGACGCCGACGATCTCGGCCGGATAGTCCGGGTTGCTGGCCGCGGCGATCAGCGCCGTCATGTTGGAGCCGCGTCCCGAAATCAGCACCACGGTGCGTTTGCGCGCACTCATAGGCCGATCGCGCCCCGATAGATCACGCCGGCGTCGCGGCGCGGCACGATGCGGCCAATCGGCGTCACCGTCTCCCCGGCCTCCTGCAGCACGGCCGCGACCTGTGCCGCCTGGCCGGAGGCGACGGCGAGGATCATGCCGACGCCGCAGTTGAAGGTGCGCATCATCTCTTCCGGCGCCACGCCGCCGGTCTTGGCCAGCCATGAGAACACCGCCGGCACTTCGATGGCGTCGAGGTCGAGTTCGGCCGAAAAATCCTTCGGCAGGACGCGCGGGATGTTTTCCGGGAAACCGCCGCCGGTGATATGGGCCAGCGCCTTGATGCCATGCGTGTTACGGATCGCCTTGAGGATCGACTTGACGTAGATACGGGTCGGCTCGAGCAGCGCCTCGGCCAGCGTGGCTTCATCGTTGAAGGGCGCTGGATCGGTCCACGCAAGGCCGCTGGTGGCGACGATGCGGCGGACCAGCGAAAAGCCGTTTGAATGCACGCCCGACGAGGCCAGCCCCAACAGCACGTCGCCCTCGACGATGTCGTCGGTCGGCAGCAACTGGCCGCGTTCGGCCGCGCCCACGGCAAAGCCGGCGAGGTCGTAGTCGTTGCCGTGATACATGCCGGGCATTTCCGCCGTCTCGCCGCCGATCAGCGCGCATCGGGCCTGCCGGCAGCCCTCGGCGATGCCGCCGACGATCGCCGCACCCTGGTCGGGGTCGAGCTTGCCGGTGGCGAAATAGTCGAGGAAGAACAATGGCTCGGCGCCCTGCACGACGATGTCGTTGACGCACATGGCGACGAGGTCGATGCCGATCGTGTCGTGTTTGCCGGCATCGATGGCGATCTTCAGCTTGGTGCCGACGCCGTCATTGGCGGCGACCAGCACCGGGTCGGTGAAGCCGGCGGCCTTGAGGTCGAACAGGCCGCCGAAGCCGCCGATCTCGCCATCGGCGCCCGGCCGGCGCGTCGCGCGCACCAGCGGCTTGATCTTCTCGACCATGAGGTTGCCGGCATCGATGTCGACACCCGCCTCGGCATAGGTGAGCCCGTTCTTGCGCTTGCTCATCACTCTTTCCTGCTTTCCGGGGCTCTTCGCATGAACGGCTGCGCCTCGCAAGGATAACGGCTGGCTCAGGCATTTTCGGCATCACAAAATCGTGGACAGAGGCCTCAGGCAAATCTCCAACATTGGCGATGGCGAAGGCCTTGAAGATAGCCAATCTCTCCCCACGAGCGGAGATTGGCAGCATCTGCGTCGCTCTCACTTGCCGTAGCCTCTCATCTCTATCATGTATCATCAAAACAGAAGCGACGGGACATGCGTTTGACCATCCCCAACATGATCACGATCATGCGTTTCGTGCTGGTGCCGGGCGTGGTGCTGGCCATGCTGCAGGGGCGCTGGGACTGGGCTTTCGCCGGCTTCCTGATCGCCGGCATTTCCGACGGCGTCGACGGCTTCATCGCCCGCCATTTCAACCAGTTTTCGCAGCTTGGCGCCTATCTCGATCCGATGGCCGACAAATTGCTGCTGGTCTCGGTGTTCGTGGTGCTGGGTTTCATCGGTGAATTGCCGCTGTGGCTGGTCGTCACCATGGTGTCGCGCGATGCGCTGATCGTCTGCGCCGTCGTTTTGTCCACCGTCATGGCCCACCCGGTCGAGATGAAGCCGCTGTTCGTGTCGAAGGCCAACACCGCCGTCCAGATCGGGCTGGCGGCGGTGGTGCTGGGCGAACTGGCCCTCGCCATCGATCTCGATCCGCTCAGGCCGGTGCTCATATTGCTGTCCGGGGTCTTGACCGTGGCTTCGGCCGCGGCCTATCTCGTGGCTTGGCTGAGGCATATGAGCGGCTATGGCGAAGGCTCCAAACCGGATACCTGACCAGAACATCGACGCGGCAGCCGAAGCTGCCGCTGCCGATGCGGCCGCGTCCGGCGTGTTTCGGCGCCAAATCCGCTTCTGGCTGATCAGCGCCATCATCCTCGCGGTCTTCCTCTATGTCTTCAGCGGCATCCTGCTGCCGTTCGTCGCCGGCATGGTGCTCGCCTACTTTCTCGACCCGGTCGCCGACCGGCTGCAGCGGCTCGGCCTGTCCAGGCTGATGGCGACGATTGTCATCCTGTTTGCCTTCATCGTCGTTCTGGTGCTGGCCTTCGTCATCCTCATTCCGGTGCTGGCTTCGCAGATGGCCGATTTTGCCAGCAAGCTGCCGGAATACCTGACCCGGCTGCAGAGCCTGATCACCAGCTTCGATCCGAGATGGCTGGAAGAGCAATTCGGCGTCGACGCCAATGGCCTGCGCGAAGGGTTGAACTCGCTGCTGACCTCCGGCTTCGGCCTGCTGACCACGGTGTTCACCTCGATCTGGAGTTCCGGCGTGGCGCTGGTCTCGGTGGTCAGCCTGTTCGTCGTCACGCCCGTCGTCGCCTTCTACATGCTGCTCGACTGGGATCGCATGGTGACGATTGTCGACAGCTGGGTGCCGCGCGATTATGTCCAGACCGTCAGGGCGATCGCCAACGACATCAACACCGCCACCGCCGGCTTTGTGCGAGGTCAGGGCACGCTGTGCCTGGTACTGGGTGCCATGTACGCCACCGGGCTGACGCTGACCGGTCTGAATTTCGCCATCCTCATCGGCCTGTTCGCCGGTCTGATCTCCTTCATCCCCTATGTCGGCTCGCTGACCGGGCTGGTGCTGGCCGTCGGCGTCGCCTTCGTCCAGTTCTGGCCGGACTGGACCATGGTCGCGGCGGTGGCCGGCGTGTTCTTCGTCGGCCAGTTCATCGAGGGCAACATCCTGCAGCCAAGGCTGGTCGGAAAAAGCGTCGGCCTGCATCCGGTGTGGCTGATGTTTTCGCTGTTTGCCTTCGGCGCGCTGTTCGGCTTCGTCGGCCTGCTGATCGCCGTGCCGGCCTCGGCCGCCGTTGCCGTCCTGGTGCGCTTTGCCATCGCCCGCTATCTCGAGTCGCCGCTCTACAAGGGCCACAACACCGAACCTGTGCCGCCGCTGCCGGCGCGTCGCCGCGGGAGCGGTGGGCCGCGCAGTTGAGCCAGATGCCGGACAACAAGATCGACCCGCCGCGCCAGTTACCGCTCGATCTCGGCCACGGCACCGGCTATTCGCGCGACGAACTCGTTGTCTCAGGCACCAACAGCCAGGCGGTGGCGCTTGTCGATCGCTGGCCGGACTGGCCGTCGCCGGTGGTCGTGCTCGCCGGCCCCGCAGGCTGTGGAAAAACCCATCTGGCGTCGATCTGGCGCGCCCGCGCCGGCGCAGTGAAGGTAGACGCCGGGCGGATCGGCGACTGCATGGCGAGCCTCGGCGCGCGGCCGGCCCTGATCGACGATGTCGATGCCGGTCCGGTCGATGAAGAGGGGCTGTTCCATCTGATCAACGCGGTGCGCGCGGCCGGCTCGACCTTGCTCTTGACCGCGCGGCGCTTTCCGTCCGCCTGGGGTGTCAGGCTCCCCGACCTCGCATCGCGGCTGAAGGCGGCGGCGATGGTCGAGATCCACGAGCCCGACGATCTCTTGCTGGCCGGTGTCATCACCAAACTGTTCGCCGACCGCCAGGTCGAGGTCGAGCCGCATGTCGTGCAATATCTGGTGCGCCGCATCGAGCGCTCGCTGGCCACCGCGATGCGCGTGGTCGAACGGCTCGACCGCACGGCACTGGAACGCAAGACGCCGATCACGAGGGCGCTCGCCGCCGAAACCGTCAGCGCCATGGATGAGGGGCAGGGCGAGTTCGAGATTTAGGCGGTGGGAGAACTTCCCTTCTCCTCTTTTTGTGGGAGAAAGTGGCCGAGCGAAGCTCGGTCGGATGAGGGTGTTCCAGCTTGGCGAACACCCTCGTCCAAATCGGGCGCACTGCGACAGGATCGCCAGCGCCTCATTTCTTCCAGCACCCCTCATCCGGCTCGGCGCGGCGCGCCGATCCACCTTCTACTACAAGGAGAGAAGGAAAAAGCTCCGGTCGGTGTCCCATTTCGGGAAACATTGACTGGCATCTCTCTTGCACATGCAAGCTTGCCGGCTAACCCCGGTCCTGATGCGTATCAAATCAGGTTGTAGGCTCGCCGGGAGATGAGGCGGTTGGGGTTCTCTTCCCGGCGAGCTTGCCTTCAACGAGATAATAACTCAACTCCCTACGCCCACCACCGCCGCTCGTTCCGCGCCAAAGCGCCTGCGGTAATCGCCCGGCGCCAGGCCGGTTATCCTGGCGAACACTTTGCGGAAGGAGCCGGGATCGTCATAGCCGACATCCCAGGCGATCTGGTCGATGGATCGGGTCGTCGCTTGCAGCATCTCACGCGCCTTGCCGACGCGCAGGTGCTGGCAATACTCGGTCGGCTTGAGGCCGGTGGCGTTGCGAAAGCGGCGCAAAAAAGTCCGCTCCTCCAAGGCCGCATGCTCCGCCATGGTGGCAAGCGTTACATCGCGAGCGCCTCTCGCCTGGAGCCAGTGCTGCACCTTGAGGATGGCCTCGTCGCCATGGTTCAGCCTGGGTGCAAAGGGGCTGTAGAAGCGTTGCTCGCGTCCCGGCGGGTCGACCAGCATGAAACGGGCGGTGTCCATCATCACGGTCGGCCCAAGCACCCGGTCGACGAGCTTCAGGCCAAGGTCGGTCCAGGCCATATAGCCGCCGGCGGTGATGATGTCGCCGTCATCGATGACCAGCTTGTCGGCATCGAGTAGGATGTCGGGAAAGCGCATCGCCAGCGCGTCGCGATAGGCCCAGTGCGTGGTCGCCGCACGACCGGATAGCAGGCCGGCCTCGGCAAGCACGAAGGCGCCGGCGCAGACCGAGCCGAGCGTCGCGCCCGCCGCATGACGAGCCCTGAGCCAGTCGGCGTAGGGCGCGGCCGTCTCGCGAGGGATCGGATCACCCAGGGTCGGAGGCAAGATGACCATGGCAGGTCCATGGCCGGGGCCGGGCTCGCTGTCGAAGCTGCGGATGACGGTTTGGCTCGCCTCCTGCCACTGCCAATGGCTGACGCGAAGCCTCAGCCCGTCCGGCGACCGGTCGGCAGCCAGCCGGTTGGCCAGCTGGAACAGGTCGGTCAGACCGAGAACTGCCGCTTGCTGAACGCCGGGATACACAACAAGCCCGATTTCGACCCGATCACGCCCCGCATGCATCTGTCAGTTTTGCCACGTTCAATGTCTGTTTTGCCAATACTCACCATTACTCCGTTGCAATAGCTTGTCCACAGAAGGAACGAACCTTCCCCACCAATTCAGCCAATTGCAGCAAGGAGTAAGACGATGAGCACATTCACCACCCAGGACGGCACCGAGATTTTCTACAAGGATTGGGGCACAGGCCAGCCAATCGTGTTCCATCACGGCTGGCCTCTGAGCGCCGACGACTGGGACAACCAGATGCTGTTCTTCCTCGACAAGGGCTATCGCGTCATCGCGCATGACCGGCGCGGGCACGGCCGCTCGACACAGACCGCGACCGGCAACGAGATGGACACCTATGCCGCCGACGTCGCGGCTCTGGTCGCGCATCTTGATCTCAAGAACGCCGTCCATATCGGCCATTCGACCGGCGGCGGCGAGGTGGCGCGTTACGTGGCCCGCTACGGTGGCGAAGGGCGCGTCGCCAAGGCGGTGCTGATCGGCGCGGTGCCGCCGATCATGCTTAAGACCGACAGCAACCCCGGCGGCCTGCCGATCGAGGTCTTCGACGGCTTCCGTGCCGCTTTGGTCGCCAACCGCGCCCAGTTCTACAGGGATGTGCCGGCCGGCCCGTTCTATGGCTTCAATCGCGAGGGCGCCAAGGTTTCGCAAGGGGCCGTCGACAATTGGTGGCGCCAGGGCATGATGGGCGGAGCCAAGGCCCACTACGACTGCATCGAGGTTTTTTCCGAGACCGACTTCACGGAAGAGCTGACAAAGATCGACGTGCCCGTCCTGATCATGCACGGCGATGATGACCAGATCGTGCCGATTGCCGACTCAGCCCTGCTTGCCGCCGAGCTCGTGAGGCACGGCACGCTCAAGGTCTACAAGGGCCTGCCGCACGGCATGTGCACCACCCACCCGGAGATCATCAATCCGGATCTCCTGGCGTTCATCCAGGGCTGACGCTTCGCAAGCTTCAGGCGGGCACCCCGGGAAGTCCGGGCTGCCCGTTGGTCGCTTGGGTGCTTCGTCAGTCGCAGATGCTGTCCGGCGCAGGTGCGCCGGCAGCACGGCCGGTGATTTCCGGTGAATGGATGGTCGGAGTGGAGAGATTCGAACTCCCGACCCTCTGGTCCCAAACCAGATGCGCTACCAGGCTGCGCTACACTCCGAGTCCTTGGCGGCGTATAGGGTTACGGGCTTGGCTGCGCAACCCCTAAAAGACGAAAACGCAACAAACGGCAGGCCCGGGTCGAGAGCGGAGTCGAAAATGCCGGCCGGCGCAACGGTTTCGCGGCAGCGCCACCTCAGGCACCCAGGTTGCTGTCCAGCGGCACGCTGCCGTTAACCCGGATAAAACGTCCCCGCCGGGAAGAAAACGCCCGGCGCGATCTCGGTCGTCCTGTCCACGGCCGTCACATCGCGCAATTATCGTCGGTGGCCCGCCGTGAAGGGGTACGGCAGGCTCGGCCTTGCCGCCGGCAGCATTGCGCAGTAATGACGGGAATACAGCGGCGGTGCCGCTTGCACGTAGTAACGAGGTGTTCATGTCCGCGCGCATTTTCAGCCCAGCCAAAACCGCGATGCAGTCCGGCAAGGCCAAGACCGGCCACTGGGTGCTGGAATTCGATCCCGAGATGCGCAAGAAAATCGATCCGCTGATGGGCTACACCACGTCGGCTGACATGCGGAGCCAGATCAGGCTCACCTTCGACACAAGGGAAGAGGCGGTGGCCTATGCGGAGAAAGAGGGGCTGGCCTATCGCGTCGAGGAGCCGAAGGAATCCAAGCGCCGCCAGATTTCCTATGCGGAGAATTTCCGCTATGACCGCAGGACGCCCTGGACGCATTGACCGGCAAATGCCGGGCAGCCGTCCCAGCGCATAAATTAGCCGGCCTTGGCGTCGGCCAGCGGTCCCGTAGCTCAGCTGGATAGAGCACCGGCCTTCTAAGCCGATGGTCACAGGTTCGAATCCTGTCGGGATCGCCAGCATTTTCAGGGTCCATTCTGGGCTAGTATCGGCGATGCGCTGATCGGCCCGCGTCCTCGCCCGGAGGCGCGGGCTTTCATTTTCAGCCTGGTGCTAAGTGCGACTAGCTCCAGGTGCCTCGTCGAGGAGATTTGGACCTTTACTCACAGGCATCTGGCCGTCGGGAGTAAGCTTGTCCACTGCGTCGGGCAGTTCACTTGTGAGCCGGTCGAGAAGTTCCTCGCGGGACAATCCGGTTTGCTCGGCGAGATCGCTCAACGTTTGCGGGTCGATCGCTTTCTCGACTTGGTCGCGCTGAACGGGGCGATTCGATCCTGTACCAACCCAAGAATCGACTTGATCGCCCGCACCCGCATTCCTGAGACGCTCCAGGATGTCGCCGAGCCCGCCGGTGGAGCCAGCGTTTTTGGCATCTGTCGAGTTCCTACCGGCGATTAACTCGCCGATCTTGTCCCTATTCTTGTAGGCAAGCAGGCCAAGCAAGGCTATGGCGACTTTTCCTATGTCAAGGCTCATTTCGCACCTCCTTCCATGAAGAACGGACAAGGCATGCGGCTTTGAAAGGTTCCACGGTATTTGCTGCTGGGCTGGTTTTCAGTTCGGTTAAGGACGATGGGGCTTCCCGGTCGAATCCAGGCAGGACTTCAGCGCGGGCGCCGCCGAAACGATCAAGGCTATCGGACGTGCGTGTTCAGCCTCGATCGTTTCGGACAGCGGCGCTCTGAATTCACAACCATGCAACCACTGCCTTGTCTTTGCGTTTAGCCGCCTTCAATCCCGGCGAGCTTTAAAAATGACGGCGTTCACCCCGATTTCAATCACCTTGAATGGCAAAGCGATGGCGATCGCGTCGATAGCCGACGCTGCGAAAGCGCTGAAGCAACCATGGCCATCCATGGATAAGCCGTCCCGACTTGAAGCGATCCGAATGTTCGAGGAGTGCCTGGCCGGACATTGCAGTCATCAAGCTGCGTTCGCTGCTTTCGAGGCGGCCGCATCTGAACAGGGCCTTCTTGAGCAAAAGCCTCCAAGCGCAGGCCTCAGGAAATTCGACGGGGTTGCCGAAGACCTGATGTGAGGTGATGCTGCCCTCGCGACCTTGAACCGCTGACAGGCCTCGCTCGGGTGGACTTGGGCGTGATTGTGGACCACCCGCCAAATGAGGAATGGCGGGTGGTCCTTATCAGCGCAGGAAGGGACGTAGCTGCGCAGATCTCAGTTCGTTCTTGGTCCAATCGTCAAAGTCCGGCCGGTTCCCTGGCCAACGACCGTTTGCCAGGAACGTGATGGAGACGGCGAAGACCGCGGCGAGTAACCAGCGGGCTTGGTGGACGCCATTCTCCATCGGCTTGCGTGAGCTGACAGCTAGCAACTGCTACGAGCAGCCGCAGTTCCAGGTGGCGCGGTGTCCGGGCTATTACGCGAAAACAGGTGAGACTTAGGTCCCGTCTCGAATCAGACCGAAGCCCAACCAAGGAACGTTTGCGGCTGCCTGAGGTTTGGTGAACCTGGCGCGAAGACGATGCCGTTCAGCGCAATAGAGCTCACATAATAGAGCTCACATAAAGGAGGCACTTATGAGTATGCGTCTTTCCACTGCAGCCGCTGGGTTTCTGTTGCTGGCCGGTATCGGCGCCGCTGCCGCTCAGGACGTAGTCATCGAGCCTGAACAGGAGACCGTCATCAGGGAATATGTCAAAAAGCAGCCGCTGGCATCGGTGAAAATCCCTGGAGTGGAGCTCAATATCGGCTCAACCTTGCCCGAAACCGTCGAACTTCATGAAGTCCCCGACACAAAATACCGTTACGTGGTGGTCGACAACCGGACCGTTGTGGTTGACCCGGGCACGCGCAAGATCATCAAAGTCATCGAATGAGCTAAGCGACTGGACCCGCCGTGCCGAAAGGTGCGGCGGGAAGTCGAGCGACGAGGAATGTGATCACCATGTCGAACCGTGAGATTGGAGCGTCGCAGGCGCTGCGAATACGCGTGGCTGACCTCGCTGAGAGGATGCGCGGCGCCCGGATTACCGAAAACGAACTGAAGACCTTTCGAAAGGTCGCAGCAGTCCTGGAGGACGGCAAGGGCAGAATCGATGCCGACGATTTGATTGCCGCATCCTTCGTCGTCGATCCGCCGGACTGACAAGAAGTGCTGCAATGTCCCTGTCTCCCAGCCTATTCTCTGTTGGCCTGACTTTCCAATGCCCGCAGTGCAACTTCACCGTCATCAAGAACGGCAGGTGGTTTCAGGTCGTTTCCCATTACAAGTGCGAGGGATGCGGACGCGAGATCCGGATCACCTATCCCGACAAGATCGCGATCTTCCAGAAGCACGCGCACTTGGCCATGCCGCCGGGAGCGCGGTAGCTGTGGCAGATGTGCAGACCAACTTCTTCATTGCCAACCCCACATTGAAAGTGAGCTCGAATTGCCGGGCATGAGCGCGAGCGTAATGGTGACCTAGATAAACCAGGTCGCCACCAGCCCCATAGACGCGGAAAAGATTGCGATCGTAGTAGCCCACCCCAGGGCGTTGGTTGTCCGGCTGTTGACCTTGTCTCCCATGATCCGCGGGTTGTTCGTCATCAGCATGATGAGAAGAAGCAGTGGCGGCGTGGAAAAGCCCTGCACGATACCGGACCAGACGAGCGCCTTCATTGGGTTGAAACCCAGGAAATTCAGGCCAACAGCAATCAGCGTGAAGGCGCCGATCGCGATATAGAACTTTGGCGCCTCACGCGGCTTGGCATGAAGGCTGTGCTCCCACCCGACCGCCTGCGCCAGATCGTATGCGGCACCTGTCGTCATGACCGGAACGGCAAGGAACCCGACCCCGATCACGCCGGCAGCGAACAGTACGCCGGCGGCTGCACCAGCGAGCGGCTTGAGAGCTTCGGCTGCTTGAGCGGCGGTCTCGACGTCGTGCTCACCGGCTTCATAGAGCGTAGACCCTGTCGACAGGATGATGAAGTACATGATGAGGTTGGAAAAAATCATGCCGATCAGGATATCGCGGCGGGAGCGGCGCAGTTCACCGTCCGTGGCGCCCTTGCGCTTCCTCAGCGTCGTTCTCCCCTCGGCAATCTCTTCCTCCACCTCCTCATTCGACTGCCAGGTGTAGAGATAGGCTGAAAGGGTGGTGCCGATGATGGCCACCAGAATGGACAGGAACTCGCGGCTGAACTGGATTTTTGGAACAAGGGTTCCCCACAGCACGGCTGCCGCATCCGGCTTCGCCATGATGGCCGAGCCGACATAGGCAAGCAGGGCCAGCGCGAGCCAGCGGAAGATGTTGCGTATGAGCTTGTAAGAGCCCCAAAGCTGGAGAGCAAAGATAGCGGCCGCGACTACAACCACAATGAGGGGAATCGGAACAGGAAGGAAGATGTTGATGGATGCAGCCATGCCGCCGAGATCGGCGGCTGCTTCGATCGTGTTGCCGATCAGCACGCCCACCAGGACAGCCCAGAGCAGCCATCGGGGATAGAAGTCCTTGATCGCATGAAAGAGGCCGCGGCCCGAAACCTGTCCAAGCTTCGACGAGAGATACACGACCGTGTACATCATCGGCAGCGTTACAGGAGCGGTCCAAAGCAGGTCCGGGCCAAAGCGCGCGCCGGCACTTGCATAGGTGCCGATCGCCGAGCAATCGTCGTCGGCGGCGCCGGTGATAAGGCCGAGTCCAAGTGCTCGCCCTATGCCGTCCTTCTTGTCTTCCCGTGGTGAAGTGGAGTTACGATCGCGCTGCGTCATTGCGGCCACGCCGCGCAAAGAGCGTCACGCGCAAGCACGAGAAAAACGTCGCGAGCAATTATCCTATAAATGTACTGCAGCACGGGAGTGGGTCTCATACCGGCAAACCTCTACCGCCGTTCCAACTCCGAAATCGGCTGCTTGTTCCCCGCGTCAGCCGAGTGTTCAGGGCATGATAGAGCCCACGATTTCGATGAGCTTGGGCGTCTTCCAAACCTTTCATCTTTTGACGGAACCCTACCCGGCGTTTTACGAGATATTCTGCCCGTGTGATTGTCTGTTGGCCGATGTGCGCCAATGGTTCGACGGCGCGCGCGTCACATCAATCTTTGATGTTGCCAAAAGGCTCGCTCGATCGGATTGAGTTCGGGTGAGTATGGCGGCAGGAATCACAGCTTGCGCCGGCTGCCCTTAGGGCGTGGGGCAGGGCGGATCTGAACGGGGCTTTTCCACGAATGACTTTGATGGGCGCGGCGGCACTGCTGATCCTGATCCTGACCTATGCCGGCGTCGCCGTCGGCAGGTTCCCCGGCTTGCGCCTCGACCGGGCAGGCATCGCGCTGCTCGGCGGTGCGGCGATGATCGCCATCGGCGCACTCAGCCTGGAGGACGCATACCGCGCCATCAGTTTCGACACGATCACGCTGTTGCTCGGCATGATGATCGTCGTGGCGCATCTGAAAGTCTCGGGCGCATTCCGTGCGCTCGGCGCCATTGCCATCGAGCATGCGCATGCGCCGTTCATGCTGCTTGTGATGGTGACGCTGCTGACCGGGGTGCTGTCGGCGTTTCTGGTCAACGACGCGATCTGCCTGGTCATGGCGCCGATCGTCGTCCACGTCACCCGCGTCATCAACCGAAACCCTGTCCCCTATCTGATCGCCACCGCTACGGCGTCGAATTGCGGCAGTGTCGCCACCATCACCGGCAACCCGCAGAATATGGTCATCGGCGCGCTGTCGGGGATTTCCTATCCGGCCTTTTCGGCGGCCCTGGCGCCGGTCGCGCTGTTCGGCCTCGTCGCCGTCGTCGTCATCGTGCGCATCGTCTATCGCGCCGAGTTCGCGCGCAAGGCCGAACTCAGCCCCGAAGTCTATCGCGGCCGCATGTTGCCGGGCCAGGTACTCAAGGCGGTGGTCGTCTGCATCGGACTGGCGATCGCCTTCTTTGCCGGCGTTCCGGTCGCCAAGGCGGCGCTCATCGGCGGGGCCATTCTTCTCGTGACCCGTGCCATAAAGCCGGCGCGCATCTACCGCGAGATCGACGGGCCGTTGCTGTTCATGTTCGCCGGCCTGTTCATCGTCGTCGCCGGCGCCGAGAAGACGCTGCTCACGCCCGACATCATAGCCTCGGCAAAAGGCCTCGGGCTGGACGACGTCTGGCGGCTGTCCGGCTTCACCGCGGTGCTGTCCAACATCATGAGCAATGTTCCGGCTGTGCTGGCGCTGCGGCCGTTCATACCCGGCCTGGAAGACCCCGAGCGCGCCTGGCTGGTCGTCGCCATGAGCTCGACGCTGGCCGGCAATTTCACGCTGCTCGGTTCAGTCGCCAATCTGATCGTCGCCGAGTACGCGCGGGTCTCCGGCACACCACTGTCGTTCGCCGCCTTCTTCAAGGTCGGCCTACCGCTGACGCTGGTCACGCTGCTTGCCGGGACGGCGTGGCTGGCACTTGGGTTTTAGCAGCAGGCAAGGCTGCTTCAGGTGCAGGCCTGGTCGGACTATTTGGCGTGCGTGGGCCAGAACGCCCAGATCAGCAAAGCTGCCAAAGCCAGCCAGAGCGCCACGACAATGAACATCCCCATCCTGCTTTGCGGCTGTTTTTCGAGCGCGGCAGCCCGCGCCCTAAATTCGGCCATCAGCGACGGCGCAACAAGCCTTATGGCCAGGACTACGCCGAGCGGAACGATGATCAGATCGTCGATATAGCCGAGCACCGGAATGAAGTCGGGGATGAGGTCGATGGGGGAAAGCGCATAGGCGGCCACGATCCCGGCAACGAACTTCGCAAACCAGGGCACCCGAGGGTCGCGCGCGGCGAGCCACAGGGCGACGACATCAAGCTTGATGTCGCGCGCCCGGCGCTTTGCGGCTTCCAGCCAGGCTTTCATAGCGCTATTTTAGCACAGATTGTCGTCCGCCTGCATCCGAGCGGTTGCCGGTCGTGCAAAATCAGACCGTCCATAGCGCGTCCCAAAGGGCGCGCGGCGCTTTAACACTCCGACGATTCGGTGCTGCTCGGCGGCTTCGCGCCCGAAACATAGGCGTCGAGAAAGTCCGGCGAGGCGACATCGTCGGCGAGGCTCCTCAGCTTTTCGGCCGCGGCCGCCCCCAAAGTCGCCTCGACGCGCCGGTTGGCCTCGACCCACACGACATATGCCTGCTGGTATCGCGCTTTTCCGAGTGGCGTCAGCACAGCATGTTTCGTTCGCCGATCATGGGCATCTTGGCGGACCTCGACCAGACCGTCGCGCTGTGGGAAACCTACGACGCCGCCCCCACCGCCCTGTTCGCCGCGACGCAGACCGGCGAGCCGGCGCCTCGCTACCAGGCGGCTTGACGCCGCCCGACCGCCCTTGCGCGCGCAGGGCGGTCCCGCTGGCACGGCTAGGGCGACGTCACCGTCAGATGGCCTTTCATGTTGGGGTGGAAGCGGCAGAAATAGTCGAACGCTTCCGCCTTCTGAAGGGCCATGCTCGCTGATGTCTTCGGCGGGATAACCACCTCCCAGCCGCCTTTGACGGTCGCCGTGTGGGCGAACACGTCCTTGTTGACCCACTCTATCGTATCGCCGACCTGCGCCTCGATGCTTGCGGGCGAAAATACAAGCTTCTCGATCGTCACCTCAATCGTTTCGGCCTTGGCTGGTGCGGCAGCAATACTCAACGCCATTGCAATCCACAGATGCCGTTTCGACACCGTCGGTGCTGTTCTCATTTCAGCATGCCGGCGACATGTTCGGCATGCTGTTCATGGCCCTGGAATAGCTTCAGGCCGGTCTCCAGCAGGCTCTTCAGTTTGGCATTCTCGGCCGAGGGGATCATCAGAGTTTCGAGCGCGCCGTTGACCTGCTTGTGATAGGCAACCTTGCTGGTGGCGTTGTCCTCTGGCGTGACGTTGAGCTTCTTGACCAGGTCAAGCGCCTGTTTGTTCACGGCTTCATGGTCTCGCACCATGTCTTTGGCGAAATCGAGAATCTCCTTGTTCTTCGATTTCTTCAGTGCTTGCATGGCCGCCTCGACGTCAAGCACGCCGGCTGTGTAGGCGATGTGCGCGATCTGCGGGTCGCTCGGCTTGTCGGAGGCTTGCGCCGACGTCGCTGCGCTGAGCAGGAAAAGCGCGGCCAGTGCGGTGGTCGATCGAATAAACATGACGTTCTCCTTCGCCGGATGCGGTTGGCTCCGGGCATTTTCAGTTGACGATGATTGGATGCCGGAAGGGAGCAAACGTTCCCGGGAATTCGGGAAAGTCAGTCTGTAAAGCCAAGCCGCTGCATCACCGCGGCGGTCAGCCGTTCACACCGGCGGCCGGCGAAGGGGAAGGCATCGAGCAGCACCGGGCCGATCTGATCGGCCAGCGCCTTGCGCACGAGGGCGCGGGCGCGGTGCAGCCGGGTCTTGACGGTTTCGGGCCGCACATCAAGCAATTCGGCGGTCTCGTCTATGCTGAGACCTTCGATCACCCGCGCCACGAATACTGTCCGGTAGACATCGGGAAGGCGATCGGTCGCCCGTTCGACAAGCTCGAGGATCTGCCGTTGCGCCATCATCCGCTCCGGATCGTCGCTGGGATTGAGGGGAACTTGATGATTTCGGCTTGTAGATTTTGCGGCATCGCTACCGTTCGCCGCCTTTTGCGCAAACGCCCAAGCGCCTCGTTGATGACGATGCGCGACAGCCATGTGGCGAGAGAGGATTCGCCGCGAAAATCCCCGAGCTGGGCAAAGGCCCTGACATAGGCCTCCTGCACGATGTCTTCAGCCTCGCTGTCGTTGCGGACGACGCTGCGGGCGATACGATAGAGTCGCTGGTTGTGCATTTTGATAATCGTGTGGAAGGCTCCGCCCTCGCGCGCCAGCGCACGGCCGACAAGCTGCATCTCGCCAGATGCGGCGGGCCATGACGGTCGCAGATATGGCCGGTTTCCTCATCGTGAGCCAATCTCATGACCGGAAGCAAATCCTCCGATCGAAACATTGGACGGGCTAACCGCGAAAAGGTTCCCGAACATTTTTCCCGGCGGCCGGCACCGCTTACGCTGCCGCTTCCGCCAACGCCTTGTCGCCAGCTTGCGCGCGTGCCGTTGCGGCCAGCAGATCGGTCTGCGTGAGGAGGCCGAGGATGTGCTGGTTGTCGTCTACGATGACGACGGCGTGGCTGCGGCCGTCGGTAAGCACCGGCAGGAGGCCCATGGCCGGCGCGCTCGCCGAGGCAGTCGCCACGGCCTTTGTCACGCTTTTCACCGCTTGCGCCGCCCGCGCCAGTTCGCGCAGTCCGACGGCGCCGATAAGCTTGGCCTCCGCGTCGACGACCGGCAGCATCCGGATATTGTGATCGAGCAGCAGATGACGCGCCTCGTCGGCATCAGCATGCTCGTCCACGGCAATCACGTCGCGCGACATGATATCCTCGCACAGCAAGGTCCGGTGCGTGCGCACCATCGCCTGTAACTCCACCTGCCGCAGTAGCCGTTCGAGATCGTTGCGGTCGATGTCGAACGTCTCCTCCAAAGCGCCGAGCGCAGCATCGATGTCCTCGGGCCGGAAGCCGATACGCTCCTGCGCCGGTGGATCGATGGTGCCGTGGCTGTTCTTTGACGCAGCGGTGGTACCATGCGGGTAGGTCCGTCGCGTCAGCTTGTGAAAACCGTATCCGAGCGCCACCAGCACGATCGAGTTCAATGCCACCGGCACGAACGGAAACAGGAAGCCGGCGTCGATGACGGCCGGGCCGCCGAACACCGCCGTGAGAGCCGCCGCGCCGCCTGGTGGATGCAGGCAGCGTGTGAACGACATTGCGGCGATGGCCAACGATACCGCAATGCCCACCACAAGGACGGGCTCATGTATGAAACGCGCCACAATCACGCCGACGAGCGCCGATATGGTGTTGCCGCCGATGATCGACCAGGGTTGCGCCAACGGGCTCGCCGGCACTGCGAACAAAAGCACGGCCGAGGCACCCATCGGCGCCACGAGCAGCGGCACATGCGGGCCGCTGCCGAGCACGAGGCCACCGATCGCGCCGGTCAGCGCAATGCCGATCGTCGCACCGAAACAGGCGATCATGCGCTCGCGCAGTGTCGCGCCGGCCAGTATGGGAGAAAAAAGACGAAAGGCCATGGGTGCTCTGGGGTTTATCCCACTCTGGGGTTGATCCCCGAGGAGTGTTGAACTTTGAAACGCCTTGCAATGACGCCAGACTGCTGAATTCGAAAGCCAAACCAATCCGAGAAATGGCGGATTTGGGAAATATTGTTGCGCGACGCGGGTAGATCAGGCGAGGTCCGGCCGCCAGCCGGAGCAGCTACACAGCGTGATCCGGCTAGTCTTTTCAAGAGGTTGAGCGCGTTTTCTGAATCGGTGTTGGAAGCTCGCTACCGTAGCTCAACCCGCCGCCGCAGTGAGGCCGCGCGCCAGATCGGCCTTCAAATCCTCGACATCCTCAAGCCCGATCTGCAGGCGGATGAGCGGGCCATCATAAGGACCCTTGGCGACGACGCGGTCGCCGAGGAAGACCGGCACAGCAAGGCTCTCATAACCGCCCCAGGAATAGCCGAGGCCGAATATCCTGAGCGCGTCGAGGAAGGCATGCTGCTGTTTCTGGCCGCCGCCCTTGAGCACGATCGAAAAAATGCCGCTCGAGCCGCAGAAGTCCCGCTTCCAGAGATCGTGGTCGGGATGGCTGGCAAGCGCTGGATGCAGCACCCGCGCCACGCCCGGCTGGCCCTCCAGCCAGCCGGCGATGGCCAGGGCGCTGCGCTGATGGTGGTCGAGGCGCACACCCATGGTGCGCAGGCCGCGCAGCACCTGATAGACGTCGTCCGGCCCGGCGCAGCAGCCCATCGTGTAAAATGTCTGGCAAAGCTGTTTCCAGCAGGCCTTGTTGGCCGACGCCGTGCCGAGCAGCACGTCGGAATGGCCGGCCGGATATTTCGTCGCCGCATGGATCGAGATGTCGACGCCGTGGTCGAGCGGGCGGAAGTAGAGCGGCGTCGCCCAGGTGTTATCCATCATCACGATCGCACCTGCGGCGTGTGCCGCGCTGGAAATGGCCGGTATGTCCTGCACCTCGAAAGTGTTGGAGGCCGGCGATTCGGTGAACACGACCTTGGTGTTGGATTTGATCAACGCCGCTATACCGGCGCCGACATGCGGATCGTAATATTCGACCTCGACGCCTAGCCGTTTCAGCATCGTGTCGGCGAAATTGCGGGTTGGGTGATAGACGGAATCGACAATCAGGACATGGTCGCCCGCCGACAGGAAGGCGAGCAGCGGCACTGTCACCGCCACCAGGCCGGAGGGCACCACAATCGTGCCGGCCGAGCCTTCCAGTCCGTCGATGGCGCTGGCAANCTGGCAAGGGCGTCGGTGGTCGGCGTGCCGCGCGTGCCGTAGGTGTATTTCTGGCCGCGTGCCGACATCGTCGCCGCGTTGGGAAAGAGCACGGTCGAGGCATGCACGACCGGCGGGTTGATGAAGCCGAAATAGTCATGCGGATTGTTGCCCGAGTGGGCAAGCCGCGTGTTGATGCCCATTTCATTGCCGTCTTTTGCCATTGCGCTTCGCCTCTGATGAAGCGCTAGCCATAGTGCGGCGGCATTGGCCGCGCAACCGTTCGCCAACCGCCAGCCGGCGGACTGGTTGTGCCAATCGCTCCGATGGCATTCAGGCGCGCGGCGCTGTCTCGCCGAAGAAGGATTTCAGAGGCCAGCTCCGATTCGCGTTGGCCGGACCTCGCAGTTGCTGGCTAATTTTCGGGCGCGTTTGTCTGCAATTCAGGCATTTGCGGCAAATGGTTTGAAACTCTTTGGGTTTCGGTCATTTTCCTTGACCTCACTGTGATAATCGCCTTCGATGCAGTTCGTGAATGGGAGGCAGCGCGTCGGTTGCGATGCGGGTTCCGGTAATGGGCCGGAACGGGAAGCTGCGTTCACACGGAAAAAAAGTCAGGTTCGCCTGAAAAAAACAGAAAAGGGTCTGTGGGTTATGAAACACATTGCAATCGGCATTCTGGGCGCCGCCGCGCTTGGATTGGTGGCTTCGGCCGCGTCGGCGGCCACGCTCGACGACGTCAAGGCCAAGGGCTTCATCCAATGCGGCGTGTCGACCGGTCTGGCCGGCTTCTCGGCGCCGGACGACAAGGGCGACTGGCAAGGCATCGATGCGGACTTCTGCCGCGCTGTCGCGGCCGCCGTGTTCGGCGATGGCACCAAGGTCAAGTTCACGCCGCTCAGTGCCAAGGAACGCTTCACCGCACTGCAGTCAGGCGAGATCGACGTTCTGTCGCGCAACACCACCTGGACCATCAACCGCGATACGGCGCTTGGTCTGAACTTCGTCGGTGTCACCTATTATGACGGACAGGGGTTCATGATCAACGCCAAGAAGCTGCCGGGGGTGAATTCCGCGCTGCAGCTTTCGGGCGCGGCGGTCTGCGTGCAGAGCGGCACCACGACCGAACTCAACCTCGCCGACTACTTCAAGACGAACAAGATGGAGTACAGCCCGGTCGTATTCGAACAGCTGTCAGAGGTCGACGCGGCCTATGACGCCGGCCGTTGCGATGTCTACACCACCGACCAATCAGGTCTCTACGGCATCCGGCTGACGCTGGGCGCGCCCGCCGACCACGTCGTGCTGCCTGAGATCATCTCCAAGGAGCCGCTCGGACCGGCCGTGCGCCAGGGCGACGACCAGTGGTACCACATCGTCAAGTGGACCTATTTTGCGCTGCTGCAGGCAGAGGAACTCGGCATCACCAAGGCCAATGTCGAGGAAATGAAGGCCTCGGACAATCCCGAGATCAAGCGCGTGCTCGGCCAGGAGGCCGATACCAAGATCGGCACCGATCTCGGTGTCTCCAACGACTGGGTCGTCAACATCGTCAAGACCGTCGGCAATTACGGCGAAATGTTCGAACGCAATGTCGGGTCGGGCAGCCCGCTGAAGATCGCGCGCGGCATCAACGCGCTGTGGACCAAGGGCGGTCTGCAATACTCTCCGCCGATCCGCTGATCGAAATGTGATCCGGGAGGCAGATCGTCTGCCTCCCGGTTTCTCTTTCCAGGGGATGGTCGAATGGCATCGCAGGAAATTCTTCGCGAGGAGCCAAGCCGCGGCTCCTTCATCAATGATCCAAAGGTCCGCGGCATAGTCTTCCAGGCGGTGGTCGTCATCGTGCTGGTTGCGTTGGTCTGGTGGATCGTCCAAAACACCATCGACAATCTGACGCGCCTGCGCATTGCGTCAGGCTTCGGCTTCCTCAGGGGTCGCGCCGGCTTCGACATCAGTGACAGCGCCATCGCCTATTCGTCGGATTCGACCTATGGCCGCGCCATCGTGGTCGGCTTTATCAACACCCTCATCGTTGCCGCCGCCGGCATCGTCACCGCCACCATCATCGGCTTTATCCTCGGCGTCGGCCGGCTTTCGCACAACTGGCTGATCCGCAAGATCTGCATGGTCTATGTCGAGGTCTTTCGCAACATCCCGCCGTTGCTGGTCATCTTCTTCTGGTATTCCGGCGTGCTTTCGGTGCTGCCGCCGCCGCGCGAAAGCATCAATTTGCCGTTCAGCTCCTTTCTCAACCAACGCGGTTTTTATTTTCCACGCGCCGTGTGGGGCGAAGGCTCCTGGCTGATCCTGGTTGCTTTGCTTCTCGGCATCGCCATGGCGTGGTTCGTCGCCCGCAAGGCGCGTCAGCGGCAGATGGCGACCGGCCAGCAATTCCCTGTGTTCTGGACATCGGCGGCTTTGATCATCGGCTTGCCGTTGCTGGCCTACGCGCTCAGCGGCTTCCCGCTGAGCTTCGATTATCCAAAGCAATCGACCTTCAACCTGACTGGCGGCTTTCAGGTCAAACCGGAGTTCCTGTCGCTCTACCTGGCGCTGTCCTTCTATACGGCGGCCTTCATCGCCGAAATCGTGCGGGCCGGCATCATGGGCGTCAATAAGGGTCAGACCGAGGCAGCTGGTGCGCTCGGGCTGCGGCCGGGATCGATCCTGCGGCTTGTCGTCATTCCGCAAGCTATGCGGATCGTCATTCCGCCGCTGACCAGCCAATATCTGAACCTGACCAAGAACTCGTCCCTGGCCATCGCCATCGGCTACCCGGATCTGACGGCGACGACCGGCACGGTGCTGAACCAGACCGGTCAGGCTATCGAGTGCGTGCTGATCATGATGGTGGTCTATCTCGCACTCAGCCTGTTGACGTCGGCGGTCATGAACGTGGTCAACGCCAGAATGGCGCTGGTGGAGAGGTAGCGACATGCAGGAGCACGATCTTTCCTTCGTCCGCGTCGAATTGGCGCTGGCACAGTCGGCGCCTGCAAGCGAGCGCGGCCTGGGCGCCTGGATACGCAAGAACCTGATTGCGTCGACCGGTGACACGATCCTGACCATCATCGGCATCGTGCTGGTCGCGATGATCCTGCCGCAACTGATCAGCTGGGCCTTCATCAACGCCCAATGGACCGGCGCGGACCGTACCTTTTGCGCCACGGCGGCACAGGGCGGCGTCCAGCCGGACGGCTGGTCCGGCGCCTGTTGGGCCTTCGTCAACGCCAAGTTCGGCCAGTTCATGTTCGGCCGCTATCCGATCGATGAGCGCTGGCGGCCGATCCTGGTCGCCATCCTGTTCGTGGCGCTTCTGGTGCCGCTGCTCATCCCGAAGGTGCCGCGCAAGGGGCTGAACGCCATCTTGTTCTTCGGGGCGCTGCCGATCTTTGCCTTCATCCTGCTGGTTGGTGGCGTGTTCGGCCTGCCGCATGTCGAAACCCCGCTATGGGGAGGGCTGCTGGTGACGCTCACCTTGTCCTTCGTCGGTATTGCCGTGTCGCTGCCGCTCGGCATCGTGCTGGCGCTCGGCCGGCGCTCGAAGATGCCGATCGTCAAGATGCTGTGCGTCATCTTCATCGAGACGGTGCGCGGCATCCCGCTGATCACCGTGCTGTTCATGGCCAGCGTCATGCTGCCGCTGTTCCTGCCGGCCGGCGTCAGCTTCGACAAGTTCCTGCGCGCGCTGATCGGTGTTTCGCTGTTTGCCGCTGCCTATATGGCCGAAGTGGTGCGGGGCGGCCTGCAGGCGATCCCCAAGGGCCAGTATGAGGGTGCGGATTCGCTCGGCCTCGGTTACTGGCAGAAAATGGGCCTGATCGTGCTGCCGCAGGCGCTGAAGCTGGTCATTCCCGGCATCGTCAATACCTTCATTGGCATGTTCAAGGACACCAGCCTGGTTTCGATCATCTCGATGTTCGACCTGCTCGGCGTCGTCAAGCAGAATTTTAACGACCCCAACTGGGCAACGCCGCAAACGGCCAGGTCCGGCCTGGTGTTTGCTGCCTTTGTCTTCTGGCTGTTCTGTTTCGGCATGTCGCGCTATTCGATGTTCACGGAACGCCGGCTCGACACCGGCCACAAGCGCTAAGAACAAAAAAGGGAACCTTCCATGACAATAGAAAATGCAGTCAGCGCGGAAGAGATCAAGGTCAATGCCGCCAAGATGCAGGTTTCCACCACCGATGTCGCCATCGACATCATCGCCATGCACAAATGGTACGGCGAATTCCATGTGCTGAAGGACATCAACCTGAAGGTGATGCGCGGCGAGCGCATCGTCATTTGCGGCCCTTCGGGCTCGGGCAAATCGACGATGATCCGCTGCATCAACCGGCTGGAAGAGCACCAGAAGGGCAAGATCATCGTCGACGGCAAGGAATTGACCAACGATCTCAAGAAGATCGACGAGGTGCGCCGCGAGGTCGGCATGGTGTTCCAGCACTTCAACCTGTTCCCGCATTTGAC
Organism: Mesorhizobium sp. L48C026A00; assembly: GCF_000502375.1. Taxonomy (NCBI): domain Bacteria; kingdom Pseudomonadati; phylum Pseudomonadota; class Alphaproteobacteria; order Hyphomicrobiales; family Phyllobacteriaceae; genus Mesorhizobium; species Mesorhizobium sp. L48C026A00. Next base: position 21,950 of record NZ_AYWU01000015.1, on the reverse strand, counting down.
CATCCTGGAAAACTGCACGCTGGCGCCGATCTGGGTGCGCAAGACGCCGAAGAAGCAGGCCGAGGAAATCGCCATGCACTTCCTCACGCGTGTCAAGATTCCGGAACAGGCCAACAAATATCCCGGTCAGCTTTCCGGCGGCCAGCAGCAGCGCGTCGCCATCGCCCGCTCGTTGTGCATGAATCCGCGCATCATGCTGTTCGACGAGCCGACCTCGGCGCTCGATCCCGAAATGATCAAGGAAGTGCTGGAGACGATGGTTGGCCTCGCCGAAGAGGGCATGACCATGCTCTGCGTCACCCACGAGATGGGCTTTGCACGCAAGGTCGCCAACCGGGTGATCTTCATGGACCAGGGCCAGATCGTCGAGCAGAACACGCCAGCCGAGTTCTTCGACAATCCGCGCCACGAGCGCACAAAACTGTTCCTGTCGCAAATCCTGCACTGATTGCTCTCACGCGAATCAAAAGAGCCCGGCCGAAACCCTGCCGGGCTCTTTTGCGTCTGAGCCGTCAGCAGGCGATTGCGCCCCGATTGCGAGGCCGTCCCTCATGAAAAAGCCGTCCCTCGTGAAAAAGCTTGGGCGTTTTCTCGCCATTCTGGTGGTGGCAATCGTGCTTGCCGTGGTTCTGGGCACATTCATTCCACGGCCGCTCTTGCCGGCGGCCGCCGCCGATCCCGCCGCCACCAGGCACGTCCTGGTGCTGAAAAATCCGATCCATACAGATATCGCCATCCCGGTCGATGACGACGTGCGCAAGCGCTTCCATTTCCTGGTCGGTGGCGGCATTCCGGCCGACATGGCTGGGGTCCGCTACATCGTCTTCGGCTGGGGAGGCCGCGCCTTCTATCTGGAGACGCCGACCTGGTCGGAACTGAAGGCGGCGCCGGTGATGAAGGCGCTGACATTGGACGCATCGGTGATGCATGTCGATGTCGCCGGCAACATTATCGAGCCGCACCCCGACGTCGCCGGCTTCGATATCAGCGAGCAGCGTTTTGCAGCGCTGCTCGACTTCATCGCGGCGAGTTTCCAGCAAGGGCCGAACGGTCCGATCCTGATCGAGAATGCCGCTTATTCCAGGTTCGACCGCTTCTACGAAGCCAACGGCCATTTCAATGCGCTGGTTGGCTGCAACACCTGGACAGCGGCGGCTCTGCGTATCGCCGGCCTGCGGACAGGCTGGTGGAATCCGCTGCCGGCCTCACTCGACCTGTCGATGCGGATTTATAATTGATGCTCCGGGTAATCAGCGCCTCATTCCGGCGCGCCCCCTCTGTCCTGCCGGACATCTCCCCCACAAGGAGGCACAAGGAGGGAGATATTCAGTTTCGGCGCCGCGCTTCATCCTGCAACGTTGGAGATTGGCGAAAGCCGAGGTGACGGCCGATCTCCCCCCAAGTGGGGAGATGCCAAGTTTTTGGCAAAGAGGGCAGGACAGAGGGGGGCGCTGTCCCGCCAACCGGTCGAGCTTTCATCGCCGATCGCCATCCGGCGGCCGCCAGCCATAGAGCCAGTCGAGATCGGCCGCGAGCTTTTCCGGCGAGCGCCACTTCAGGAACAGGTTGCGCGCGACGGCCACCGGCCCCGTTGCATGCCAGGCGAGCCGGTTGACGGCACCGCGGCGGGCGACCTTGGCGACACGCGGCCGCCGCATCTTCTCCCAGGCGGCAAGCGCGCCCCACGGACCGGCGGGTGAGGCGGCGACAAAGCCGGCAAGGGTTGCGGCATCCTCGATCGCCATCGCCGCCCCCTGCGCCGCGAACGGCGTCATCGCATGCGCCGCATCGCCGATCAGCGCGATGCCGGCGGGCGTCGTCCATGGCTGTGCCTGGTCTACCGTATGGATCGGCCACGCAGCCCACGGGCCGGCATCCTCGACAAGCCGGGCCAGTGCTGCCGCCGTGCCACGCATGGCGCCGAGGAGGATATTGGGGTCGGCGTGGCCCGACCAGCGCTCGGCGATGATCTCGCCCCTGGTGAAGGCAGCCAGGTTGAACGCCGTGCCGTTGCTGACCGGATAGGCGACGAGGTGGAAGCCGGGATGCAGGAAGGTGGTCACGCAATTGGCGGCGCCGACCGCCGCAAGGGCTTCTCCTGCGACACTGTCTGCACTGATCGTAGCGCGCCAGGCAAGCTCGCCCGAAAACCGGCTTTTGGCCGCAAACCCGCCAAAAGCCCGGATCGCCGACCAGACGCCGTCGGCGCCGATCAGCAGAAAGCCGCCGGCTTCGACTGTCTTGCCGGCAATCTCGACTGTTGCCGTGGCATGGCGCGGTCCTGTGGCGATGCCGCCGACGCGCGCGCCGGTGACGAGACTGATGTCCGGCCGTTCGGCAAGGCGCGCCATCAGTGCATCTTGCAGGTCAGCCCGATGAGCGACGAGATAAGGCGCCTGCCAGCGCCTTTCGGCCGCTTCGCCAAGCGGCACCCACGCCAGCTCACGCAGCGTGGCGGCGTCCTTGAGCACGACCGCCTCCGGCCGCACCGCCGCCGGCAACAGCCGGTCGAGCACGCCGAACTGGCGAAGGATGCGCGTCGCGTTGGGTGAGAGCTGGATGCCGGCACCGGCCGCTTCGAGGCGCGGCGCCTGTTCGAACAGCCGCACCAGATAGCCGCGCTCGGAAAACGCCAGTGCCGCGGTCAGTCCGGCGACGCCGGCTCCGGCGATAACGACCTGCCGGGACCGGGTGTCGTCCATCGGATGGCGTGCGCGTCAGGCGGCCTGGTGGATATAGAGGCATCCGGCAGGCTGTGTTTCCGTCGCCTTCAGCTTTGGCGAATAGCGAAAAAGCGTGGAGCAATAGGGGCAGACCTTTTCATTGTCGTCGCCCATGTCGAGAAACACATGCGGATGGTCAAAGGGCGGGTTAGCGCCGGTGCACATGAATTCCTTGACGCCGATGTCGATTGCCGGATAGCCCGCATCGTTCTGGAAATGGGGAATGGAACCGCCTGCCATCGTCGTCTCCTATATTTGCCGCATGACCCCGGATCATGTGCAAAATCATAATTCCACCGCGTCCTTTGCGCGTCCAAAGGACGCGCCGCGCTGTACCTGGATTGCATCTGGATCATAAGCAGTCTCTTTGCAAGATCGATGAAATCAAACTGTCGTAAAAGCCTGTCACAGGATAAGCTAAGCCGGTTAAGGCATGGCCCCGAAACCGAATTCGGTTTTGCTGGGGATCATGCGTAGCTTAAGTGGTGGGAGCGTCCTTTTGCGCGTCCGCAACGACGCGCGACGCTGTGGCCAGCGGGTGCGAAACGAGCAGGAACCATGAACGAACTAAAGCCGGTGCAGAGCGAATTCACCACTGTCGAGGTGGCGAGCCCAGAGGGCGGCAATCCGGACCGCTTCGTCAACCGCGAGTTTTCCTGGCTGCAATTCAACCGCCGCGTCCTCGAAGAATCGCTGAACGCCAACCATCCGCTGCTCGAGCGGGTCCGCTTCCTGTCGATTTCGGCCGCCAATCTCGACGAGTTCTTCATGGTCCGTGTCGCCGGCCTCGCCGGCCAGGTTCGCGAAGGCATCACGCTGAAGAGCGCGGACGGCCGCACCCCCGAACAACAGCTGGAACAATTGCTGCGCGAGGTCGAGCGCCTGCAGGAGGACCAGCAGAACAGCCTATCCGCTCTGATACTGCTGCTCGACAAGGAAGGCATCGAGAGCATCAGCCGCGATGGGCTGACCAAGGACGAGAAGACCTGGCTCGAGGATCATTTCCAGGAGCAGGTGTTTCCGGTGCTCACACCGCTGTCGATCGACCCGGCGCATCCGTTCCCGTTCATTCCCAATCTCGGCTTCTCGATGGCGCTGCAACTGCGCCAACGCAGGAATGGCGAGGAGATGAGCGCGCTGTTGCGTCTGCCGGTGGCGCTGAAGCGCTTCATCCGCTTGCCTGACCGCAAGCATCATGTCCGCTTCATTCCGCTGGAAGAAGCGGTCGGCCTCTATATCGGCAAGCTGTTCCCCGGCTACGAGGTCAAGGGCTCCGGTACGTTCCGCATCATCCGCGACAGTGACATCGAGGTCGAGGAGGAGTCCGAGGATCTCGTGCGCCTGTTCGAGACGGCGCTGAAACGGCGTCGTCGCGGCTCGGTCATCCGCATCGAATTCGACAAGCTGATGCCGGCCGAACTGCGCGAGTTCGTCGCCGGCGAGCTTGGCGTCTCGTCGAGCCGGATCAGCGTGCTCACCGGTCCGCTGGCGCTCAGCCAGATTTCCGAGATCGTCGCCATCGCCCGCGACGATCTCAAATTCAAGCCTTACAATCCGCGCTTTCCCGAACGCATCCGCGAGCACGGCGGCGACTGTTTCGCCGCCATCCGCGAGAAGGACATCATCGTTCATCACCCCTACGAATCCTTCGACGTGGTGGTGCAGTTCCTGCGCCAGGCGATGGCCGATCCGGAAGTGGTGGCGATCAAGCAGACGCTCTATCGCACCTCGAACGACAGCCCGATCGTGCGCGCTTTGGTCGACGCGGCGGAGGCCGGCAAGTCGGTGACCGCGCTGGTCGAGCTCAAGGCGCGTTTCGACGAGGAAGCCAACATCCGCTGGGCGCGCGACCTCGAGCGCGCCGGCGTTCAGGTCGTATTCGGCTTCCTCGAACTGAAGACCCACGCGAAAATGTCGCTGGTGGTGCGGCGCGAGGACGGCAAGCTGCGCAACTATGTGCATCTCGGCACCGGCAACTACCATCCGGTCACCGCGCGCATCTACACCGACTTGTCCTTCTTCACCACCGCTCCGACAATCGCCCGCGATGTCGCTCAGCTGTTCAATTTTATCACCGGCTACGCCGAGCCGACCGAGGAGATGCGGCTGGCCATCTCGCCGTTCACGCTGCGCAAGCGCATCCTCAAGCACATTTCGGACGAGATTGGCCATGCGCTGGAGGGCAGGCCGGCCCGCATCTGGATGAAGATGAATTCGCTGGTCGACCCGATCATCATCGACGCGCTCTATGACGCCAGCCGCGCCGGCGTCGAGATCGATCTCGTCGTGCGCGGCATCTGCTGCCTGAGGCCCCAAGTGCCGGGCCTGTCGGAAAACATAAGGGTCAAGTCGATCGTCGGCCGCTTCCTCGAACACAGCCGAATCTATTGTTTCGGCAACGGCCATGGACTGNAGGGTCAAGTCGATCGTCGGCCGCTTCCTCGAACACAGCCGAATCTATTGTTTCGGCAACGGCCATGGACTGCCGTCGGACGGGGCGATCGTCTACATCTCATCGGCCGATTTGATGCCGCGCAATCTCGACCGCCGCGTCGAAACCATGGTGCCGATCACCAATCCAACGGTGCATGAACAAGTCCTCGGTCAGATCATGCTGGGCAACATCATGGACAACCAGCAAAGTTTCGACGTATTGGCTGACGGAACCTCCCGGCGCGCCACGCTCGAGGAGGGCGAGGAACCGTTCAACGCGCAGGAATATTTCATGACCAATCCGAGCCTCTCCGGACGCGGCGATGCGCTGAAATCGCATGCGCCCAAGCGCATCGCGCAGTTCAAGCGCCGCAAGAAAAACGCTGCAGCGACCGGCTGATGATTTCAACGTCCCAGGGCCGGCTTCAGGACCGCCGACCGCTGTCCATCATCGACATCGGGTCGAACTCGATCCGGCTTGTCGTCTATGAGGGGCTGGCGCGCTCGCCAACCACGCTGTTCAACGAAAAGATGCTGGCCGGCCTCGGTCGCGGCATCGTCTCGACCGGAAAGCTCGATCCCGAGGCGGTGACCCGTTCGATGGAGGAGTTTCGGCGTTTCCGTGCGCTGTCCGAGCAGGCCGGCGCCGAGCATATGTATGTGCTGGCGACCGCCGCCGCCCGCGAGGCGGTCAACGGCCCCGATTTCATCCACCGCGCCGAAGATGTGCTCAAGACCGAGGTCCAGGTCCTGAGCGGGCGCCAGGAAGCCCACTATTCCGCGCTTGGCGTCATTTCCGGCTTCCACCCGGCCAACGGCATCGCCGGCGACCTCGGCGGCGGCAGCCTCGAACTGGTCGACGTCGATGGCGAGGCAATCGGCGACGGCATCACGCTGCCGCTGGGCGGCCTGCGCCTGCAGGACATGGCCAAGAACTCGCTGGCCCAGGCGGCAAAGATAGCGCGCGACGAGCTCGCGAAGGCAAAGCTGCTGAAAGGCGGGCAGGGCAGGCCGTTCTATGCGGTCGGCGGAACCTGGCGAAACCTCGCCCGGCTGTACATGGAAATGACCAGCTATCCGCTGAGTGTCATGCATCATTACGAGATCGGCATCGACAGCGCTGCGACCTTCCTCAAGCAGGTCGCCAAGGGTGAGATCGAGAAAATAAAGGGCATCGAAGGAGTCTCGAAGAACCGCCGCTCGCTGCTGCCTTTTGGCGCCATCGTGCTGCAGGAGATCATGGCGGCGATGCAGCCGTCCAAGATCATCGTCTCGGCACTTGGCGTGCGCGAGGGCTTTCTCTATTCGCTGCTCGACAAAGCCGAGCAGAAGGCGGATCCGCTGATCTCGGCCTCGGAGGAACTCGCCCGGCTGCGTTCGCGCTCGGTCACCCACGCGCAAGAGCTTGTTGAGTGGACGGGCAAGACCTTCGCCGCCTTCGGCATCGAGGAGACCGTCGACGAGGCGCGTTACCGCCAGGCCGCCTGCCTGCTTGCCGACATCGGCTGGCGCGCGCATCCCGAATATCGCGGCAAGCAATCGCTCAACATCATTGCCCACGCCTCCTTCATCGGCGTCGACCATCCCGGCCGCGCCTTCCTGGCGCTGGCCAACGCCTACCGTCATGATGGCGTCTTCAACGAATCGATCGCGCCGGAAATCAAGGCACTGGCAACGCCGCGCTATATCGAGCGCGCCCGTGTGCTGGCCGCGGTGATGCGCGTCGTCTACCTGCTGACGGCGGCAATGCCGGGCGTCATGCCGCGGTTGAAATGGGAGAGGCGCGGCAATGGCGTGCTGGCGCTGGTGCTGCCGGCGTCGCTGGCCGATCTTTACGGCGAGCGGCCGGCCGGGCGACTGGCGCAACTGGCGAGGGTCACCAATCGCCGGCTGGTGCTGGCGGTCGAGGGCGGCCCCACTATGCCAGCCAAGTAGTCTGGCTCAGTCAAGTAATTCGGCTCAGTCCGGCAGCTTGTGTCGGTCAAGTCGTTTCAGCGCCGATCCGAAGCATCCTCCCGTCGATCGAGTAGGCGCCGGCGCCTGCAATTGCCAGCGCCAGAAAACCGCCCGATATCGCGATGTCCTTCATCAGCATCTGCGAATGCATGAAGGTCAGCGTCGGATCGTCGCCGCCCTGGCCATAGTGGCCGATGAAGCCTGCCGCGATGCAGAAAGCGGCAAGCAGGAGCGCCACGATCGGCGTCTTGAGGCCGACGAGGATGAGCAGTCCGGCGATCAACTCGAACAGGCCCGTCGCCCAGGCTGCGAGTGTCGGCAGCGGCAGGCCAAGGCCGGAAAAATAGCCCGATGTGCCGGCAATGTCGGTAAGCGCGTGAAAGCCGGACGGAACGAATAGAGCGGCGAGCAGCAGCCGCGAAAGCAGAAGCAGCGCATCGCGCGGCATTGGTCACCTCCGACGTTGGCGGCGGTTTGCTTCACCCCGACACCTCATCCTAGCAGAAAGTCCGGCCGGCTGATCGACGGGCATAAACCGACAACGAAAAAGGGACGCGGAAAATTCCGCGCCCCTTGTTGCAAGTGATTCCTGGACCGCTTCAGCCGCGCTTGGCGTCGACCGAATAGGCGCCGGCGCCCGAGGAAGCCAGCACGAGGAAGCCGCCGGCAATCGCCAGGTTCTTCATGAAGCTGATCATCTGCATCTGATCGGCCCAGCCGGTGTGGGCGACCAATCCCGTGGCGACGGTGAAGATTGCCAGCACCCAGGCGGTGATCCGGGTCTGAAAGCCGATGAGGATGGCGAGGCCGCCGAGCAGCTCGAGCAGACCGACCACAATCGCCGTCACGGTCGGCATCGGCAGACCCATGCTGCCGAAGTAACCGGCGGTGCCGGCGATCGCAGTGAGCTTGCCGAAACCGGAAAGCACGAAGATGACCGAAAGCAGGATGCGGCCGAGCAGGATGGTGCCTGAGGCGTTGGAAGCGGCGTTGGAAACGGTGCCGGAACCGGCAACGGACGTGTTGGTGGACATGATGGGCTCTCCGGGAGGGGTTGTGGTGCCCACCCACATAGAGCAGGGCGACTGTTCACCAAAGATGCAGATTTGGTTACAGATTGTTCACCGCAGTAAAGTTTTTGCGATCAGCGCAAGATCATCCCGGATGCGTCATCTCCTCCGGCCGAACCAGGCGGTCGTAGTCGGCTTCGCTAACCAGCCCGGTGGCAAGCGCTTCCTCACGCAAGGTTGTGCCGTTCTTGTGAGCGGTCTTGGCGATCTTGGCGGCGTTGTCGTAGCCGATGGTCGGCGCCAGTGCTGTCACCAGCATCAGCGAACGGTCGAGGGCGGCCTTGATATTGTCTTCCCGCGCCTCGATGCCGACGACGCAATTGTCGGTGAACGAGATGGAGGCGTCGGCGAGCAGTTGCACCGACTGCAGGAAATTGTAGGCCATCAGCGGGTTGTAGACGTTGAGTTCGAAATGGCCCTGGCTGCCGGCGAAGGTCACGGCCGCATTGTTGCCGAACACCTGGATGCAGACCTGGGTCATCGCCTCGCACTGGGTGGGATTGACCTTGCCCGGCATGATCGACGAACCCGGCTCGTTTTCCGGCAGCGACAGTTCACCAAGGCCGGAGCGCGGGCCGGAGCCGAGCAGACGAATGTCGTTGGCAATCTTGAACAGGGCGCCGGCGCAGGCGTTGATGGCGCCATGCGAGAACACCATGGAATCATGCGCCGCCAGCGCCTCGAACTTGTTTGGCGCGGTGATGAAGGCGATGCCGGTGATCGCGGCGATGCGATCCGCCACTCTCTCGGCAAAGCCGACCGGCGCGTTGAGGCCGGTGCCGACGGCCGTGCCGCCTTGCGCCAATTCCTGCAGGCCGGGCAGCGTCATCTCGATGCGTTTGATCGAGGAGGCGACCTGCGCGGCATAGCCTGAGAATTCCTGGCCAAGGGTGAGGGGCGTCGCGTCCTGCGTGTGGGTGCGGCCGATCTTGACGATGTGGGCGAATGCTTTGGTCTTGGCCTTCAGCGCGGCGTGCAAATGCCCGAGCGCCGGCAACAAATCGTGCACGATGCGCTCGGCACAGGCGATGTGCATGGCCGTCGGATAGGTATCGTTCGACGACTGGCTCATATTGACGTGGTCGTTGGGATGCACCGGTTTCTTCGACCCCATGACACCGCCCAGCAGTTCGATCGCCCGGTTGGAGATCACCTCGTTGGCGTTCATGTTGGATTGCGTGCCCGAGCCGGTCTGCCAGACGACCAGCGGGAAATGATCGTTCAGCTTGCCGTCGATGACTTCCTGAGAGGCTTCGATGATCGCCTTGCCGATGGCCGGGTCAAGCCGCTTCAGCTCCATATTGGTTTCGGCCGCCGCCCGCTTGACGATGCCGAGCGCGCGAACGATCGACGCCGGCTGCTTTTCCCAGCCAATTTTGAAATTGCCCAGCGAACGCTGCGCCTGCGCGCCCCAGTAATGATCGGCGGCGACCTCGATGGGACCGAACGTGTCGGTTTCGGTTCTGGTCTCTGGCGCGCTCACATGTCTCTCCGGTCTGTCGAACCCGGCACCGGCGTATCGCGTTGCACAAATGGCTTCAAGCGGAGATTGCGGGCGACAAGGATGCAAATCGGTTGAAGGAGCGCCTCTCACCGCCCAAGCAGCGACTGTGAGGTTGGAGATAGGCGCAAGGTCTCGGTCGATCTAGCCAGACATGACTGGGCATCCCGCTCGAATGCCTGCCACTCCGGGGAACTGGCAAGGACTGCCTCGTGGCGGGCATGGGCGTCCGCGCTGTCGAAGGCGGCGACGCTGATGAAGACATTTTCGCCTGATCGTACCGGCAGGCGGGGAAAGCAGTTTTCGGCATGTTCGGAGACAAACGCAGCAAGTGGCCGCGCGCCAAGTGCCGCCAACACGGCAATGGCGTCGGTTTTGAAGCGGCTGGCGAAGTCGGCTTCGGCGCCGTGCCGCAGATGATGAATCTTGATGACAACAATATCCCACAAGCGATTGTCTCCGCTTGGTTTTTCGTAACCATCCAAGGCTGCTCGTTGCGATCCCGACAGATCGAAGCCGGCGCCGGGCCATGCCGGTTTCAGCAACAGCACGTCGTCGGAGGAGATCATCGTGGCGTTGGCGGCGTCGCGCCAGGCGGCCCAGACGGGCCCCTCATAGAACGCGGTCAGTGCATTCTTCCGCGCTTCCATACCCTCGAAGCCGCGCAGCCAGATGAACATGTCAGGCCGGTCGAGATCGCGAAACTGACCGATGATGGTCATGTCAGCCGCTTCCTGACTCTCGATGAGGTGACCGTCGAAGATGCCGATCAGCGTGTCGCGCCGGCCAGGTTTCAGCGTGTATTGCCTGAGCTCGACGACCGGCGAGGCGTTGAGGCCGGATTTGGACCGGGCATTCAGGGGCAGGCTCATCGCGCAATCTCCAAAACAGGGCGTTCATCCTGTTTTATAAACAGATCGGTTGTCCTGTTTTGTCAATCTGCTATCGTTGAAAAATGTTAGCAGAGATGACCGCTCGCCCAAAGGCGCAGCCCGGCAAACGCACCAACGACCCGGAAGGCCTGCGCAAACGCGTGCTCGATGTCGCCGAAGCCTCGTTTCAGGCGCGCGGCTACCATGCCTCCAGCCTCGGCGACCTGATGGCCGCGGCAGGCGTCACCGGCGGCGCGCTGCATCATCACTTCCCGACCAAGAAGGCGCTGGCGCTGGCGGTGATCGAGGAGCGGGTCGCCGCGGCCGTCGAAGCAACATGGATCGCGCCGGTGCAGGCGGCAGGCTCGACGCGCGAGGGCGTGCGCAGCGTGTTCGAGGCAGTGGCCGCGGAACTGGAGCAACAGGGTTTCGTGCGCGGCTGCCCGCTCAACAACCTGGCGCATGAATTGTCGCTTGCCGATCCGGATTTCCGCACCGCCCTTGCCGGAATTTTTTCGGCGTGGCGCCAGGCGATCGCCGACAAGGTCAGGGCCGACCAGCAAGCGGGCAGGGAGCAGGACACCGATCCGCGGCGCTTCGCGGCATTCGCGGTCGCCACCTATTCCGGCGCCATGTCGATGGCCAAGACGACGCAGGATTCTGCTGTGCTGCGCGATTGCCTGAACGCGCTGGAGCAGGGAGTTTCCTCAGCAAGAGCGAAGCGACGTCGCAGGGTGCTGCGGCAGTACAAAGCCTTTTGATGCCGGAGCGCCAGTCGGCTCTCTGCCCTGCCGGGACTTAATTCGGCAGCGGTTTGATGACCTCGTAGCCGACCACGCTTTCGGCGTTGGTGCCCTCGTCATAGCGCCTGGCCAGAACGGCCTGCAGATCGGGCGCATAGAGCGCGGTGAATTCATCCTGGGTCTTGCCGGCCTCGTTCTTGATCGTCTGCCTGACCGCCAGCACGTGGTATTTGCAGTCGCCCAGGCTGAACGTCTCCTTGCCTTTTACGTTGATCTCGAGCGTCTCGGTGCCCTTGGGCTGTTTGTTTGCAGCGAGGCGGACGAACACGGTCGTGCTTTTCGCCCCGGCCTTGAGCGGAAACAGCTTTCTGAGATCCGAAAACGGGATCATCGCAAGCTGACCGGTCTCGCTGTCGCGAAACACCTCGATCAGACCGCCGAACAGAAACTGCGTCTGCGGCGATTGGGATTGGTATTCGTTGGCGACCGACACCATTCCACCCGCCGCCGGTCGAAACTCGCTGTGGATGCCGGGCCTTTCGAGAATGAAGCCGGCCTTGGCGGCTTTGGCGTCGATGCACTCGGCACCATGAGCGGCGCTCGCCAGGATGGTAAGTGCCGTTGCGATGGATATAGTCTTCATAGCGTTTGCCCGCGCAAGTTGAGTCCTGACCTGAAGCAATGCCAGACCTGCGGCAGCGTGTCGACATACCGTTCGCGGCAACTGGACGAAGAGGCGCCGGCTGTGCTGAATTTCACGCCATGAATCGCATCTCGGCAGGATCACTCTCCCGGCGCCGCTTCCTGACGCAGGGAGCAGGGCTGGCCGCGGCCGGCGTCCTTGCGCGACCGGCGCTCGGACAGACCGGACAGCGCATTGCGCCTGTCGACGCCACCTTCCTGTTCGTCGCCGATGTCCATGCCTGCCGCATGGCCAACGGGCTGAGCCCCAATTGCCAGCAGGAAGGCAAGACCGATGCCGCCTTGCTGGGCAGCGTCGCCGCGTTGAACGGCATTGGCGAGAAGCACTGGCCGGCCGAAATCAACGGCATCGCCACCGGCCTGCGCTCGGCCGGCAGCCGCATCGGCACGCCGCTCGGCCTCGTCGTCGGCGGCGACATGACCGATGACGGCGGCGGCCAGGTCATCCAGCCCAGCGAGGGCACGCAGCTGCTCCAGTTCAGCCAGCGTTACCAGCAGGGCATCGGCCCCGATCGCGTGCATGTGCCGGTCTATGTCGGCCTCGGCAACCACGATCTCGACCAGAACGGCCCGCCAAACCACGTCGACTGGTACCGCCGCGAAATGCGCGACTATGTCGAGGTCAACCATCGTGCCGGCGTGTTCTTCAAGCCGCCGGTGCCGGCGACCAGTTACGATGTCGACACCGACTGCTACTCGTGGGACTGGGGCGGCCTGCATCTCGTCCAGACGCACCGTTTCGCCGGCGACACCGGCCACGGCGCGGTCTCCGGCCTGCCATGGCTGAAGCAGGATCTGGCGACCTATGCAGCGGACGGCCGCCCCGTCATCCTGTTCCAGCACTATGGTTGGGATGTTTTCTCGATCGAACGGTGGGATGCCGCCAAAGGAACCTTCGACGATGAAGGCGCTGGTGCGCCGCACTGGTGGAGCGAGGCGGACCGGCAGGCGCTGCTGGCGGCGCTGAAGGGCTACAACGTCATCGGCATCTTTCATGGCCACCAGCACGAGACAGCGATGATCTATCGCGGCGATGGGCTCGACCTGTTCAAGCCGAAGGCCGCTTATATGGGCGGCTTCGCGCTGGCGCGGGTGAGCGGCGACAGCATGGACGTGGTGCTTGGCGAAGCCGTCGGCGACCATGGCGAGGTCGCCTTCACCAACGCTTTCTCAAAGAGCCTGAATTTCTAACGGCAACTGAAGCAGACAGCGGACCGCTAAACCGCTTTCCTCATCGCTATCGAAACAGCAGCGCAGGGGTCAGATCACCTTCCTGAACTTGTCCTTGATGTCGCCATAGGCCTTCTGCATTTTGCCGGCCATCTTGTCGGCCACGCCTTCAGCTTGCCTGTTGCCGGTCGCCTTGCCGGCGGCTTTCTTCACCGCGCCCTTGAGCTGCTTGGCTAGGCCCGCAATCTGACTCTTGTTCACCATGGCCGCATCTCCCGGAATCAATCTGCTGTTTGGGAAACGGGTGGCTGGGTTTTCGGTTCCGGAGCCCTGCCTCGTCGGTCAATCAACTGGCCACGGCCTTTGGCCCTGACCGCCACGGCGATTGCTACTCGGCATAAAAGAACGCCCCTCGCGCGTTTTATTGCACGGGAGGCGTCCTTTGTGTCAGCCTTTCCTGAGATTGCTCTCATGAACTGCTGGCGATACTTAAAATGCACGGATGCCAAGATGGTTCCCGGCATGGCGCGATTTTTTACATTTCTGACAGCTCGCGCTGGGCCCGGTTTTCGGCGTCAGATCCGCCGTCGAATTGCCTGCGCAGCCAGCGTGCCGCCATCGGCCCGCCGACGACGAAAGCAGACGGCGAAAGCAAAAAATTGACACGGCGCCAAAAGAAGTCTAAAAGCAATTCGTCGATATTTGTTTGACCGACTTTTGTTATCCGCGTGTCCAGGCGCGCCTTTGACGAACTTCCCCCATCAAAATCGAGACAAACGCTGTTGTGCATTCGCATGACGGCGAACGAATATTTGCCACGGAAAGGGTTCGTTATGAGCACAGGCACAGTTAAATGGTTCAATGCCACCAAGGGTTTCGGTTTTATTCAGCCTGACGACGGCTCGGCCGACGTTTTTGTCCACATCTCGGCCGTAGAGCGCGCCGGAATGCGCGACATCGTCGAGGGCCAGAAGCTCGGCTACGAGATGGTCCGCGACAACAAGTCGGGCAAGATGTCCGCCGATCAGTTGAAGGCGGCCTAAAACCGAATTCAGCCTCGCCGGTGACCACGGATGTACTGGCACCGGTGAACGGCAAATTCCAGCGCATGACCCCGGAAACATCAGTTTCCGGAAAGGATCATGCGTAGAATGAGCAAGTGCACGCGCGTTCAACCGGACGCGCGGCGCTCCGGCGGAGTCAGGCAATGCCTGGCCTTTTGCGTTTCGGGCGCCGCAAAAGTTCGAAAAGAGCACCGCGCGTTCGCTTGAACGTGCTAAGGATGCTCCAGCAATTTGAATCCGACTGCCGTATTGCTTTGTGCGTGGTCCTGGTCGAAAGACCAGTCTCGCCATTTTCGGCATTACGCTCCGAACCGGGAGAAAGACCTTGACCGCCACTTCGAAGAAATCCCGCGACCAGGCCGAATCCATCTTCAGCAAGACCCAGACCCAGTCCATGTCGCTCAACCGCATTATTTCCGAGCAGGATGCTGTCAGCCAGGCCCGGGAAGCCAAGACCGCGCGGCTGCGCGAACTGCGCCTGGAGAAAGAAGCCGACGAACTGGCTGCAGCCGCCGCGCTCGCGGCCGCGCCGAAGCGCGTGGGCAAACGCTGATGGGCACCAAGCGCGTCCCGCAAGAGGCGATCGCCGCCGATTCGACCATCGCCGATGTCGTGGGAGCCCTCGACAAGCCGGTCGAGTATGTCCGGCGCGTTCTCGAAAAGCTCGAGCGCTGCAGGCGCGCCCATGGCGATGCCCAGGTCAGGCTCGGCGTGCGTGGCCGCTCCGAATGCCCGAACTATCTGATCGAGTATGTCCGCGAAAATGCCAAGACCCGTGAGCGCGTCACCCATCAGGATGCCGCCTATAGCGGCAGCACGCATCGCGAACTGGCACCCCGGCACATCGAGGAGGCCAGGAACTGGTCGCCCGAGGAAATGAACATCACGGCGGTCTCGGCGCTGATCGGCCGGCTTCGCAACCCGAATGCGCCATCATCGCGTTTCTCCGACGAGGATTGATATGGCCATAAAATTTTCCGCCAAGGATCAGCCGGCAGCATCCACTGCCATCGCAAAGTTGGCCAAGCCGGCCGCCGCGCCGAAAGCCGATGTCGCCGCCGAGGCAGCGACCGACCTGTTCAAGTCGCCGGCGAACGTGGCGTCGCGCAAGACCAGGAAGAAAAAATAGCGCCCTTGCCAAGCAACGCCGGTATGAATTCTGTTGCGTCAGGGCTGCTCGCCCTGGCGAGCGGCGGAGACTTTTCATCACTGGAGGAGCGCGCCGCCCCTCTCTTCGACTGCCAGAGCTGTGGCGCCTGCTGTTCCTATTCATCCGAATGGCCGCGCTTCTCGACCGAAGATGACGCGCAGCTCGACCGGATCCCGCAGAAATATGTGGCTGCCGACGAAGCCGGCATGCGCTGTGACGGCGTGCGCTGCTCGGCACTTTCCGGCGAGGTCGGCAAGTCGACCATTTGCGGCATCTACGAGGTCCGGCCGGACGTCTGCCGCGCCTGCATGCCCGGTGGCGACGACTGCTTGATGGCGCGCAAGGCACATGGTCTGCCGGCGCCCTGATAACGGGCCTCGATAGGTCTCAGTTTGAATTTCCACCTCGGGTGGGAAGCCGCCATTCCTGTCGCTGGGCTGTGGAATTCCAGCGCTCTGCGGCCAGGCCATCGGATGCGTCGAGTAGAGACGGGCGGCTCAGTCGTTCCTCACTGAGTCAGCGTGTTTTTGTAGATCAGGCCGTCCTTCATGATGATTTTGAAATTGTTGGCAGGATCGGCCACCAGGTCGAGGTTCTCCAGCGGATTGCCTTCGACGAGCAGGAGGTCGGCGAGCGCGCCCTCTTCGATAACGCCGAGCTTTCCCGGATAGGGATTGCGAAGGCCCGACAGCGCGAGCAGCTCGGCATTGGTCCCGGTCGCCATGACGAGTGCTTCGGCAGGCGTGTACCAACGCACAAGCGACGCCAGGATTGCTCCCTGCTGCTTCGCCAGCGCGCGGGAGAACAGGACATCGGTGCCCCATGCCGTCTTGATCTTGTATTTCTTCGCGAGTTCGTAGGTCCTGCCGATGCCCGGCCACACCTCATCGGCCTTGGCTCGCTCGACCGAACCCTCTCGGAGGCCTGTCCTCATCAATTCGGGAAGCGGCTGCAAGCTCAGCCAAACGTCCTTTTCGGCGATCAGCTTGGCGGTTGCCTCGTCCATGAGGAAGCCGTGTTCGATGCACTTGACGCCGGCCGCGACAGCCTTCCGGATCGCATCCGAGGTGAAGGCGTGCGCGGCGACGTAGGTGCCCCAATTCTCGGCAATTTCAACGGCGGCCCGCAGTTCGGGCTCGGTGAAGGTGGTGACGTCGAGCGGGCTGTGGGGCGACGACACTCCACCGCCCGCTGTCAGCTTCAGCAGCGCGGCCCCCTGCATGAATTGCTCGCGGGCACGCAAACGCACCTCGTCGGGACTGTCCACGACTATGCTGCCGCCGTTCCTCTCCATGGGGGTGAACAAGCCGCCGATCGTCCGGGGCAAGTCGCTGAGCTGGCGGAAATCCCCATGCCCGCTGGTCACGGTGATCATGGCTCCGGACGGATAGATGCGCGGTCCCGCGATAATGCCTTGATCTATCGCGCGCTTGAGGCCGAACGCCGGCCCGCCCACATCGCGAACGGTGGTGAAGCCGCGCATCAGTGTATCCGTCGCCTCGTCGCCGGCCGCAAGATTGGCGAAGCCGATGTCGCCCATCGCCTCTGCCGGGGTGGATGCAATCAGCATTGCGTGCCAATGCGCATCGATCAGCCCCGGCATCAGCGTTCGCCCGTTGCCGGCGATGCGCTGCGCGCCCTCGGCCGCGATGGGACTTGTCGAAATCCGCGCAATCAGCTTGCCCTGCACCAGCACACTCGACGGAGCCGAAAGTGCGGCGCCCTTCCCGTCGAAGATGCGAACGTTTTCGAAAAGCACGTCATCGGCGCGCGCGCTGGCGCAAAGTCCAAGCAGGAGAGCCGCCGCAAGCATTTGTCTGCCAGAGCGAAGCATCGTGAAAACCGGGCGCGCAACAAAGAACAACACAGCGGCGCAGGGCAGGGCATGCGCCACAACCTTGCCTTTCGTCAGCTCCTGCGATCCAACGGATTGGTGACACATGACGATTATCCCGCTTCAGGAGAGGTGGCCACGGCGCAAGGACAAGTTTGTAGCTTACACGGCATCGGGTCAAGAAGTGTTCCGGACTGGCACCGGACCGGCCTCGTTCGCAGCGAAGGTGGTGTCCAAAGTCAGGCCAATGCGATGATGGCAGGGCCAGCAGTGCAAGGGTTGCCTCAGGAAACGAGCTTACGAAACGTCGCCCACGGGAGTTGGTTTTAAGATCCCGCCGAGGGATACCGCCTTGGGTCGTGACCCGAAATTCGAAATGAGGCACTAACGGTCTTCGGGCTGGCTTGTGCCCGCGCGTTTCGCTGGCTACCTTGCCGGCGGCAGGTCACCGGAGGACGCATCGTGAGCATCGAATTCTTGTTGACGTCGCTGATCGTCGTGGCTTCGCCCGGCACCGGCGTTCTCTATACGCTGAGCGCCGGACTTTCGCGTGGCGCGCGCGCCAGCATCATCGCGGCTGTTGGTTGCACGCTCGGCATCATTCCGCACATGGCGGCCGCCATCACCGGTCTGGCGGCGCTGCTGCACACCAGCGCGCTCGCCTTCGAGACGCTGAAATATATGGGCGTCGCCTATCTGCTCTACATGGCGTGGAACACGCTGAAGGAGAGCGGCAGCTTGAACGTCGGGCAGGATGTCGCGCCGCGCACGACCGGCAAGGTGATCACCTCAGGCATCCTCATCAACATCCTCAACCCGAAGCTGTCGATTTTCTTCTTCGCCTTCCTGCCGCAGTTCGTCAGCACCACCGAACCGCATGCGCTGTCGAGGATGCTGGAGCTCAGCTCCGTCTTCATGCTTTTGACCTTCATCGTCTTTGTCGGCTACGGCATCTTCGCCGCCTCGATCCGCAGCCATGTCGTGTGGCGGCCGATGGTGCTCACCTGGATGCGCCGCACCTTCGCCGGCGCCTTCGTCGCGCTCGGCGCAAAACTGGCGCTGACCGAGCGGTAGAGCCGCCGGTGCTATCCCTTTACATATCCCATCGCTTCGACGATCAGCCCGCCCGCAACGCGCATCAGATTGACGCCACGGATGGAGTTGCCTTCGGCGGGCCAGTAGCGCCAGCGGATTGTCGCCCGCTCACCGGCGACGAACGTTTCTTCAACGTCGAAGCGGGTGCCGGGTTCGCTGGCGATCGCCGACCACAGCCGCACGCATGCCTCACGGCCGGCATGGCGGGCGCCATCCGGCGCCGGCACGGTGTTTTCGATGACGCAGTCCTCGGCCACCAGCTCGGCGAGCGCCGACGGATCATGAAGCTGGAACACGTCGTTGAAGCGCCGGATGATATCGGCCGTCTGTCTGGATTGGTCGTCGGGATGGACGACAATGATGCTATCCCGTTTCATCTCGGTACCTCCTGATTTCATTTTTCCGCAGCGGCGGCCGTGACGAGGTCGGCCTTGAGCCTGATATCCGCCACGCCCGCCAAAGCCCGGGAGACGAGGCATGTTGCTTTCGCCGATTGGGCAAGGCGCTGGAATTCCTCGGGCGCCAGGCCCGGGATTTCGGCTTCCGTTTCGAGGTCAATGCGGGTGAGCGTCGGTCCGGCCGTGCTCGTGCCGAGATGCACCTTGGCGACGGTGTGAATCCCTACGGGGACATGGCCGCCGTTGCCCAGTATGGCGCTCAACGCCATTGAAAAGCAGCCGGCATGTGCCGCCGCAATCAATTCCTCGGGATTGGTGCCGGGACCGTTTTCGAAGCGCGACGGGAAGGAATAGGCGCCTTCGAAGACGCCGCTGCCGAGCCGCAGACGGCCCGAGCCTTCTTTCAACGAACCCTGCCATTGGGCCTCTGCTTCACGGATGGTCATTTTGTCGTTCTCCTCTTCGATGAAACGCCGGAATATATAGACTGATCTACATACTATATAGACCGATTGTCATATTCGGCGCAAGCCTATAAAGCTCACTCCTGACAGAGGTTGACATGGCGAACGAGACCCGCATCCGCATGATCGAGGCGACGGCGCTGCTGCTGAGGCAGCGCGGCTATCACGGCACCTCGCTCAACGACATCTTGAGCGCCTCCGGTGCGCCGAGAGGATCGCTCTACTTTCATTTTCCGGGCGGCAAGGACCAATTGGTCATCGAGGTGACGCGCGACAGCGTGGACAAGGTGTCTCGATGGCTTGCCGAAGAGCTGACCGCCGAAATGGATCCGGCGGTGGCTGTCCACCACATCTACCAGTCGGTCGCACGCATGCTGGAGGACAACCAGTTCACGCTTGGCTGTCCGATCGCACCCGTGGTGCTGGATTCGCCGGCCGACGTGCCGGAGTTGGCCGAACTGTGCCGGTCGGCTTTTGAGCAATGGGTAGGCCTGCTGCAGGCGGCCTTCGTCAGGGCAGGGGTGCCTGAGCGCCGCGCCCGCGCCCTGGCGCTGCTTGTCGAATCGTCGCTGGAAGGGCTGATGGTGATCGCGCGCGCCAGCCGCGACCGCGCCCCGGTGCTGGCGGTGGCAGATGAAGTTGCTGCGCTGATTGAAGGTGCCTTGCCTGCCAAAGGGGAGCTGACACGGCGCATTGAGGCCGCCGTCTGAGCCGGGCAGCCCACTAAATAAAGCAAACAAAAAGGGCGCCTTTCGGCGCCCTTTCCGTGAATGCGAGGCAATGTTGGATTAGAAATCCATGCCGCCACTCAAGCCCGCTTGCGGGCTTGAGCAACTTAGATTCATGGGCGTGCTTATGGACTTCTTAGAAGTCCATGCCGCCACTCAAGCCCGCTTGCGGGCTTGAGCAACTTAGATTCATGGGGCGTGCTTATGGACTTCTTAGAAGTCCATGCCGCCCATGCCGCCCATGCCGCCGCCGCCCATGCCGCCTGGCATGCCGCCGCCAGCCGACTCCTTCTTCGGAGCCTCCGCGATCATGGCTTCGGTGGTGACCAGCAGGCCGGCGACCGAGGCCGCGTCCTGGAGAGCCGTGCGCACACCCTTGACCGGATCGNCGCCCATCCCGCCGGGCATGCCGCCGCCAGCCGACTCCTTCTTCGGAGCCTCCGCGATCATGGCTTCGGTGGTGACCAGCAGGCCGGCGACCGAGGCCGCGTCCTGGAGAGCCGTGCGCACGACCTTGACCGGATCGACGATACCCATGGCGATCATGTCGCCATATTCGCCGGTCTGGGCATTGAAGCCGAAGGTCGGGCCCTTGTTCTCGAGGATCTTGCCGGCAACGATCGATGCTTCCGCACCGGCGTTGGCCGCGATCTGGCGGGCCGGAGCCTGCAGCGCGCGACGCANCGAGGATCTTGCCGGCAACGATCGATGCTTCCGCACCGGCGTTGGCCGCGATCTGGCGGGCCGGAGCCTGCAGCGCGCGACGCACGATGGCGATGCCAGCGGTCTGGTCGGAGTTGGCGCCGACAGCCTTGATGCTCAGCGAAGCGCGCAGCAGTGCGACGCCGCCGCCGGGAACGATGCCTTCTTCGACGGCCGCGCGGGTCGCGTTGAGGGCGTCGTCGACGCGGTCCTTCTTTTCCTTGACTTCGATCTCGGTCGCACCGCCGACGCGGATGACGGCAACGCCGCCCGCCAGCTTGGCGAGACGNGGCGTCATTGACGCGGTCCTTCTTTTCCTTGACTTCGATCTCGGTCGCACCGCCGACGCGGATGACGGCAACGCCGCCCGCCAGCTTGGCGAGACGTTCCTGCAGCTTCTCCTTGTCGTAGTCCGAGGTGGTCTCCTCGATCTGCTGCTTGATCTGGGCGACGCGGCCCTGGATCTCGGCCTTCTTGCCGGCGCCGTCGACGATGGTGGTGTTCTCCTTGGAGATCGACACCTTCTTGGCGCGGCCGAGCATGTTGAGGCCGACATTNTCGAGCTTGATGCCGAGGTCTTCGGAAATGACCTGGCCACCGGTGAGGATGGCGATGTCTTCCAGCATGGCCTTGCGGCGATCACCGAAGCCCGGCGCCTTGACTGCGGCGATCTTCAGGCCGCCACGCAGCTTGTTGACGACCAGCGTGGCCAGGGCCTCGCCTTCGACGTCTTCCGAAATGATGACCAGCGGCTTCGAGGTCTGCACGACAGCCTCGAGGATCGGCAGCATGGCCTGCAGGTTGGAGAGCTTCTTCTCGTGGAGAAGGATATAAGCGTCTTCCAGATCCGCAACCATCTTGTCGGCGTTGGTGACGAAGTAGGGCGAGAGATAGCCGCGGTCGAACNATGATGACCAGCGGCTTCGAGGTCTGCACGACAGCCTCGAGGATCGGCAGCATGGCCTGCAGGTTGGAGAGCTTCTTCTCGTGGAGAAGGATGTAGGCGTCTTCCAGATCCGCAACCATCTTGTCGGCGTTGGTGACGAAGTAGGGCGAGAGATAGCCGCGGTCGAACTGCATGCCTTCGACGACTTCGAGTTCGGTCTCGGCGGTCTTGGCTTCCTCGACCGTGATGACGCCCTCATTGCCGACCTTCTGCATGGCTTCGGCGATCATCGAGCCGACCGAAGCATCGCCATTGCCGGCGATGGTGCCGACCTGGGCAACCTCTTCCGAGGTCTTGATCTTCTTGGCGTTCTTGATCAGCGTCGCGACGACGTCGCTAACCGCGAGATCGATGCCGCGCTTCAGGTCCATCGGGTTCATGCCGGCGGCAACCGCCTTG